>NZ_JBEZWU010000054.1:0-18410 GCF_040637655.1 Streptomyces sp. NPDC028722
CTGCTCGGTAACGCCATCGCCGCCGCCCCTACCGTGGCCGGTCTCCCGGGCCGGCTGCCCCTTCAACGCCCGGCCTCGCGTTCCTGCGCCGTAAGCGCCGAAGTCCCAGGCCTCCGGCCGTGCCCGCAGACCCCGACCCCACAGGCCGGCGCCTGGATCGAGCTGCTCGCCTCCCTGGCTGCGGGTGTGGCACTGGGCGTTGGCCCTGCCCGCCCCGCTTCTCACCGGCTTTGCCCCGCTGCTGGCCGCGCTGCGTCGGTTTCGACCCGGCCGGACCGCCTGACCCGCATACCGCCGTCCGCCCGGCGCCGCGTTATCACCCCGCGAGACGCTCCAGGGCCTCAAGATCTGGTCCAGTGAACGCGAAACCCGCCTCGACGCGTTCGGCTGGCTCAACCGCTACAACACCCGACGCCGTCGACGTCACCGAGTGGTACCTCATCCAGGTATGGACCGCACCGCCCCAGGAAGCCGCAGCGCTGCTCCAGACCGACAGCTACGGCGCATCCGTCCGAGCAGAGTGATCACGGGCGGGAACGCGGTTGTTCGGCCATGAGCGAGGTGAGCCCCGGAGATGCCATTTCGGGGCTCACCACGCTCAGGGCGCCGGCCACCTGGCCTACCGCTGCCCGCGTCTGGAGCTGAGCGCGGACCACATCTGTCTAGGCGGCTTTCCTGGCCCCCGGGGCATGGGGTGCGGCTAGATTGCTGGACGAGCCGCAGCGGGTGGAACCACGCTCTCGAGTCCCATACCGCCTAATGTGCGAAAAGGGCGGTTGGGGTTGATATCCAAATAACGGGCAATACGGCAGAAAGAATGAGTGTATTTACTCCTATGCGACGTTTGCCGGGAACCGTGGAACTGGCCCACACCGACCTGTCCCCGTGACAAAGCCGCAGTTCAGGAAGAGTGCTCCCCGCGCCCGCGGGGATGGTCCCGCCCTCCGCACTCGCCTCGCCACCCCCGACCTGTGCTCCCCGCGCCCGCGGGGATGGTCCCAACGGCCCCTACGACGTGGCCGTGCACGTCGCGTGCTCCCCGCGCCCGCGGGGATGGTCCCGGTCCGCGTCGGTCCGGCAAAGGCGGGCCTGGGTGCTCCCCGCGCCCGCGGGGATGGTCCCTCGACGCCGCGCGCAGGATTTCCGACGCGCACGTGCTCCCCGCGCCCGCGGGGATGGTCCCGTCTGGCCGGCGGGGCCGGCACCGAGGATCCGGTGCTCCCCGCGCCCGCGGGGATGGTCCCGCCACGCCCACGAAGGGCGCGTGGTCGACGATGTGCTCCCCGCGCCCGCGGGGATGGTCCCGCGCCGAAGCCGGCCGGCGGGAACGACTCGAAGTGCTCCCCGCGCCCGCGGGGATGGTCCCTGGGCGCATGTCGGGTTGCTGCCCTGCTCGGGGTGCTCCCCGCGCCCGCGGGGATGGTCCCAGCGCGGCGGCTTCGGCGACCGGAACCGTGGTGTGCTCCCCGCGCCCGCGGGGATGGTCCCGCTGCGTCCGCTGCGACAGCCCGCAGGACCTCGTGCTCCCCGCGCCCGCGGGGATGGTCCCACCGATACCAGCCGCCACGACCTCCCGGCCGAGTGCTCCCCGCGCCCGCGGGGATGGTCCCATCACGGGCAACGCGGTCACGCTCCGAGGCGCGTGCTCCCCGCGCCCGCGGGGATGGTCCCGGTGGCGGCCGCCACCACAGACCACGTGGACAGTGCTCCCCGCGCCCGCGGGGATGGTCCCTCCTGGGTGTACAGGGAGTAGCAGGCGGCGGCGTGCTCCCCGCGCCTGCGGGGATGGTCCCCAGGCGATCACCCAGACGAGCGCGGCGCTCCCGTGCTCCCCGCGCCCGCGGGGATGGTCCCGCGACCGACGACATCGACACCCAGGTGATCGATGTGCTCCCCGCGCCCGCGGGGATGGTCCCACGATCACCCACGACAGCCGGAGGATCTTCTCGTGCTCCCCGCGCCCGCGGGGATGGTCCCCGGGCGTCCTGCACCGGGCGGGCCGGGCTGTCGTGCTCCCCAACGCCCGCGGGGATGGTCCCGGGCCCGATCTCCCCGTGCTCGTTGGCGACGAGTGCTCCCCGCGCCCGCGGGGATGGTCCCGACCCGCCGCCGCCCCGCGGGCCGGCCCCGCAGTGCTCCCCGCGCCCGCGGGGATGGTCCCGCGCCAGTGAGGTCGGCGATCTCCAGTTCCCAGTGCTCCCCGCGCCCGCGGGGATGGTCCCGACCCGCCGCCGCCCCGCGGGCCGGCCCCGCAGTGCTCCCCGCGCCCGCGGGGATGGTCCCATCAAGAACGACTGGCGGTCCAACGCCCGTGCGTGCTCCTCGCGCCCGCAGGATGGTCCCCGGGACGTTGCGGCGACTGCCCGGGCGCCTCCTGGTCCGCCTACCCCGCTGCCCGTGCCCGGCGCGCGGTTCCGCGGGCCAGGGCTCGGGTGTCGGGTGCGTGTGGAGGGCGGTCGTCCGTCGGCATGGCGGTGGTTACTGGCCGGGGTGGACGGCTTGGACGCCGGTGCCCGCGTACGCCTTGGGGGTGAGGGTGAGCAGGTATCGGCCGGTGGGGTGGGCGGGGGAGGGGCGGGCTGTGTGGATGGCGTGGACGGCGGCCCAGGAGTGCCCGAAGCGCAGCAGTTCTGTGGCGGTGATTGCGGCGTCGGTGTCGAACGCCTCGATCCGGATGAACCGCAGCCCGTTGATGTAGGAGAGCAGGCCGGGTCGTTCGGCGTCGCCGGCCGTCAGCGACAGCACCGGTGCATACAGGTCACCGAGCCCGCCGGAGGCCTGGACGTAGAACGCGGCGACGGCCTCGTTGAACGGGTCCTTGGGGTCGTACAGTGCCATGGCGGTCGTGTGGTCCATGACGACCGCGATCGCCGCCACTACGCGGCTGCTCGCGGACCGTGGGAGGCGGCGCTCAGGCGCTCGAGCAGGGCTCGGGCCTTGGCCTCGGCCTCCGGGCTCGGCGCGCTGCCCAGGGCGGAGGCGAGCTCGGATCGGGCCAGCTCGGCCCGCTCGGCGTACTCGGCCCGGGTCGGCGTGCCCTGCGCGAGGTCCTCCACCAGGCTGCGGATGGTTGTGCCGTGTTCCGCCGCCAGTTGGGCGAGTCGGTCCCGCGCGGCCGTACTGACCTTGATGCTCGTCTCGTCTGCTGCCATGTCCCGACTCTACCGCCTTCCTCTACTGACGGTAGAGGGGTGAGGCCCGGTGCGCTAGCGCCGCCCGTTTTGAGGCACGTCGCCTTGGTGCTCCCCGCCGGCCGTCGTCCATAAATCGAGCCGGCTGCGATACGTCATCTGCCGGCCCGGGTGGCGCCTACCGGTGCAGGTGGGTGCGCGCGATCGTGCCCGCGTGCTCATACACGAGGGTGCGGTAGGGCGTCCATCCCCCGGTCATACCGGCTTCGCTGGCACCGTGGCCGCTTCCGCCGACCGGCCATCCCTCCTCACGGCGCCGGAGGATGCCCCGGCCGGGGGCCGGGCCCGATGTTTGTCCCGGCCGCCGTGCACACGGCTGCGGCCGCCGGGACCGTGTGGTGGCCGGGGGTGGTACGCAGGGCGCACGGAAGCGCGGGTAGGGCAGTGGGGGCGTGCTGTCGGCGCGGTCGGCTACCTTCAGCATGTCCCGAGTGGACGGTGCGTTCCCGCCCGGCCTGTTTACCCCGGGCCGGGCGGGAACGCTGTGCTCGCCCCCCGGTTGTTCTGGCACGGGGGCGGGCTCTCCCGGATGGAAGACCGACACCTCAAGGGTGCCTTGGCTCCATTGACGTCGGTCGAACGCGGGATTGCAAGGAGAACCGGGAACTTCCACCCCAGAGCGAACGGGCGGGGCGTTTTCCTTCGGGCGGCAGTTCGTCCCTGTTCGTCGTGGGCTGTTCCGCGACCGGCATTGTTCCGTGAATCCGTGATCACTTGGCGTAGCAACTGCTGCTGAGTACATGCTGGTTGACCTCTCCGGGCAGCGGCGGCGTGGCACCCGCCCGGCTCGGGGATCTGTCGGTCCCCGGACGGCCGGCGGCAAGGGAAGACCGAGAACCAAGGGAACTTGATGGAACGCAAAGGGATAAGGCTCCTCATCGCGTTCGCCACGGCGATCGTGTTCACGTGGAGCGTCGTGATGGTTGCGTTCGGGCAGGTCGCGGCGATTGCCGTCCTCGCTCCGGCGCTGGGGCTGACGGTCCAGCAGATCGTGCGGGCCGCCCGCCCGCAGACCGGGCTCGAGGCGGCGCGCACCCAGGCCGGCTGCGAGGCCGGGCGGCCGGCGTCGGCCGTGCAGAGCAGCGGGGAGGAGGCGCCATGAACCGCTTCTCCGACCCGCCCGAGGCGCCCGACGAACCACCTCCTCCAGGCGAGCCGCAGCCGGCCGGCGCAGCCGGCCCGCCGGCCGCGCCCAGGCAGAACGCGACGGACAAGCCTGCCGGGCCCGGCTTCCCGGCCCGGGCCGGGAAGCCTTCTGGCAGGGGAGGCCGCACCGCCAACGGGCGGCGTCCAGGCCGCCCCGGCCGGCCGCTCGGCCCGATCGCGCCGCACGTCTCCAGCGCACACCGGGCCTGGCTCGTTCCGGTCCGCGAGGCCTACCTCGCCGCCGCGCTCTCCACCGGCCTGACGATGAGCCGGCTCGGCGAGGCCGTGTACATCTCCAAACCGAAGATCTCCGAGCTGCTGAGCGGCAAGCTCTACCCGCGCTGGGAGCTCCTCTACGACGTCGCCGTCACTCTCGGCGTCTCCTTCTGGCCGCTGTACCGGCTGTGGCGCCAGGCCGCGCTGGAGACGGAGAACAAGTCCCGCACCTGGGTGGAGAAAAGCGCCGCCCGCGTGACGATGACGGCCACCCGCGCCACCCCGCCGCTGGACCTCACCGCGTTCCGTGACCTCACCGAGGGCGGCTACCGCCTCTACGGCGGTGTCTTCCTGATCGGCGCCTCCTGCGACGCGGCCCTCGAGGAAACCTACGACCAGCTCTGGCTGTCGTGGGACCAGGCCCTCGCCAGCCGCGACGCCCGCCGCTACACCTTCACCGTGCTGCGCACCGCGGTCATGACCCGCACCTCGCACATCGACGGCCGCCCCGAGTTCAGCGCCGCCGCGTTCGACACGGTCGCCCTGCGATCACTCACCGATGAGGACGAGGCCGCGGAACAGATCGCCGAGTCCATCGCCTTGTTCAAGGCGATGGGCCGGCTGCCCCACAACCAGCTCGACGTCATGGTGCTGCGCGCCCTGCACGGCATGGCCACCGAGGACGTCTCCCAGCTCCTGGGCCTCCCACTGGCCACCGTCCTGTCCGATGAACGCCACGCGAGGCGCTTCCTCGACGACAGTCTGTGACCGCCGCCCACCCGAAGGGAACAGACATGAACCGCATCGACGGCATCCTCGCCCGGGCCCGCCTCGCCACGGAACGCACCGTGCCCCGCGACATCGTCGACACCCACTCCCGCCCGGCCGCCCGCACCGCGCAGCCCCCGGCCGACACCCACGACCGACCGACGGCGTCCGGTAGGCGCCGCGCGGCCGCGGAGGCCGCCGAAGACCTCAGGGCCCTGTGCGAGACCCTCGTCTCCCACACCCCCGCCCATGAGATCGCCGACTTCGTCACCGAACAGGTCCCCGAACCCCGCAGCGCGCTCGTGCTGGCATGCGTACTGCAACTGACCGACACCGACGACGGCGCCCGCTTCTGGTGGCAGTACGCCGCCGGCGCAGGCCAGCCGGCCGCCGCCTACTGCCTCTACCTCCACCACCTCGCCGCCGACGAAGACACCCCGGCCCGCTGGTGGCACCAGCAGACCGACGACGTCAAACCACCACCCCCGCCCCCCGCCTCCGCACCCAGGCCGACGGCCGTGGGGCAGTGGGCACCAGCCCTCCACCCCGTCACCAGCACCTCTACCACCACCATCCTGCGGATCCTGCGCCACCTGGCTAAGCAGACCGTCCGCGACCGCACCACAGCGGTGACCCGCCTCATGGCCTACGTCCCCACCGCCGTCACCGTCGGCTACCTCCGCGAGCCCGACATGGAACTCCCCCTGCCCGGACACGACTTCGCCGAGCGCATCAAGGGGCTCCTGGCCGCCGCGGCCAGCAGGCCGGACGTCGCCGACACCCTCCCCGCCCGCTCTTCCCAAGCCGAACAAGACCTCCACGACCTCCTCCAGCAGGCCGCCACCCGCCGACTAGGTACGCCAAAATGATTGCTTTCATGCTCATTACAGCGCTTTGCCGGAATCAGTGGAACTGGCTCACAACGGCCTTTCTCTCTGGCAAAGCCGCAGTTCACGAAGAGTGCTCCCCGCGCCCGCGGGGATGGTCCCTCCAGCGGTACCGCCGATGCCAAGCCGAGTCCGTGCTCCCCGCGCCCGCGGGGATGGTCCCGACTTGAGCCAGTAGGCGACGAACAGCCGGTTGTGCTCCCCGCGCCCGCGGGGATGGTCCCTCGACCTGCGCGCCAGGGCCCGCAGTGCCGCTGTGCTCCCCGCGCCCGCGGGGATGGTCCCGGGGCGAAAATGCTGGTGAGCGGGCCGGGTGCGTGCTCCCCGCGCCCGCGGGGATGGTCCCCAGCTCCTCGGGACGACCGCGGCCGGCACGCTGTGCTCCCCGCGCCCGCGGGGATGGTCCCCGGTCCAGCCAGCGCCGGCCGAGCTGCCGGTAGTGCTCCCCGCGCCCGCGGGGATGGTCCCGGCGCCCTTACGGCGTCGAACCTCCCTTTCACGTGCTCCCCGCGCCCGCGGGGATGGTCCCAGCATCACGGCTGATCGCGCGGCCTATGTCGTGTGCTCCCCGCGCCCGCGGGGATGGTCCTCGTGGTCGCTTCGCCTCGGTGCGCGTCTCCCAGTGCTCCCCGCGCCCGCGGGGATGGTCCCACCCCGCCCAAGGCGCCGGCCGCTCAGGTGAAGTGCTCCCCGCGCCCGCGGGGATGGTCCCCTCGCCGGACCGTGCCAGTGCGGCGGCCTGCCGTGCTCCCCGCGCCCGCGGGGATGGTCCCTACGCCACCGAGTGGCTGCCCGGCTACGTGGCGTGCTCCCCGCGCCCGCGGGGATGGTCCCCAGGACATGCCGGTCATGGCGGCCAACGCGAAGTGCTCCCCGCGCCCGCGGGGATGGTCCCGCGGCCCGCATCTGGGCGAGGATGCCGGACACCGTGCTCCCCGCGCCCGCGGGGATGGTCCCATGATCGTGTCTTCGTCGGCGAAGTTGACAATGTGCTCCCCGCGCCCGCGGGGATGGTCCCACCGAAACCGTCGGCAAGGAGGCCGTGAAGTGGTGCTCCCCGCGCCCGCGGGGTGGTCCCGTTGAACGGCATTCCGGATACCCGCAGAACCTGTGCTTCCCGCGCCCGCGGGGATGGTCCCGACTTGCGCAGCGATCTCACCGACGTCCGTGAGTGCTCCCCGCACCCGCGGGGATGGTCCCGGTCCCTCACCGAGCAGGAGCGCATTGCTCCCCGCGCCCGCGGGGATGGTCCCTCGGCCGAACCGTCCTGCCGGACCGTCCACCCGTGCTCCCCGCGCCCGCGGGGATGGTCCCACCCGTGAGTCCCGCGCCGATTCCGAAGTGGCGTCCTCCCCGCGCCTGCGGGGATGGTTCCGTGTTCGAGGTGATGCAGGTGATCGTGGCGGGTGTTTCCCGTGACGGTGTTGATCGGTTGTTGTTCGTTTTTTGCAACCGGCTTCGCGTGGCGTGTGGGTGTTGTATTCATCTGGGATGACTGGTGAGGGGGGCGGCCGGGCGGGGCTGCGTGCCCGGTTGAGCGGGCCGGTGTTGAGTGTGTGGGCCAAGCATGACCGTGAGGGGGATGGCTGGCTGCCGTTGTGGCGGCACATGGAGGACTGTGCCGCTGTGGCGGGGCGGTTGTGGGATGAGTGGCTGCCGTTGTCGGTGCGCAGGCTGATCGCCGGTGGGCTGCCGGGTGGGCAGGCGGATGCCCGCCGGCTGGTGGTGTGGCTGGCGGGTGTGCATGACATCGGGAAGGCGACGCCGGCGTTCGCCTGTCAGGTGGATGAGTTGGCGCAGGTCATGCGCGGTCACGGGCTGGAGATGCGTTCGCGGGAGGCGATGGGCGCGGACCGCAGGTTCGCGCCGCACGGGCTGGCGGGGCAGGTGCTGCTGGGCTGGTGGCTGGAGGAGCGCCATGGCTGGACGGTGAAGCAGGCCGGGCAGTTCACGGTGGTGGTGGGCGGGCATCACGGTGTGCCGCCCGAGCACGGCCAGATCCAGGCTTTGGAGCGTCATCCGGATCTGTTGCGCGCGCAGGGTGCGAGCGGGGTGCTGTGGAAGCAGGTGCAGGATGAGCTGCTGGAGGCCTGCGCGCAGGAGTTCGGTGTCGTTGAGCGGCTGGCGGCCTGGAAGTTGGTGAAACTGTCGCAGCCGGTGCAGGTGCTGCTGTCCGCTGTGGTCATCGTCTGCGACTGGATCGCCAGTAACAGCGACCTGTTCCCCTACTTCCCCCAGGACGTGCCCCGCACGGGCACGGAGCGCATGGCGGCCGCCTGGCGCGCACTGGACCTGCCCGGTCCCTGGCGGGCACAGGAGCCGGCCGGGGACGTCGCGGAGTTGTTCGCCTCCCGGTTCGATCTGCCGGCGGGCGCGAGGGCCCGCCCGGTGCAGGAAGCGGCTGTCGCGCTGGCGAGGGAGATGGACGAGCCGGGGCTGATGGTGATCGAGGCGCCGATGGGGGAGGGGAAGACGGAAGCCGCGCTCGCCGTGGCGGAGATCTTCGCCACGCGGTCGGGGGCGGGCGGGGTGTTCTTCGCGCTGCCGACGATGGCCACCGGCAACGCGATGTTCCCCCGCCTGCTGCACTGGCTCGACCGTCTTCCGACCCCGCCCGCCGCGCGCTACTCGGTGCTGCTCGCCCACTCCAAGGCCGCTCTCAACGACGACTTCGTCGACCTGATGGGCGGCGGCCGGCGTATCGCCGAGGTCGACGTGGACGGCCACGCCACGCAGCAGTGGCGGCCGTCGGATCCCGGCCGTGCCGCTGCGGCCGAACTCGTCGCTCATGCCTGGCTGCGGGGGCGGAAGAAGGCCATGCTGTCGTCGTTCGTGGCGGGCACCATCGACCAGCTGCTGTTCGCCGGGCTCAAGAGCCGCCACCTGGTGTTGCGTCACCTGGCGATCGCGGGGAAGGTCGTCGTCATCGACGAGGCCCACGCCTACGACACCTATATGAGCGTCTATCTCGACCGGGTGCTGTCCTGGCTGGGTGCCTACCGGGTGCCGGTGGTGGTGCTGTCCGCGACGCTGCCCGCCGGCCGCCGACGGCAGCTGGCCGAGGCCTACGCGGGCAAGGCCGCCAGCGCGACCAAAGCCCCTTTCGATGCTGTTGCCCGGGCCGGCGACTATCCACTGCTGACGACGGTCCGCCCGGGCGGGGCGCCGCTCATGCGGCGTCCCGCCGGCTCGGGCCGTAGCACGGACGTCGAAGTGGAGCGCCTCGATGACGACGTGAACGTCCTGGCGGACCGGCTGGAGAGGGAGCTCGTCCAGGGCGGCTGCGTTCTGGTCGTGCGCAACACCGTTCGCCGGGTCCTTCAGGCAGCGGCTGTGCTGCGAGAGCGCTTCGGGCAGGAGAACGTCACCGTCGCCCACTCATGCTTCGTCGACGTCGACCGCGCCGAGAAGGACGCCGCGCTCCTGACCCGCTTCGGCCCACCGACCGCGAAGACGGACCGCCCGCAGACGGCGCACATCGTCGTCGCCAGCCAGGTCGCTGAGCAGTCCCTGGACGTCGACTTCGACCTGCTGGTCACCGACCTCGCCCCGGTCGATCTGCTGCTGCAGCGCATGGGACGCCTGCACCGCCACCTGCGCGGCGGCCACCAGCAGACCGAGCGGCCCGAGCAGCTGCGCCAGGCACGTTGCCTGCTCACCGGCGTCGACTGGAACACCCCCGTACCCGCACCGGTGCGCGGTTCGCTCGCCGTGTACGGGGCGCACGCGCTGCTGCGCTCTGCCGCCGTCCTGCTGCCCCACCTCGACGGCGGCCGGCAGCGGCCGGTACGGCTGCCGGCGGACATCAGCCCCCTGGTGCAGCACGCCTACGCCGACACCGTCGACGCCCCGGCCGGCTGGGAGGAGGCGCTTGAGGCTGCACGCACACGCCATGAGGAGCACCGCGCGGATCAGGCCGAGCGGGCTGCGACGTTCCGTCTGGATGCTGCCGCCCGCCCTGGTCGGCCGCTGTTCGGCTGGGTCGCAGCCGGCGTCGGTGACGCGGACGACACCCGCCAGGGGCGGGCCCAGGTACGCGACAGCCGCGAGAGCCTTGAAGTCGTGGTCGTCCAGCGGCGCGCCGACGGCACCCTCGCGACGCTGCCGTGGCTCAAGCCGGACCGCAAGGGCCGCCCGCTGGCCGGGCTGCCCCTTCCCACGGACCAGGTGCCGACCACGCTCGCGGCCCGCGCTGCGGCCAGCTGCGGGCTGCGACTGCCGATCCAGTTCAGCTACGCCGACGTGATGGATCAGGCGATCGACGAACTCGAGGAACTCTATATTCCCGCCTGGCAGGTGAAAGACAGTCACTGGCTCGCTGGCCAGCTGATCCTGCCGCTCGACGAGGACTGTCAGACCCGCCTGGCAGGCTTCATCCTCCGGTACAGCCCCAGTGACGGTCTTGAGGTGACCCGTGCCTGACATCGATCAGAGCAGCAGTGGTGGTGGGGGAGTGCTGTCGTTCGATCTCACCACCCGCCCGTGGATTCCCGTGCTTCGCCGGGACGGCAGTCAGCAGGAGGTGTCGCTGCGGGAGGTGTTCGAACAGGCTGATGGTCTGCGCCGGGTCGTCGGTGACCTGCCCACCCAGGAGTTCGCCCTTATCCGGTTGCTGCTGGCCGTCGTGCACGACGCGCTCGACGGGCCCCGCGACATCGACGACTGGGCCGACTTGTGGGCGGATGACGCCTGCTTCACGCCGGTCGGGGCGTACCTCGACCGGCACCGGGCACGGTTCGATCTGCTGGACGCCGACGCGCCGTTCTTCCAGACCGCCGGCCTGCGCACGGCACAGGGCGAGGTGTTCTCCCTCAACCGGATCGTGGCCGACGTCCCCAACGGCGAGCCGTTCTTCACCGCCCGCATGCCCACCGTCGAGCGGCTCACCTTCGCCGAGGCGGCCCGCTGGCTCGTGCACGCCCACGCCTACGACACCTCCGGCATCAAGACCGGCGTGGAGGGCGATGCGCGTGCCAAGGGAGGCAAGGTCTATCCGCTCGGTGTCGGCTGGGCCGGCAACCTCGGCGGGGTGTTCGTCGAGGGCCGCACCCTGCGCGAGACGCTGCTGCTGAACCTGATCGCGGCCGACACCGCCAACCTCGAGATCGACGACGCGGACGCTCCGGCGTGGCGCAGGCCGCCGTGCGCCCCGGGTGGCGCCGAGCGCGCCCCTACAGGCGTGCGGGACCTGTACACGTGGCAGTCGCGGCGTCTGCGCCTGCACTTCGATCAGGATGGGGTGCTCGGCGTCGTTCTCGGCTACGGCGACCCGCTCGGTGCCCGTGACCGCCAGCACCGGGAGCCGATGAGCGCCTGGCGGCGCAGCAGGGCACAGGAGAAGAAGCTGAAGAAGACGCCGGTCTACCTGCCGCGCGAGCACGCTCCCGAGCGTTCCGCCTGGCGCGGGATCGGCGCCCTCGTCGCCGGTGAGGCAGGCACGGCGCAGGGGGCGGAGCCTGCCGAGCGTCTGCGGCCCGGGGTCCTGGAGTGGGTGGCCCGCCTGGTGACGGAAGGGGAGCTGGAGCGCGGATTCCTGGTGCGGACGAGGACCGTCGGCGCCCGCTACGGCACCCAGCAGTCCGTGATCGACGAGATCATCGACGATCACGTGGCCATGGCCGTTGTTCTGCTGCACGAGCGGGACCGGCGTTATGCCGAGCAGGCCGTGGCCGCCGTCGGTGACGCCGATCTCGCGGTCAACGCGCTGGGCGACCTGGCCGCCGACCTGGCCCGGGCGGCCGGCGCGGACAGTGAGGGGCCCCGCTCCACCGCCCGCGATCTCGCCTACGGCCTCCTCGAGGCCCCCTACCGCGCCTGGCTCGCCGGCCTGGCCGACACCGACGACCCCTACGCCCGCCGCACCGCCTGGCAGCAGCAGGTACGTGAGATCGCCGGTGGTATCGGGGACCGAATGATGGCCGCGGCCGGAAACGCGGCGTGGCAGGGCCGGACCGTCCAGCTCAAACACGGCACCGATTGGCTCAACTGCGACCTGGCCGGCAAGTGGTTCCGTGCCACCCTGCGCAGGGGCCTGGGCAGCCCCGATGTTGTTGACACGCCGCCGGCCACGGACATGAGCCCGGCGCACGAGACCACCGTGAAGGCATCCGCATGACCACCCTGACCACGCCTGTCACCCCCCGCGAGCGGGTGACCCGCCTCGCAGCCGGCCACATCACAGCCTGGCAGCGCGGCTATCTCGCCGACGAGTCCCACGCTGTCGCCTCCCTCGCCCGGCTCCGGCGCGGCGCCGGGCGGCCGGCCGGGCAGTTGCCCGACCTGTGGGCGCTGATCGACACCGGCCCGCTGCACCACACCCCCGACGGCGCCCGGCCGCTGAGCGAGCGGGAACTGGAGCACGCCGAGGACGCCCTGCACGTCGCCCTCACCTTGTACGCGCTGCACCAGCAGTCCCGTCGCACCGGCATGTACCAGCCCGACCGACCTGACAGCCGCCGCGGGCTGGGGGCCGCGGTGCGGCGGATGATGAAGCCCGGCGAGATCGACACGCCCGTGCACAAGCGCCTGGTCCGCGCAGGCACCGCCGCCGACCTGGCCACCTGCGCCCAGCGGCTGCGCGACATCGTCGTCCTGCTGCGCCAGAGGGACATCGAACTCGACCACGCGCTGCTCGCCGGACAGCTCTACACCTGGCAGTGGCCCGGCGGCGCGGACACCGTCCGCAGGGAGTGGGGCCGCTCCTTCCACGCCTGGCACAACAGCACAGACGATGCACCTTCAGCCCGCGCCGACCGCGACATCACCGCCCGCACCACGGACACCGACAAGGACGCCTCGTGAACCGCATCTTCCTCGACGTGCACGCTCTGCAGACCGTCCCGCCCAGCAACCTCAACCGCGACGACACCGGCGCCCCCAAGAGCGCGGTGTACGGGGGAGTGCCGCGCGCCCGCGTCTCCAGCCAGGCCTGGAAAAGGGCGACCCGCACCTACTTCCAGGACGAGCACCTGCTGGACGCGAGCGAACTCGGTGTGCGGACGAAGAAGATCGTAGAAGCGGTCGCTGCCCGGATCACCGACCTCGACACCTCCCTCTCCCACGAGGACGCGCTGCGTATCGCGGACGAGACGGTCAAGGCCGCCGGCCTGAAGACCGAGGTGCCCAAGCGCAAGACGAGCGCCGCCAAGGACGGTGAGCCGGACCCGGCGCCGCAGTCGAAGTACCTGGTGTTCCTCAGCGCCCGCCAGCTCGACGCCCTGGCCCGCCTCGCCGTCGACGGCGCCACCGACATCACGGCCTACCTGGCGGACAAGAAGAACAAGGGCAAGGCCAAGCAGCTCGTCGACAGCCACCACTCGGTCGACATCGCCCTGTTCGGCCGCATGGTCGCCGACGCCGCCGACATCAACGTCGACGCCGCCGTCCAGGTCGCCCACGCCCTCAGCGTCCACCGCGTGGACAACGAGTCCGACTACTACACGGCCGTGGACGACGAGAACACCGAGGAGGAGACCGGCGCCGGCATGATCGGCACCGTCGACTTCAACTCCGCCACCCTCTACCGCTACGCCGCCCTCGGCGTGCACCAGCTCGCCGCCAACCTCGGCAAGGGCCTGCGCGAGGACGAGCCGCGCACCGACCCGGTCCGCCGGGCCGTGGAGGCCTTTGTCCACGGCTTCGTCGCCTCCCTGCCCACCGGCAAGATCAACACCTTCGGGCACCACACGCTGCCCGATGCCGTGATCGTCAAAATGCGCACCACCCGGCCCGTCAGCTTCGTCGCCGCCTTCGAAGACCCGGTACGCGGGGAGACGGGCGGCTACGTCCGCGAAGCGTCCGAGCGCCTGGCCCAGTACATCCCTGAAATCGAGCGCGCCTACGGCGACGAAGACTCCACCCTCACCTGGGTGCTCCGCGTCGGCCCCAACACCCACAAGCTCGCCGCCCTGGGCACCGAGGCGGCGAGCCTCGGCGAACTCGTCACGGCCGTAGGCCAGGCCACCGCCGAACGCCTGGAGAAGCCCGCATGAGCGTGCTGACCCTCCTCCTGGCCGGCCCCCTGCAAGCCTGGGGGGCCGCGGCCCGCTTCACCCGCCGCACCACCGAGTCCGCCCCCACCAAGAGCGGTGTCATCGGCCTGCTCGCCGCCGCCGCCGGCATCGAACGCGGCAACGACGACAAACTGACGCCGCTGGCCGCCCTGCGCTTCGGCGTACGCATCGACCAACCCGGCACCCGCATCCGCGACTTCCACACCGCCCACCACGGTGTCACCGGCAAATCCATGCCGCTGTCCGAACGCTTCTACCTCGCCGACGCCGTCTTCGTCGCCGCCCTCGAAGGCGACCACCACACGCTCACAGCACTGCACGCAGCACTGCGCAACCCCGTCTACCCGCCGTTCCTCGGCCGCCGCTCCTGCCCGCCCTCCCGCCCCGTCGAACTCAGCCTGCACGAGGACGCCGGCCTGCTACACGCACTGCACCGGGAGCCGTGGCAGGCCTCACCCTGGTACCGCAGACACCACCGCGGCCACGAGGAGGTCGAACTGACCGTCCTGCGCGAAGCGGACGAGCACGAGCAGCACATGGCTGACACGCTGCGCGACCAGCCGCTCAGCTTCGCCGCCGAACACCGCCGCCACGCCCTGCGCACCCAGGTCGCCTCCAGCGTGCGCATCCCCCACCCGTCCTCCGCCCGGCACCTGCCCCGCCACGACCCCTTCGACGCCCTGGACGAAGAGAGCGCCTGATGCACCTCACCCGCTTTCGCGTGAACACCGCGCGCTCCGGCGCCCGCCGCCTGCTGTCCTCCCCGCAGGCCATGCACGCCGCCGTCATGTCGTCCTTCCCGGCCCTGCTGCCCACCGACACACCCCCTACAGACGGCCCGCGCGTGCTGTGGCGGCTGGACCACACCACCCGCGCCGAAGTCATGCTGTACATCGTCAGCCCCGACCGGCCCGACCTCACCCACCTCGTCGAACAGGCCGGCTGGCCCGCAGCGGCCGCCGCCGACCCCAACCAGCCGGGCTGGCAGAGCCGCCCCTATGGCCCGCTCCTTGACCGGCTCACCACCCAAGAGCGCTGGGCGTTCCGCCTCACCGCCAACCCCGTCCACCACGCCCGCCGCAAGGACGACGAACCCACCAAACGCACCGCCCACCTCACCCCCACGCACCAGATGGGCTGGCTCCTCAAACGCCAGGAAACCTGCGGCTTCCGCGTGCTGGAAAAAACGCACGCCACACGGCTCCTGCCCAGCGGCACCACCCACACCAGCCAGCCCCACCACGGCGACCGCTACGAACTCACCGTCCACGACAAACGCACCCTCGCCTTCGACAAACACACCAACCCCCAGCGCGGCCGCCGGCCGCCCGTCAGCCTCGTCACCGTCACCTTCGACGGCCGCCTCGAAGTCACCGACCCCCACCTGCTGCGCCGCGCCCTGACCCAGGGCATCGGCAAGGCCAAGGCCTACGGCTGCGGCCTGCTCACCCTCGCCCCGCTACCCACGGCGAGGTGAACCGGTGACCACCGTCTCCCGACGCTCCGCCCTCACCCCACGCCACCTCACCCGCACCGGTGAACGGCTCTCCTTCATCTACCTCGAACGCTGCACCGTCCACCGCGATGCCAACGCCATCACCGCCGAAGACGCTGACGGCACCACCCACATCCCCTCGGCAACCATCAGCACCCTCCTCCTCGGCCCGGGCACCCGCATCACCCACCAGGCGATGAGCGTCCTCGGCGAAACCGGCGCCGCCGTCTGCTGGGTGGGAGAACAAGGAGTGCGCTACTACGCCGGCGGCCGCGCCCTGACCCGCTCTTCCGCACTCGCCGAAGCACAAGCCGTGCAATGGGCCAACCCCCGCAACCGCCTCGCCGTCGCCCGCGCCATGTACCGGCTGCGCTTCCCCGACGAGGACCCCACCGGCCTCACCCGCAAAGAACTCCTCGGCCACGAAGGCAGCCGCCTCAAAGACTGCTACCGCGCCCAGTCCGCCCGCACCGGCATCCCCTGGCGCGGCCGCCGCTACACCCCCGGCGACTTCACCAGCGGCGACCCGGTCAACCAGGCCATCACCGCCGCAGCCCAGTGCATGTACGGCATCGCCCACGCGGTCGTCGCCTCCCTCGGCTGCAGCCCCGCCCTCGGCTTCATCCACTCCGGCCACGAACTGTCCTTCGTCCTCGATATCGCCGACCTGTACAAAACCGAAATCGGCATCCCCCTTGCCTTCGACATCGCAGCCCAGGACGAGCAGGACATCGGCTCACGCACCCGCCGCGCCCTGCGGGACCGCATCAACGAAAGATCGCTGCTCGACCGCTGCGTCAACGACATCAAACGCCTCCTGCTACCAGAGACAGCCCCAACCGAGGCCACGAACGACGACCATGACGTCGTCGCCCTCCACACCGACGGCGGCCGAACCGTGCCCGCCGGCCGCAACTACGGTGACGGAACCGACCATCACGACGCCAGCGACTACGCGGACCTCACCTGGTGACCGTCATCGTCCTCACCAACTGCCCGCCCGGCCTGCGAGGCTTCCTCACTCGATGGCTCCTCGAGATCTCCGCCGGCGTCTTCATCGGCAACCCCTCCGCACGCATCCGCGACCTGCTCTGGAACGAAGTCCAGCAATACGCAGGCCAAGGCCGCGCCCTTCTCGCCCACACAACCAACAACGAACAAGGCTTCACCTTCCGCACCCATGATCACGCGTGGCATCCAGTCGACCAGGAAGGCCTCACCCTGATCCGCCGCCCCAACACCCAAAACCCCTCAATCACCACGACTACTCCTGGGAAAGGCTGGAGCAACGCCTCCAAACGACGGCGGTTCGGAAGACGGGGATAGCCCCTTCATTCCTTTTGTGACATTTTGCGGGAATCTATGAAACTTACTCACAGCGGCCTGTCCCCGTGACAAAGCCGCAGTTCACGAAGGGTGCTCCCCGCGCCCGCGGGGATGGTCCTACCTACGACCGACAGCCGCACCACATCCGTGGGTGCTCCCCGCGCCCGCGGGGATGGTCCCCCGTGATGAACGGGCGCCGGGCGGCGGCCTGCGTGCTCCCCGCGCCCGCGGGGATGGTCCCAAGAGCAACGCCAGCTGGCAGGCGCAGACGTAGGTGCTCCCCGCGCCCGCGGGGATGGTCCCTCCCCCAGTGCCGCGTAGACCGTGGAGCTGTCGTGCTCCCCGCGCCCACGGGGATGGTCCCAACCCGAGCTGTTCCGTCTCGCCTCTGCCCTGGTGCTCCCCGCGCCCGCGGGGATGGTCCCTGCCCGACCAGGTCACCGGTGTCCGGGTCGTAGTGCTCCCCGCGCCCGCGGGGATGGTCCCTCGACCAACGTCACCATGGACAAGTACAACAAGTGCTCCCCGCGCCCGCGGGGATGGTCCCGCACCCGCGACCTTGTTCCAGACCCCGACGATGTGCTCCCCGCGCCCGCGGGGATGGTCCCCAGGCCATCGAGCACCTGTCCGAGGCCCTGCAGTGCTCCCCGCGCCCGCGGGGATGGTCCCGGCCGGCGGGCGGAGCCGAGGCAGCCTCGTCGGTGCTCCCCGCGCCCGCGGGGATGGTCCCGGCTGGAACGCGGCGACCGCCCTGTCGGTGTCGTGCTCCCCGCGCCCGCGGGGATGGTCCCCACCTGAACGGCACGGCCATCAGCACGGCCGAGTGCTCCTCGCGCCCGCGGGGATGGTCCCGTGGACCGGGACGAGCGCGGCGTCAAGGTGTGCTCCCCGCGCCCGGTGGCAGCTTCGCATTCGCGAGCAGGCTCGCCGTCGGGCCGCCACTAGGCAGTGTCTTCAAAAGATCTTGAGTGGTGGATCATGGTCGGGTGATACGTCGCCATGAACTGTCCGATGCTGAGTGGGAGTTCGTCCGGCCGCTGCTGCCCGTGTCATCGCGTGGGCGCAAGCGGCTGGATGACCGCAGGGTCCTCAACGGGATCGTGTGGAAGTTCCGTACCGGGACGGCCTGGCGGGATGTGCCTGAGCGGTACGGGCCGTGGGCCACGCTGCACACCCGTTTTCGCCGGTGGGCGGCGGACGGCACGTTCGAGCGGATGCTTCGCGCCGCCCAGTCCCGGGCGGACGCCGGCGGCGACGTCGACTGGCTGGTGTCAGTCGACTCCACCATCGTCCGCGCCCACCAGCATGCCGCCGGTGCTCGAAAAGGGGGCTCCGCAGCCCGGCCCTCGGACGCTCCCGAGGCGGCCTG
>NZ_JBEZWU010000055.1:0-18315 GCF_040637655.1 Streptomyces sp. NPDC028722
TCACCGCTCAGGAGTGGTCCGAGGTCGGCGAGCGCGGACGCCGCAGCGTCCCCAAGGCCAAACTCCTGATCTTCCTCGGCGCGATCCTGGAGGACACGACCGCACAGGAACGGCAATTGTTCCTCTCGCACATGCCCGCCCCCGCCCGCCTCCTGTGGCGCACGCTCGGAACCCGCCTCTACAAGCGAACCACCACCCGCGTCCGCCGAAGCGGAGCCGTGGCCCCCCGGCCGTAGCACCCCGGCACCGACCGCGTGTGTCGGCCGACGCAGTTCCGCCTCCTCCCACCCGTGCGGGCAGCGATCCGATGGCCTCCGGGTAGGGAATCAATGTGAGCAGGTCTGGCCCACGCACGAGTGTGAGGTGGCCCTTCTCAGGGCTCGCCATCAGGGAAGGGAGGGGCGAGATGGGCGCCGCGGCCGGGGATCGGGGCGCCGCATTGGATGCGCGTCGGCCGGGACCTCCGCGCCCTGACGCCGTCAGTGCGGCGGCGACGTCCAGCGGAGAAAGCCGCCGGACCACACGCCGGGTCCTGCGCGGGCTCCAGGAACCGGCGGCAGCCGAGGCCCGGCTGCGGAACCGGGATAGCCGGCCGGCTCTGCCGCCGATGAGCGGCACCCGTCCTGGCGGCTGCGCGCCTGAGGCGTGGCCCTGCGCTCGGGCCCGCACCCGCCGCCTGGCCCCGGCCCCCGCCCCGCACCCGGCGCACAACGGCCGCACGCCCGGGCCTTGGACCACGACGAGCTCGCGCTCAGCCGGCCGGCTGCAAGGGCCCGGCCTCCGCTTCCGACGCTTACGCGGGGGTCCGGACTGCTGCCTGGACCGTGCGCTGGCCGGGCAGCAGGGCATCTCAGTCGTCTGCGGTGCCCGGCCGGAACGGAGTTTCGGGCTTGGGAGCGCGAGACATGAGGGCGTGCACGGCACGCTGTGGGTCCTGGCCGCCGTGGATGATGTCGACGACGGTCTGCATGATGGGCATCTCGACGCCGTGACGCTCGGCGAGGCCCTGGACAGCTTGACAGGACGCAACGCCCTCCGCGGTCTGCTTGGTCAGCTCCTGCGTTTGTGCCACGGTCAGGCCCAGTCCGAGCCGGTAGCCGAAGCTGTGGTTGCGCGAAAGCTTCGACGCGCAGGTGGCAACAAGGTCGCCCATGCCGGCCAGGCCCGCCAGAGTAAGCGGACTTGCGCCCATCGCGGCACCGAGCCGCGTTGCCTCAGCGAGCCCGCGGGTGATCAAAGCTGCCTTGGCGTTGTCACCGAGCCCCATACCGTCGGTCACGCCGACGGCCAGAGCGATGACGTTCTTGATGGCACCGCCCAGCTCGCAGCCGAGGACATCGGTGTTCGTGTACGGCCGGAAGTACGAGGTGTGACAGGCCTTCTGAACGAGCACGGCCGTGCCCTCATCGGCGCAGGCCACGACGCTGGCGGCCGGCTGGCGATCGACGATCTCGGCAGCCAGGTTGGGGCCGGAGAGCACGGCGATCCGGTCGGGCCGCGCACCCGTCGTCTCCGCGATGACCTCGCTCATCAGCGCGCCGGTGCCCAGCTCTACACCCTTCATCAGCGACACGAACACCGTGCGGGGCTGCCACTGCCCGGCCCACCCTTCCAGCAGCGGACGGACGCTCTGGGCGGAGACAGCGAGAACCGCGATGTCAGCGCCGTGCGCGGCCACGGCCGGGTCGGTCGTCGCCCGGACGTTGTCCGGCAGCTTGACCTGCGGCAGGTAGTCCGGGTTGCTGCGGGTGTCATTGATCGCGTCCACCAGCTCCACCCGGCGCCCCCACAGCGTGACCTCGCAACCGGCGTCGGCGAGTACCAGGGAGAACGCGGTCCCCCAGGAACCGGCTCCGTAGACGGCAACATGACGAGACATGCAGTGATCTCCGTTCCATCTCGGGATGCCCAGGTACAACGACTGACCCGGGTGGTGACGCTCGACCTTCGGGCAGCGCACGCTGAACGAGATGGTCGAGGTGGTCCGCGAACAGCGTTCCCGGATCGTCGGTTGTCGTCGCCAGCGCGACCATCGCGGTCACGATGACATCGGCGAGCTCCTTGTTCACGTCGTCCCAGGAATGCGAGACGCCCTTCCTCGGATTGGCGTCGGTCACCCCGTGATACGCCTCCGCGACCTCACCCATCTCCTCCTAGATCTTGCAGGATGCGCAGCAGGCGCACGTCACCGGCAGCGGCCGGGGGCGCCTCCTCGTCCAGCCAGCCGCGCAGCCGCTGCACCCGGTCCCATGTCCGGTCGGTCATCAGGTTCTCCTCGTGTCTCGTGGTGGGTTCAGAACAGGGCCGGCAACGTGACGGTGTCGACGACAGGGTCTCGGACACGCAGCGGCTGGACCGGGCGCAACGCCAGGGACATCGTCAGCGCCGAGTGGTCGGTCAGCCGGTTCACACCGGCGCGGACCTCATGCAGGTACGAGCAGCCCCGCATCGCGGTCGCCAGGCCGGCGGAAACGTGAGCGTGGTCGTAGCGGTAGCCGTCGCCGGTCCGCCCCACCCATGAGTACTCCAGCGCGTCTGGGTGCAGGCTGCGGAAGGCGTCGAAGTACCCGCCCGCGTACAGCCACGTGTAGAACTGGTACTCGAAGGGCTGGAAGAACCGGTAGCGGGGGACGTGGGTCGGCTCCAGGATGTTGAAATCCCCGATGACCACGCGCAGTCCCTCGGTGCCCGTGGGGATGCTGCGCTCGCACTCCTCGAGGAACGTCCGCTTCCTCCTCAGCTTGACCTCCGTGGCGTTCCGTGACGGCACGTAGAGCCCGATGACGTCGAGCGCCACTTCGTCGGTGTCGACCGTGACGGACACGCAGCGGTGCGGCAGGTAGTCCGTGCTCGCCGGCCCGGGGCGGGTCGCCAGGCGGGAGACCACCATGACGCCTCGCTCGCCACGGCCGGGCAGAGGGAACGTCACGTGGTACCCGGCCGCCTCGAACCGGCGGACGAGGAGATCACAGCCGGCGGAGTCAGCAGTCTCGGTGAGGACGAGGACCGGCTCGGGCCGCTGGGCGAGGTAGGCGAGCTGCCGCTCCGCACGTACGCGGCCCGGATTGTTCAGGTTGAACGTCAGCACGTCCAGGGTGGTCATCAGCGGTCCCTCATCCGTCGTTCGTGGATCGCCGCGACGACGGCGCAGGCGATCTCGTCCGGTTCGGCCGTTCTCGCGTCGAGCTGGGTGACGCGCACGCCGGTGGACATGAGGAACCTAGCGGCCTCACGGAACAGCGCGCATTCCCGCTGGGTGCCGCCGGGTTCCCTCTCGTACAAGTTGATGATCGGGCGAGCGGTCACGTGATCCTCCAGGAATCAGCGGGTGTGGAGCCGCCCCGGCCGGTCCGGGTGCACGGGAGCACTCCGGCGGCCGGCCTGTCCGGTGTCCGGGAGGTACCCGGCCAGGGCGGGCGTCAGGGGGTTACATGAACCGGGCGGCCACCAAGGGGCGTGCGGTGAGCGCCGGTCACTCCTCGGGGCGCCTCAACGTGACGACGAGCGCCTGGCGCTCGCGAAGCTGGGGCCCCCGCGTGCGCGCCTCGGTGAGCATGCTTTCCGCTTGGGCGTCGCCGAGCTGCGCGCGCAGCTCCGCCTCATGCTCTGCCCACAGCGTGTAGAGCCGTTGCCACATCGGTGGTTCGTGCGGGCGTTCCTGCTCCGCTTCGAGGACCAGACCGACGTTTTCGGCCTGCTGTTCCCAGGGGGGCAGAGTCGAGCTGAGGCGGGGGCGGCTGGAAGTGAGGACTGCCCGGGCGCCGGGCTTCAGGACGCGCCGGATCTCCTCCAGCGACTTCCTGCGGTCGTGCTCGAAGCCCAGGCCGTCTACGCAGATCAGCCCGTTCGCGTACCGGTCGGGCAGTCCGGTCCTGGCCAGGGAGCCGACCGCGAACCGCGCGCGCTCGGCCGGCACCCAGAACTCCGGGACGCGGCCGGTGGCCAGCTGCACCGCCGTGGCCGAGACGTCGATACCGGTGACGTACACGGCCAGGGCCCGGGCCAGCCACAGGCCGGCGCCGCCCGTCCCGCAGGCGAGGTCCACCAGTTGGTGGCCGGGCTCCATCCGCAGGTTGGCGACCATCGTCCCCAGCAGTGGCCAGTCGCAGGAACTGGACGCGTCCAGCTCGTAGGGGTAGAGGTCGCCCATGGCCTGCGCGTACAGGTCGTCGGCGATCGTGCTGTGCGCTCGGGCGGCATGCATCGCGTCGTACACGCGGGCGGTCTGCCGCTCCCGCTCGGTCAGGCCGGGGCTACCCATGGCGCTGCCTGGTGCGAGGGATGGAGCGGGTGATCCGCATCTCCGTGCCGGGGCTGACGATCTTCACCGCCGCGTACGCCTGCGAGTCGTGCAGGGTGACGGCGATCGGCTCGTAGCCGGTGACCGCGTAGACCGTGGCGGCGGCCAGGCGGAGCTGCCGGTCCACGTCCGGGTCCGGTTCGGGGTGCAGACCGACGCACTGCCCCCAGTCGACCGTGGGCAGGTCCGCCAGATCCGGCTTGCCCGGCTGTACGGAGAATGCGGGCTCGTTCGACTCCAGGTCGTCCCTTGTGCCGGCGATGCAGGTCAGCCGGGACTGCGCGGCCTCGGTGAGCGCCCTGGACAGGGCGACCTGCGGCAGGGTGTGGCAGCCGGAGCCGGCGAAGACTACGGGGTAGTCCTCGGCCCAGATGTAGGCGGCGAACACCGGGCTGCGGTACGGATTCGCGACGTGGGTGATCTCCAACCACATCCCGGCATCGACGAACTTGGAGACCAGATCCGCGCAGTAGGAGTCGGTGATCGAGGCCGGGTCCACCAGCGTGCGCCACTTCCCGCCGGTGGCGTGGTCGCGGTGCAGCACGTCGCGCTCCACCGTCTCCAGCAGGCCATGAAGCATCGCTTCACCGCGCCCGTTGCCGCACGCCAGCCCGTTGCTGGTGACGACGAACACCTCCGGCCTCGGCACGCGTTGGTGCGGGGCGCGGTGAATAAGGTCGGCCGGGACCATGACGTCGTCATCGCTGACCAGGGCGAGGCCGGTCGTCCAGCTCAACTCGATGTCGGCCACGCCGGGGTGATCCACCTTCACCGGCAGTGCGCCCATCGGGTACGGCGGGCGCAGCCGGCTGTGCGTGGCCCTCTCGGCTTGCGGGATCGGCTGTTCCGCGTGCCAGAGCTCGGCGGACTCCAGGACGGCCGAGATCTTGGCGAGGGTGTCGGTGGCTCCCTTGCCCTGGGAGGTCACCAGCGTGCGAGCGGAGGGGCGCACGGCCGTCCACACGGGGATGCCGAGATAGTCCAGGTCGGTCAGGCGGGCGACCCGCGTGATGCCCAGCTGTCCGACCTCCCCCGTCAGCGCGTCCCAGGTGTCTTCGGGCCGGCGGGTACGCACGGTGCCGGGCAGGGCGATACCGGTCATCGGAGCGCCCCCTGGTCCTGGAGGAAGCCGAGCGTGAACGGGCGGGCGGCTTCGACCGCTTCACGCACTCCGTGCAGACCGCGCAGCCAGGCCTCCTGCTCCAGCCCGTCCGGGCCGGTCTTCCACACCGCGGCGAGCATGTCGCGCACCACCGACTCCTTGATCGCCTCAGGGAAGAACTGCCAGTCCGCCTCAACGGCCGCCTCGGTGACAGCGGCGTAGCGCGCGACGTCCGCACGGTCGGCCTCGGTCTCGCGGACCAGAAGCCGGGCCGCCGTAGCCTCGTCGGTCAGGTCGGTGCGCGGGTGAAGCACCGCGCAGGCCAGCGTCCGCGGCAGCTCGGACACGCCGAAGCTGGCCAGGTACTCCCACCAGACGGACTTGAACTCCGGGTCGAAGATCTGCTGGAAGTGGACCCGCTGCACGGTCGGCAACCGGCCCTGCTCCGTGTCCTGCGCGGCGAAGGCGTTCGCCCACTGGCGGAAGCAGCGCGTGAACCAGAACAGGCCCTTCACGGGCTCGACCGGGGTTCTGCTCAGCTTGCGGGCAAGCGCCAGAGCTTCCAGGGCATCAGCCCGCTTCACGTCACCGAAGTGCGGGTCGAGGATCAGCGCTTCGGTCAGCCACTCGGCCAGGGCCGCGCTCTCCCCCCGGCTGACCCGCTGCACAGCGTCCAGCGACCGGTGCGCGTAGAAGACGCCGGCCAGGGCCAGGATGACCCGGTCAGCCTGGTCGGCTTCGATCACACCCCGGGTCAGGGCAATGCCGACGACCTGCCGCACCCTGACCATCGGCCACGTGCAGGCCCGCAAGTCGCCCTCGGTGGACTGTGCGACGGCCACCTCGTCGTCGCCGTCGAGAAGGCCGCCCGCGTAGGCGTGCCACACGGAGCCGACGCCGATCATGCCGCACTCGTGCAGCTCGGCGGCCCGCAGTGCCCCGATGCTAGCCGCGCCGATGACGCGGATGCCCCGACCGAGCGCCCAGATGATCTCTTTGTGTCGGAGGGCCGGCGCCTGGTGGTAGACGCCGTCGATGATGACGACCGTGTCACCGGCTTTGATCTTCGGGTCGAACAGGTCACCGTGCCGGATCGGCGGCAGCACCCTGAACGCGAGGCTCAGCAGGGCGGGATCTTCCGGGCTCAGTGTCGGCCCGGTGTAGACGTGGATCATGCGATCTCCAGACGCAGATGAGGCGGGCGCCCGGCCACTGCCGGCCGGGCGCCCCCTTCGAGCCGGATCAGAACGTGAAGCACTCCTGCTGCTCGACGTCCTCGCTGCGCACGACGGCCGAGGTGTCGACCAGCTCGGCGACGTCGGTCGCGTCGGCCACGGTCTCCGTGCTCTGGGCTGCTTCCTGTGCCTTCGACATGTGTTTTCCATCCTTCGGTGTGTTGTCCACCCGGAGAGCAAGGCGCCGTCCGGGGCCTGCACCCGGCGCAGCCCATGCGGGCCGAGGCCGGGGTTGTGCCCGCTCGCGACTCCTGGCCCGTGGAAGGGCCGGCAGCCGGGAGCGGAGTCAAGCCCGCTCGTGGCGGGTCAGTTCGTGCCGCGAGCCAGTTCCGCAACGAACGCGCGGATCGCCTGCTCGCTGTATCCGTAGAACTCGCCCCGGGCCTGGTCGTCGTCCTCCGCGCCCGGGGGGTCCTCGCCCCAGGCGACGACATGGCACGCGCTCCGGCACTTGGACCAGCGCATCCGGACCCGCGGGAACCCGGGCCGGCCGGTGAGCGCGTCCCGCAGACAGTCGACGGCCATGCGGTCGCCTGTGCTGATGTAGCCGCCGCGCCGCGTCCCGCCGACCGGCACCGCCAGGTAGCCCACCCTGCCGACAGCGACGACAACGCCGGCGTCGATCAGGGCCGGGTCACGGAGCCGCTCGCGGTACCACGACGTCTCCCACTCGTCTCGCCGGTCGGCGGCCCGTACGTCCACGGGGACGCCGGCGCGTTGCTTGGCACGTGTGCGAGCGGTCAAGGCAACCTCCCGGTAGGGACGTGTGACGAGGAGGGATCAGGCCCCGAGGCGGGCCGCCACGACCGCGATCAAGCCGCCTGCGAGCAGCAGCACGTATCCGGCGGCGGCGAGCGCGACGCGCGGGTACCTGCGCCGGATGATCCGCCAGGCGTCCAGTCCGGTACGGCCACCGGCGGTGGCGCGGATACCGAACCCGCTCAGGCTGATGGATACGAGCTGAATCTGGGGGTCCTGCTGGGTCTGCATGGGGGTCCTCTCAGGCGGGAGAGCGGGGTAGTGGGGCCGGGCGACGGTGGCAGGCGGCGTGAGGTCAGGGCGGTGCCCCAGGAAGTGCAGGTGCGCCCGGCGTTCCACTGCGATCAGGCAGCTCTCGCACAGGTAGATCGGGGCGTGCTGGCCGTCCCACTGGACGGGCCCGACCCACGTCACCAGGAGGTCGGTTCGCTCGCATCTCCAGCAGTCACCTGTGATCCATGGCACGAGCACAGCGATCATCCGAGCGCGACTTGCAGGGCGACCGCGGCCATTACGGTCACCAGGACGGCGAGGTAGACGGCCTGAGCCGTGCGGCTGTGCCACATCGGCACGTCACCGGACTGCCAGTGCGGCCGATCCTGCTCAGGAGGCATCAGGCACCTCCAGCTCGGCCCACACGCACTTGGCCCACGGCGAGCGCGAGTACCCCCAGTTCCTGGCCAGGACGTCCACCATGGCGAGACCCCGCCCACTGATGTCCCACTCGCTCGGCTTCCGGAGCACCGGCAGGCGGGCGGGAACGAGGTCGATGACGCCCAGACGGATCGTCGACACCGTCGTGCGGCAGACGGTGACCCGCAGGCTCGGCGTCCGGGCGTGCCGGACCGCGTTGTTCACCAGCTCGGTCACGACCAGCGCGGCATCATCCTCGACCCGGCCGGCCAGCCCCCAGCCGCGCAGCACGCCGCGCACGAAGTAGCGGGCGATCGGTGAGGACTCCCTCAACCCGGGCAGCGGACGGGACCGCGCGTCAAGGAGCGTTCGTTCCAGCGTTACGGCCATCACCGACGACCCTCCGCCCATCTCCGCTGCCCGTACCTGGTGAGCGCATCGACCCGGCCCAGGCTGCACAGGCCACCAGGGGTCTCCGGGAGGACGGACCAGTAGTGCACTCCGGGCCGGTACGTGGTCAGCGTCATCGCGGGCACCGCGAGGAGGGTGCGATTGGGCAAGCATTCCATGCCGGAATGTCGCCACCTCTGGGCGGCACCTGCGGGGACGAGCACGTAGTACCGGCTCAGGCCGGGCGAGGCGATGACCGGTCCACCGGCCAGGGCGTCCGCCAAGAACGCGTCCACCTTCGCGGGCTCGCGGCTTTGGACAGCCGCATGGACGAGGAAGCCGGGCACGCGGATGGCGGTGAACAGGCCTCCGCAAGGCACGTAGGTTAGGCCGGCGCCTTCCCACTCCTCCTCAGCTGACAGCGGGTCCTCCACGGCCGCCAAGAGCCAGCGCCCGATGCCGGGGTGTCGCTCGGCACGGGGGATGCCGTCCCGCCGCCCCTTCAGACACACGTGGGTGCGGCCGGCGGCTGCCAACAAGAGCCGATCGGGAGCGGCCGACTGGTACCCGCTCACGATCTTGGTGGTGCTTTTGCTCATCTTGCCTGCTTCCACAGCTTGATCGCTCGGAAAGTCTCACAAGAGGTAACCGCCCAATGACGCTGTGCGGGTACCGTTGATGGGAGGTGCGACCGTGAACACCGTGAATGCCATGAGCTGTCGGGAGTTGAGTACATGGCCACGAGGAAGCGCACGCCGAATCCCGCCCTGGCCGATCTGCTTGACCAGGCACGATGGACGCGCACGCAACTGGCACAACAAGTCAATCGGCTAGGACCGCAAGCTGGGCTCCAACTCACGTACGACCGGACGGCCGTAGCGCACTGGATCGCTGGCACGCCTCCGAAAAGCGAGGTCAGGCCCCTGATCCTCGAGGCTCTTTCCGCCCGCCTGGGACGCCCGGTCACGCACGAAGAAGCCGGCCTTCAACCCGCCGCGTCCGTCGACGGCTCACCACCCGTCGACACTGTGGAGGAGTTAATCAACCTAGGAAGGGCTGATATGGACCCATCCCGTCGAAGGCTCCTCACCACAACTCTCTTCTCCGCCGCACTCGCTGTGCCCGCTTTCCAGCAGACATCGCGGGCCGCGAGCGATCCCGCCTCGGCCAGCAAGGCGACAACCCGTATCGGTGTCTCCCAGGTCCGGGCCGTGCGGTCCATGACCGAGCGGATCGCCGACATCCTGGACGAGTTCGGAGCCGGGCACGCGCGACCGATGGCGGCCGCGTTCCTCGTCAACACCGTCGGTCCGTGGCTTAGGGCGCAGGCGTCAGAGTCCGTCAAGCGGGACATCCTGGCCGCCGCATCGGACCTCACGTATCTGACGGGCTGGATGGCCATGTACGAGAAAGCCCACGGCCTCGGGCAGACGTACTACACCAAGGCACTGAAGCTCGCCGGCGAGGCGGACGACCACGTGACGTACTGCCGCACGCTTCGCGGGATGTCCCTGCAAGCGTCCAGCCTCGGTCACGGGCGGATGGCTCTCGAATTGGCGGACTCCGCCGCCGAGGCCGCGCCGTCCGCAGGCCCACGGCTCGTCGCATTTCTGCGGGGTCAGCAAGCGCATGCGGCCTCGATGGTGGGAGACAGGCGCCAGGCACACGCCCGACTTCGGGAAGCCGAAAGCGCGCTCTCCAAGGCCGACAGCGGGAAGGACGCCATCGGAGGCTACGACGAGACGGCCTACCTCTTCCACGTCTCGCACGTGTTGATGGAGGAGGGGGACCACGCCGGCAGCATCCGCACGCTCAAGCAGTCCATCCGCGTCCAGCCCGCCCAGGAGAGGCAGGGCCGGGTACACGCGTACGCCGTCCTGGCCGAGCGACAGTTACGGTGTGGGCATGTCGACGCCGCGTGCCAGTCCTGGCTCCGCTTCCTGGATGAATACGAGCACGTGTCGTCCGTCCGGGGCGACGATCACTTCGTGGGCATGCGTAGAAGCCTCGCGCCGTACGCCCAGACCCGCGCAGTGAAAGACCTCGCCGCCCGGGCGCGGGAAGTCGCGGCGTCCAAGGGCTAGATGTTCTGTCCCCGGAGGTTGGTGACAGCGATCACTGAAGAGTGAGGGCTTGAACGGGTGAGGGCCTTGAGGGTTCGGTGTGGATTGCGACATCTGCACCGAACGACGAAAGGCCCTCGTGCCCCACCGTAATGCACCCCTGACCGAGACCGGCCGTCTGCGTCTGGCCCGCTGCGTCGTCGAGGACGGCTGGCCCCTGCGCCGGGCCGCCGAGCGCTTCCAGGTCTCACCGACCACGGCCAAGCGGTGGGCGAACCGCTACCGCCTGCTCGGCGAGGCGAGCATGGCCGACCGCTCCAGCCGCCCGCGCACGAGCCCCCGCCGCACCCCGACCCACACCGAGCGGCGGATCATCAAGGTCCGCGTCCTGCGCAGGGCGCGGCGCCTGGAAACGGCGACGGCCCGCATCCCTGTCGGATGCGGGCCGTTGGGCCGGTATGTGCGTCAGAGGTCGGACGGCAGCTTTTCGCCGGACTCAGCGTCGTACGCGATGCCGGTCGGGGACAGGCGCACTGTCCGGGAGTGAGGGGCCATACCCTCCTTCCAGGTCTTGCCACCGATCGCTACGCGGACTGTCACATCGGCGAGGGCGTCTTGAACCGGCAGGCTGATCTCAGGGTCTCTGGGGTAGCGATCTGCGCCGCGGCTGCTCTGCGCGATCTCACCTGATGCGGCATCAATGCGAAGGAATCGAGCGTTCCGATCGAAGTAGGAGCGGAGTTGCACTACGACACGGTCGCGATCACTGTTCCACTGTGCGACTACGTTTGTTTCTACGCCGTCGATGTGAAGCTCGGCCCCCGATCGGCCCTTGTAGGTAGCGGCCTTCACCTCGCGGTTATGGCGCTGCTCCTGGTCGTGGGCGTTCTGCCACACGGCCGCCACGAGGATGCCCAGAGCGGCGATGGCCGCGATGTACGGCCAGGTACGCCGCCGCGGTCGTGAGGGTGTCTCGCTCGGAGCGGGCGGGACCGGTGCGGGCGGGACCGGTGTGGGGTCAGTGATCCATCCCGCTGCGGCGGTGTCGGCGTTCGCGGGCTGCCGCTGCCACCATTCGACGTCTTTGCCCATGCGGGCGACGGTAGCGCGCAGCTGCACCGCCTGGTCCCGGTTCCCGCACAGATCAGCCACCTGAGCGCGGGTCTCCAGCCATGACATGGCCTGGTCCGAGGTGATTCCGTGGGCCCTGATGTCTTCCCGTTCGCCGATGGCGGCCAGCTGTGCGGCCTCGTCACAGCGGCCTTTCTGCGCGGCCTGGATGGCTTCCTGATGCCGGGTGTCGATGACGTTCGGAGGCATTTCCCGGTCATCCCAGGAAGAGTCTTGGGCAGGTTCCTGTTCGGTCGGCGTCATCAGATCCCCGAGACTGCCCCATTCCTCTCGGCCGGCGTCGGTCTCGATCTCAACCGCAGCGGGTTCCCGCTCGTCGTGAACAACCGGCTCAACAGCCCTCCTGGTGGCTTGCTGCGCCTGACGGCGCCGGGCCGATGTGTCCGTGAGTCCGACTTCGTCCTCACTGAGCACGGTCTCCACGACGTCGACGTAGCCCGGCCCCACCTTCCACACCGCCTGGCCCGGATCCAGCGCCGGGATCCGCTCCACCGCCCAATCCGGCAGGCCGAGCAGTGAGCCCACAAGCGCGGCCTCCTCCGGGCCGAGACGCCCGACGTGGGCGATCTCGCACAGGCGCGCCACATCCTGCGCCCGGCCGTCCCCGAGGTCGGACAGGGTGTGCATGACCACATCCAGGCTCAGCGCGGCCTTGCGGCTGTTCTTCAGCAGTCGCTGGATCAGCTCGGCCGTGGCCGGGGAGAGCAGGATCTGCCAGGCCTCCTCCAGCACCATGTGACGGTGGACGGCCCTCGATTGGCGCAGCCACACGTGTTCCGCCCAGCACGAGATGGCGGCCATCAGCGAGGGGATCGCCGGGCTGTTGCGGTCCAGGGCGGAGAAGTCGAAGGTGATGACGGGCAGGTCCGTCTCGGGAAGGCTGGCGTCCTGGCCGTCGAAGAGGCCGCGCAGGCTGCCCTCGGTGTAGCGGGACAGGGCAATCGCTGCTCCCTCGCCCCACTCGGTGAGCTTGGCGGCCGGCCACCTGCCGTCCTCGGGCCGGACCAGAGCGTCCACCAGGCCAGCCAGGCCGGTTGCTTTCGGGTGGCTGAGCGCGTGCTGAAGCGCGTGCGTGGCCTGGTGGCTGAGTGCGTCAGGCTCAACGGCGGCGATCAGCGAGCGCACCAGTTGTTCACGGACCTCAGTCGGGAACATGCTGCTGACGGGGTTCAGCGTGAACGAGCTGGCCTCGATGACCCTGCCGCCCAGCTTGCGGGCGAGTGGCGCCCATTCACCGCCGGTGCTGTCCTCCCCGAAGGAGTCGATGACGACGGCCTGGTAGTCGTGGTGGAGGACCTCACGATGGATCCGGGCTTTCGCCGTCGTGCTCTTTCCGGAGCCGAGTCCGCCCAGGGCGAGGCTGTTGGTCGACGGCAGGATCGCGGCCGGCGCCTGGACCGGTGAGAGGTGGAAGGGGCGGCCGTCCAGCAGGGAGCGCCCGATCGGGATGCCGGGGAAACTCGTGTTCGAGGCGACCAGCGGCGCCGTGATCGCGGCGTGGGTGGAGGGCAGGCGGATCACAGGATCGCCCCTTTCCGGGTCGAGGCTCCGCGCGGGGTGGTCATCACGTGGGCGCGGTGCTGCTGGCCGGGGAGCCAGTCCAGACGGATGCGGTGGCGGTCGGCCGTAAGGCCGGCATTCCAGCGCGCGTCCGTGACGCCCTCCGGGCTGTCGCCCCACACCGTCAGATAGGCATCGATGTCCACGAGGGTGGCGCCCTGGACGAGCGCGCCGTGTGCGGTGCTGGACGCGATCTCGTGTCCGTCCGCCTTCACCTTGTCGGTGGTGAAGGCTTCCGCTGCGGCCCTCTGCCATTTCGCCGACCGCCGGGACTGCCCCGCTGGAAGGGGCCGGTACAGCACGGCCAGGGAGCGGTCGTCCTCCTGGCCGAGCAGGAGCCGGGGCATGAGGTCACCGCCGGTCTCCTCGGGCCATGAGGTGATCCGTGCGGTGGCCGCGTACCGGCCATCGTCCAGGGCCACCCAGCCGGGACCCCGGTCGCTCACAGCGGGCACCGGGTCGGGGGTGGCAGGGGTCAGGGCACCCAGTGCGGCGAATTCGCCCGCGAGGGTTTCGGCGATGCGTGCGGGCTGTCCGGCCAGCCCCTTGGGGATGTGCACGGAGATCGTCTGCGTGTGATCGGTGTAGTCGCGGACGGTGGCGTGGTGGGTGACGTGGACCTGGATACCGGCGGTGCGTGCCTGGCCGGCCGCGAAGACGAGCGCCCGGGAGAACCCGTTGTGGAAAGCGGCCCGCCTCATGGGGTCCTGCATGATGCCGTGGTCCGGGTACAGCGCCCATGTCGAGGTGACACCCGGGGAGGTGACCATGGAGGCCGGGGTGCCGCGCTCGCGCATGTGCCGGTAACCGACGCTCGCCCACCGGGCCAGGGAGCGCGGTCCGGGCGCGAGGTTGAGCAGTGCCGCAACCGCGCCCACCGCGGCGAACGCGGCCGGGGGCGGTGGGTTGAGCATCGCGGACATCAGGACCGCGCCCCCGGCCCCCAGGTTGATCTTTGTCAGCAGGGTCTCAGCGGGGCTCAGTCCGCGCTGGAGAGCGGGCACGCGATAGCCAGGGGTCAGGGAGTACACAGCGAGTCTCCTCGAAGTCCGGTGGAATGCGCCTGGCCCCGGCAGACTGTGCCGGGGACAGGCGCGGTGATGGGGCGGCGGCCTACGGGTTACGCGGCCGGTTGGGCGCGGGAGCCGGGGGCCGGACGGCGTTCCGTGCCTCGCGGCGCGCCTGGCTGATCTGTGCTGTGCGTGCGGCGCGGTCGGTCTCGTCCGTCCTCGCCCTGGTGACAGCGGACGCGGTAGTGAGTCGTCCCGGCCGCTGCTGCTGCGTGATGCCGTATGCGCCGAGCAGTGCGCCCCGGTCCTGGCTCATGGCCCGGCCCGGGGTGGCCACCGTGCGAGGCATCCGCGGGCCGGCTTCCTCCTCGTAGAAGTCCGGCACACCGGCACGGACCACCTTGTGCGCCAACGGGTGATCCGTCCTGGCCTCCACCGCCGCGCGGGCGGCACGGGCCACCCTGGGCCCGAAGTACGGGATGCCGTGGAAGATCATGCGCAGCATCAGGGCGTCGGCGGCGACCACCAGCACGGCGTCCATCACCAGCGACCCCCGCACCAGTTCTACGAAGGGGCTGACCAGCAACAGGGCAAACGGGGCGAACATCAGGCCTAGCAGACGCTGCGCCCACAGCTTCACCGCCGTCATGTCACCTCCGCGTGCCAGTGACGCCAGCACCAGCGGTGCCATGCACACGAACGCCAGGATGCCGAGCTGGCGAGTCATGAACACGAGCGCCGCGAAAGCGAGGGCGACCACGAGCGCCGAGATGATGATGAGCAGAGCCAACGGATTTCCGGCATCCGCACCGTGGTTCCAACGGATGGCTGTGTGTCCAGCACGCCGATATCACGAGCGAGGGCTCCGGCCGTGAGCTGATCGTCGGCGTCCACCTCGGCGTTCTGGCGGAGCTCTTGCTCCGTGATCCGCGCCTGCCCTCGACCATGGAAGCCATCCGGGCCGACCTCCAGGCCCACGGCTGGAAGATGGGCAAGGACCGGTACAACGCCATCGCGAAGAGGCTGACTGCCGCCGGCCACCTCGCCCGCGTCTCCGTCTTCGACGAGTCCACGCAGCGCCCCACCTGGGTCACCCGGGTATACCGGAACCCGGCGAACAACAGCCAGTACGTCGATCTCGGCATCGCGGCATCCGTGCAGGTCAGCGCCGAAACGCAGGTTTCCCGCGATTCCCAGCGTTCCGGATTCCCGGAAACCCGCGCTTCGCCTGGTCAAAGCCGAATCGCGGAAAACCCGCAGTCTGGAGCGGAATCGCGGAAAAACGGCGATCTGGAAACCCACGTTTCGCCTGGTCAAAGCCGGAATGCGGAAGACCCGCGATGCACCTCGTCCCCCCCACACCCCCCGGGGGAGGAGGATTCCTCCTCCCCCAACCCCCGCACTGATCCCGCGCGGTCGCTGCCGTCACAGAGGGAGCAGCAGCCAGGGGAGCGGGAGCCTGAGTTTGCTGCGGCAGAGCTGCGCGGGGCGAGTGAGTTCCTCCAGCGGATGCAGCGCTGGCAGGCGGGCGCGGCCACGGCCAGGCGGTGCGCGCCGAAGCTGCTGTGGGCGATGCGTGCGCAGGGCTGGCCGGCACTGGCCGAGATGGACGACGCCCACCGGGTCCTGCTGGAGGCGGACATCCTGAAGAACACCGGTGGGGCCGCGTCCTGGACGAAGTGCCTGCCGGGCTGGGTGGAGGATTTACGCCTGTACGCCACGGTGAAGCCGCGCACGGCCCCAGCCGCCGTCGACGGCGCGGCGCGCCTGGCGCTGGTTGCCGCCTGCACTGCCTGCGACGCGCAGGGCTGGGTCCTGGACGACGACGATGACGGGCCGATGCGCCGCTGTGCGCATCCGGGCGTGAGTGCGGGGACGGAGGTGGCTCGGTGAGCGTGCAGGAGCTGGCCACCGAGAGCCCGGAGGCGGAAGCGCACGTACTGGGTGCCTGCCTGATGGCGACCCCGGCCTACGACGCCGTAGCCGATGCCGCGCGCGTGCTGGGCGACGGCGCTGCCCTGTCCCCGGCCAATGAGCTGGTGTGGCGGGCGATCACCCGTCTGCATGGCAGGAGCTGGCCGACCGGTGTGCCGATGGTCGAGGCCGAGCTGCGCAGCACCGGAGACCTGGACCGTGCCGGGGGGCCGGCACGGCTGTCGCAGCTGGCGATGGCCGCCTGCGGTGCCGGGCAGGTCGAGCACTACGCCGAACTCGTCCAGGGCTTCGCCGCGCTGCGCCGCTACCAGGGCGCGCTCGCCCGTGCCCAGCAGACCGCGCGCCTGGTCTCCCCGACCGACGTACCCGACGCGATCCGCGCCCACCAGGCCGATCTCGACTACCTGGCTGTCGGCGCCGAAGCCGACGAGCACTTCGGGCGCCTCGGCGATGACCTGCACGAGCACGTCAAGGCCCTGGAGACCCCGACCGAAGCGGCCGCGGTGACCGGCCTGATGGATCTGGACGCCGTGCTCAAGATGCGGCCGGGCAACGTCATCGTCGTCGCCGGCCGTCCCGCCATGGGCAAGAGCGCCTTCACCCTGGGCATCGCGCTCGCCAACGCGGGCACCGGCCGGCCGACGCTCGTGCACTCGATGGAGATGGGCAAGTCCGAGGTCCTCAACCGGGTGCTGGCCGCCCGCGCGCGGGTGGGACTGCACCACCTCATGGACGGCGGCCCGGCCGTCGAGGACGGCGACTGGACGCGCATGCTGCGGGTCCTGCCCGACCTGATGAAACTCCCGCTGTGGATGGACTACGCCGCCCGCGTTACGCCCAGCCGGGTCCGCCACCGCATCAAGGCCCTGAACCGGGAGACCGGCCGCGTCCCGCTGGTGATCATCGACTACGTGCAGTTGATGGACACGACCAGCGCAACGGCCGCCAGTCGGCGTACGAGCGGGTCTCCGACGTCAGCCGGGAACTGAAGATCATCGCGGAGGACACCGGGGCGGTCATCATCTGCTGCGCCCAGCTCAACCGGGGCAGTGAGCACCGTGAGGGCAAGCGGCCGCAGGTCTCAGACCTGCGGGACTCGGGGCAGTTAGAGCAGGACGCGAGCGCGATCGTCCTCCTGCACCGTGAGGACGCCTACGAGCCCGCGAGCCCCAGGGCGGGCGAGGTCGATCTGATCCTCGGCAAGAACCGCAACGGACCCACCTGCACGGTCACCGTGGCGCATCAACTGCACTTCGGGCGGATCCGGGACATGGCACAGATCGACTAACACCTCCATCACGAGGTCTGAGCGCCCCTCTCTCGGCCGATCACCCCGCCCGACGGCAAAAATCTCCCCCGCCGGGCCGGGTGATCGGCCCTCACAGCCCCGTACAGCCGATCTTGAAGGAAACCCCCATGGGTCTGGTTTCCGATGGCCTGGACCGCGCCGTGCAACGGGCGTTCACCCGCCCCATCCCGAAATCCGCGGGCGCGCAGATGCGCTACCTCGTCCGTCAGCTCAAGGGCACCCGCGTGGTCGCCGACGCGATCGGTGTCTCCCAGCGCACCGTGGAGCGCAACGTCAAGGACCAGATCCGCCGGCCCCGCCCCGACCTCGCCCAGCGCCTGGCCGACGCCGTGCGCGCCCGCTGGCAGCCCCGCATTCGCGAACAGGCCCGCCGCCAGGCCGCCACCACCACCGGTCTCGTCATCGACACCCGCGCCCGGTTCGGGTTCAGCGCTGCGGCCCTGCACCACCGACGACGCCCGCGTCCGTCACCTGACCCTCGCCCGCCCCCGCCATGCCTCCCGTCTCCTCGACGCCCAGCCGACGGGTGCCAGTGTGGACCAGCTGCGTGTCATCACCGCCGAGGCCCTGGGAGGTGTGTACTTCCGCGACGGCGGGCGTCGCACGGCCGACCTATTGGTGGAGTGCACCGACGTCGAACAGCTCGACTTCGACCTGTGAGACCCGCACGGGTGAGTCTGCTCCGGCGGCCGTAACGGCGGTCGCCTGAAGGAGGGTTAGCCCAGGCATGATGCGACGACTCCTCCTCATCGCGGCAGCAGCCGTCCTCGCGGGCACCGCCTGCCTGCCGCAGGCCTCGGCCTCCGCTATGGCCGACCCGCGGTTCAGCCCGTGCGGCTACCAGGTGACCGCTGACGGCGTCCGGCTGCGCACGGGGCCGGCTACCGG
>NZ_JBEZWU010000056.1:0-18052 GCF_040637655.1 Streptomyces sp. NPDC028722
GCCGAGCTGCGCCTGCGCAACGTCCTCGCCACCGGTGACGTGCTGCCGATCGGGCAGACCGTGACCTGCCCCGCGCCGGTCGCCGAACTCCTCCATGTTCTCCCGCGCCATCCGGGCGCCCTGGGCGGCCTTCTCCCGCACCGGCTCCGGCGCCTTCTCCTCCCACAGCCGGCCCGCCTCGGCGGCCTTCGCGCGGGCCTGCTCGGCGGCCGACGAGGCCTTCTCCTTGACCGGATCGGGAAGCTTGTCCTGCACGCGGGCCGCCGCCTCGGCGGCCCGGGCCTTGACCTCCCCGGCCTTGACCGCGGCCTGCTCCTTCAGTTCACCGGCCTTCGCGACGGCCTGCTCCTTGACCTCCGCGGTCTTCTCCTGGGCGCGCGCCTTGACATCGGCCTTGGCCGCGAGCGCCTCCACGGTCTCCCCCAACTCCTGACGGGTGTGCTCGACCTGCTCGCGCAGCTCCTCCTGGCTGGAAGCGGTCGGTTCGTCATGCGGCGGCTGGGTCATCGGTGCGCACTCTCCTTGATCTCGGCCACATCGGCCTTCACGTTCTCGATCGTCTGCTGGGGCGCGGGCGGCGCGGCCTGGGCGACTTCCTTCTTCCCCTTGAGCGCCATCACCGCGGCGATCACGCCGAGGACCGCGGTGACGATGAGGGCCGCGGCCCACACCGGCAGGGGTACCGCCAGCGCGGCGATCGCGGTCGCCACGAGGGCCTGGAGCATGAGGAACCCGACCAGTCCGGCGCCGCCGAACAGTCCGCCACCCTTGCCGTACCGCTTGCCCTTGTCTTTCATCTCCGCCTGCGCCAGGCGCAGTTCGCCCCGCACCAGCTCCGTCAGCTGCTGCGACGCGCGCTGCACCAGTTCGCCCACCGGCTCCGAACCCGGCGCCTGCCGGCCTGTTTCGTGGTGGAACTGTTCCGACATGACGATCACCTCCCGTCACTCGTTGTGTCCGGGCCGAGGGCGCCGTCGGCGCCCGGCCCCCGGAGAGCGTGCGAGTACCCCGTACAGAGCGGTGCAGGGCAGCTGGCCCGGCTTCATCCGGCCGACGGTGGTGAAGCGGTGCCTCGGCGCTCCCGGTGTTCTCATTCGGGCGGCAGCGCGGGCAGCGCGTCCGCCCTCTCGGCTGTCAGGTCCAGCGGCTGCAACCGGCTCCAGTACCGGTGCAGTGCTTCCTCCGGTGCGTCGGACGGCGGGACCGACGGGTCCTGGAAGGCCAGATGCAGTTCCTCCACCCGGTCCTCGCCCGGCCGCCCGGGACAGGGCTGCGGCCGGCGGCGGTTCCACCAGCGGACGGCCGCGACGGCCGTCCCCGCTCCTGCCATCGCCGCACAGCTGATCGCGAACGCCTCGTGCCGCCTGACCGCCATGGCCCTGTCCCCTCCTCGTCGCGCGGCTACCCGCCGTTGACACCGCGTGTTGCCCGGCCGCCCGGGGTTATGCCCGTGCGGCAGCCGGATGTGAGGCCGGTTCCCACGCCCGCCGTGCGGCGGGGTGCGGGGCACCGGCCCTCACGCGGTTCAGACCTGGCCGCGCCAGGCGCCGGTCTCGTCGCCGCCGCGGGCCTCGATGAACTTCTTGAACCGCGCCAGATCGCCGGTGACCTGCCGCTTGACGACGCCGAGCTTGTCGCCGACGGTCTCGGCCAGGCCGTGGGGCTCGTAGTCCAGCTGCAACATGACCTTGGTGCGGGTCTCGTCCAGACGGTGGAAGGTGACGACCCCCGCCTGCTTGGCCTCGCCGCTCACGGTGGTCCAGGCGACGCGCTCGTCGGGGATCTGCTCGGTGATCTCGGCGTCGAACTCGCGGGTGGCACCGTCGATCCTGGTCACCCAGTGCGTGAGGGTCGGCGTGCGCTGCTCGATGCGCTCGACGCCGTCCATGAACTGGGGGAAGGTCTCGAACTGGGTCCACTGGTTGTAGGCGGTGCTGACCGGGACGTCGACCTCGATGGACTCTTCCACCTGCGACATGCGTGGGCTCCTTCTCTCGGGTCCTGCTCGGGTTCCTTCTCGGGTTCTGGTCGCGTCGGCAGGCCGGGCGGACACCCGGTCCGCCCGTGCGCGTACGGCGCTCCACGCCCGCCGCCCGGCCGCCCGTGCTCATGGGACGGGGCTGCGGCGGGCGGGGTGTGTGACGCGGGTATCCCGAAGCCGGGCCCCTACACCAAGATCGTTCGGAGGAGCACTCGGTACCCTGCCTGAGGCACCGGATTTCGGACTCCGGACGGATGCGGCGGCAAAAAGAAAAAGGCAAGGAGGTCACCGACTCCTTGCCACTCTCAACGTATAGCCGATCGGGGGCCTTGCGGCAAGGCCCCGGCCGTGCCGCAGAATGTCCGGCCTGAACCGGCTTCGCACGGCACCGGGTGCCGTCATGGCCGCAAGAGATCTCATATCGGAGCTGATGCGTGAACCCCCTGGCCCTCGGCGCGTTCGACCTTCCCGACCGCCTGTCCTCCAAGGCCGACCCGGCGCTGATCGGCGGCGACGAGGAGCACTTCGCGGCCATCGCGCAGTGCCTCGAGCAGTCGGTCGCCGAACTGTCCGGCCGTCTGGAGGCCGAGCGGAAGGCGCCCGGCGGCAAGGGCCGGCAGGCGATGGACCGGGACGCGGAGATCCACCGGCTGACGGCTCGCCTGCGCACCCTGCGCCGCTTCGGCCTGGACCTGTGCCTCGGGCACATGGTGAGCGCCGACCACTCCGAGCCCGTGTACGTCGGGCGGCTCGGCCTCACCGACAGCTCGGGACGCCGGCTGCTGGTCGACTGGCGTTCGCCCGCGGCGGAGCCGTTCTTCGGAGCCACCCACGCCAACCCGATGGGACTGACGAGCCGCCGCCGCTACCGCTGGACCCGCGGCCGGATCAGCGACTACTGGGACGAGGTGTTCGCCGCCGACGGGCTGGAGGGCCACGCCGCGCTCGACGACCAGTCGGCCTTCATCGCCAGCCTCGACGGCGACCGGTCGGCCCGGATGCGGGACGTGCTCGCCACCATCCAGGCCGACCAGGACGCCATCATCCGCGCGGGGTCCCGCGGCGCTCTCGTCGTCGACGGCGGTCCGGGTACGGGGAAGACCGTCGTCGCCCTGCACCGCTCCGCCTACCTGCTGTACTCCGACCCCCGGCTGGGGCACCGCCGGGGCGGTGTGCTGTTCGTCGGCCCCCACCGGCCGTACCTGGACTACGTCGCCGATGTCCTGCCCAGCCTCGGGGAGGAGGGCGTGCAGACCTGCATCCTGCGGGACCTCGTCGCCGAGGGAGCGTCGGCGACGGTCGAGGCCGACCCGGACGTGGCCCGGCTGAAGTCGTCCGCCGCCATGGTGAAGGCCATCGAGAAGGCCGTCCGGTTCTACGAGGAACCGCCCACCGAGGGGATGAAGGTCATCACCCCCTGGTCGGACATCCGGCTGACCGCCGAGGACTGGGCCGTGGCGTTCGACGCGGCGGAGCCCGGTACGCCGCACAACGACGCCCGTCACCAGGTCTGGGAGGAGCTGCTGACGATGCTGGTGGACAAGCATCCCGGTGACGTCTCGGAGACGCTGCTGCGCAGGGCGCTGCGGCAGAACAGGGAGCTGCTCACGACGTTCGGCCGCGCATGGCCGCTGCTGGAGGCGGCCGACCTCGTCGGTGACCTGTGGTCGGTGCCCGCCTACCTGCGGATGTGCGCTCCCTGGCTCGACCGGGACGACGTACGGCGGCTCCAGCGCGCGGACGCGCAGGCGTGGACGGTGTCCGACCTGCCGCTCCTGGACGCGGCACGGCAGCGGCTCGGTGACCCGGAGGCGTCGCGGCGCAGGCGCCGGCACGAGGCCGCGGTGGCCGCCGAACGCGAGCGCATGTCCGCCGTCATCGAGGGACTGCTCAGGGCGGACGACGACGGCGAGGGCGCGGTGACGATGCTGCACGGCGAGGACCTGCAAGACAGCCTCGTCGACGAGAGCGGCCTGCCCACCGCCGACCCGGACTCGCTGGCCGGTCCCTTCGCGCACATCGTCGTGGACGAGGCGCAGGAACTGACCGACGCCGAGTGGCAGATGCTGCTGCTGCGGTGCCCGTCCCGGAGCTTCACCGTCGTCGGGGACCGCGCCCAGGCCCGGCACGGGTTCACGGAGTCGTGGCAGGAGCGGCTGGCACGGATCGGGCTCGGCCGGGTCACCGTGGCTCCCCTGAGCATCAACTACCGGACGCCGGAGGAGATCATGACGGAGGCCGAGCCCGTCATCCGGGCCGTCCTCCCGGATGCGAACGTGCCGGTGTCCATCCGCAGCGGGGGCACACCCGTCGTCCACGGATCGACCGCCGACCTGCGCCCGATCCTCGACGACTGGCTCGCCGCGCATGCCGACGGGATCGCCTGCGTCATCGGCGACCCCACGTTCCGGGCGACGCCCCGTGTCCGGTCCCTGACCCCGGAACTGTCGAAGGGACTCGAGTTCGACCTGGTCGTCCTCGTCGATCCGGAGAAGTTCGGCGAGGGCGTCGAGGGAGCGGTGGACCGCTATGTGGCGATGACCCGGGCCACCCGGCACCTCGTCGTCCTCACGAGCGGCTGACGCCGGCGGCCGGGCACCCGCGACGGGCGGCCGGCAGCACGCGCGCGTGCGTGCTCCGGCCGTCCCCCCGGCTCAGTGGCTGCCGGTCAGCTCGCCGCTGAGCGTCCCGTGCATGCGGGCGCTGGCCTCGTTCAGGCCGGTGATCTCGACGGTCTTGCCGCGCTGGGCGTACTTCGTCTCGATGGCGTCCAGCGCGGCCACGGAGGAGGCGTCCCAGATGTGCGCGGCCGACAGGTCGATGACGACCTTGCCCGGATCGGTGGCGTAGCGGAATCGGCCGACCAGGTCGTTGGAGGAGGCGAAGAACAGCGCTCCGGTGACCCGGTAGACGACCGAGGTGCCGTCGGGGCCGGTGACGGAGGTGACCTCGGCGAGGTGGGCGACGCGCCGGGCGAAGACGACCATGGCGGTGACCGAGCCGACGACGACACCGATGGCGAGGTTGTGGGTGGCGACCACACACACGACGGTGATCAGCATGACCGTGATCTCCCCGGCCGGCATCCGCCTCAGCGTCCTCGGGGCGACGGAGTGCCAGTCGAAGGTGCCCACCGACACCATGACCATCACCGCGACGAGCACGCCCATGGGGATGTCCGAGACGATCGGTCCGAAGACGACGCAGAGCACCATCAGGAGCGCACCGGCCAGGAACGTCGACAGCCGGGTGCGGGCGCCGGAGACCCGTACGTTGATCATTGTCTGGCCGATCATCGCGCAGCCGCCCATGCCGCCGAGGAATCCGGTGACGATGTTGGCGATGCCCTGGCCGACGGACTCACGCGTCTTGGAGGAGTGCGTGTCGGTGAGGTCGTCGACGAGTTTCGCCGTCATCAGCGACTCCATCAGGCCGACGAGGGCCATGGCCAGCGCGTACGGGGCGATGGTGGTGAGCGTGTCCAGGCTGAACGGTACGTCCGGCAGGCCCGGTACGGGCAGGGAGGACGGCAGGGCGCCCTTGTCGCCCACCGTGGGTACCGCGATCCCGGCGGCGACCGTGATCACGGTGAGGACGACGATGGACACCAGCGGAGCCGGCACCACCCTGGTGACCCGCGGGAAGAGCACCATCAGCGCCAGTCCCGCCGCGATCAGCGGATAGACGGCCCACGGTACGTCCGTCATCTCCGGCACCTGCGCCATGAAGATCAGGATCGCCAGGGAGTTGACGAAGCCGACCATCACGCTGCGTGGCACGAACCGCATCAGTCTGGCGACGCCGAGCACACCCAGGACGATCTGGAGGACACCGGCCAGGATCACCGTGGCGACCAGGTAGCCGAAGCCGTGCTCGCGGTTCATCGGGGCGATGACCAGGGCGACGGCGCCGGTCGCCGCGGAGATCATGGCGGGCCGCCCGCCGACGACGGCGATGGTCACCGCCATCGTGAACGAGGCGAACAGGCCGATGGCGGGGTCGACCCCGGCGATGACCGAGAACGAGATCGCCTCCGGGATCAGCGCCAGGGCGACCACGAGTCCGGCCAGCACCTCGGTGCGCAGCACCTTCGGGTCGGACAGCCAGGTGGGGCGCCGGGAGCCGCGCAGCCACGCGGCCGGGGACGGTACGGAGGAGGACAAGACGAGAGGAACCTGTCGTGGTCGGGCACACCCGTGTCACGGCGGGCGCGCAGGAGGGGGCAGGCCGGGAACGGCCGGTCACGGAGGTCCGCGAGCGGCGGACCGATGCCAGGGGCGCCACGGGACGGGGTGGGCGCGGAGGCGGGCGGGCCCCCTGCCGGGACAACCCTACCCTAACGTTAGGGTAGGGATCGGCGCCGACCGTGTCCGGTCGGCGGTCACAGGCGAGGAAGGCAGCCCGGCGTGAGCGGCGAACACATGCAGATCGGCGAGGTCGCCGCACGGACCGAGCTGTCGCTGCGCACCATCCGGCACTACGAGGAGACGGGTCTCGTCATCCCCTCCGCCCGCTCCCAGGGTGGCTTCCGGCTCTACACCGAGGCCGATGTCGCCCGCCTGATGGTGATCCGCCGCATGAAGCCCCTCGGCTTCAGCCTCGACGAGATGCGCGCCCTGCTGGAGGCCACCGACCGCCTCGACTCGGGTGCGGAACTCCCCCCTGAGCAGCGGGAGGCGCTGCTGGAGCGGGTCCGCGGCTTCGAACACGCCGCCCGGCAGCGGGTGCGGGATCTGCGCACCCAGCTGGCCCGGGCGGAGGAGTTCGCGGCCACGCTGGCGGAGCGCCTTCCCCCCGCCTCGTAGGCGAGGCGCACCTGGGTGGCCGTGCGGGCGGGGAGCCCCGCCACGGCCGTGTCGTCATGTGAACGGCGGGCAGCGGAGTTCACCATCCGAACGACCGCCTCGTCGCCGTCCGGATGTCGCCTTCATGTTCCGGGCACCTCAACTGCTCTGCTGCGAGGGCCTGTTCACCCCTTGACGGCTGTGGTTCAGACCTTTTACGTTCCGATGCCGGGCGGACCTTTCTTCCGGGGACACTCGGCTCCTTACGGCCCGCCCGCCATCCGTAGACCGCGAAAGGCTGTGATCTCCTCCGTGGCCGCACAACCCCCCACGCGTTCCGCCCTGTTACACGCCGCACTCGCCGTCGCCCTCGCCGTGCCGGCCGGCCTGCTCGCCACCTCCCCCGCCCAGGCCGCCGCCGAGCAGTGCTGGGCGACGCACTACGGCCCCCAGCCGCCCGGCGCGCTGACCGCCAGCGGCGAGGTCTTCGACAACAACGCCGACACGGCCGCCACCTCACTCACCCGTCAGCCCCAACTGCCGTTCGGCACCCGGGTCCAGGTGACGAACGTCGCCAACGGCAGGTCACTGGTGGTCAGGATCAACGACCGGGGCACGTTCGCGCAGACCCCGCAGGAACCCAAGTGCCTCGACCTCACCGACGGGGCGTTCGGCCGGCTGGGCGGAAGCCTGAACCCCGACGCCGGACACATCGTGGTCACGCAGAAGGTCCTCAACTGAGGCCCTTGCCAAGGCCTTTGACCCCCACAGCCCCGTGAACTGGAGCATTCTCTCCATGCCCATCCCGTACATCAGGCGGTCCCCCTCCCCCCGAGTACGTCCCGGGCGGCTCGTGGCCACCCTCATGGCCGCGTCCTTCGCCGCCCTGTTCGCCGTCACGCCCGCGCAGGCCGCGGACGGTCAGATCACCGGCCTAGCCGGCAAGTGCGCCGACGTGGCGGGCGCCGCGAGCGCCAACGGCACCGCCGTACAGCTCTACGACTGCAACGGCACCGCCGCGCAGCGCTGGTCCAACCCGGGCGACGGCACCCTGCGGGCGCTCGGCAAGTGCCTGGACGTCGTGGACCGCGGCACCGCCGACGGAGCCGCCGTACAGCTGTGGGACTGCTCGGGCGGCACCAACCAGCAGTGGGTGGTCACCGCCGCGCACGACATCGTCAACCCGGCCGCGAACAAGTGCCTGGACGTACGCGACAACAACTCCGCCAACACCAGCCGGCTCCAGATCTGGAGCTGCTCCGGCGGGGCGAACCAGAAGTGGAACGCGCCGGCGGGCGGAGGCGGCAGCACGCCGTCCGGATTCGTGGTCTCCGAGGCTCAGTTCAACCAGATGTTCCCGAACCGGAACTCCTTCTACACCTACAGCGGCCTCACCGCCGCGCTCGGCGCCTACCCCGCCTTCGCCCACACCGGCAGCGACACCGTGCAGAAGCAGGAAGCCGCGGCGTTCCTGGCCAACGTGAGCCACGAGACCGGCGGGCTCGTCCACGTCGTGGAACAGAACACCGCCAACTATCCGCACTACTGCGACGGGACCCAGCCGTACGGGTGCCCGGCGGGGCAGGCCGCCTACTACGGCCGTGGCCCGATCCAGCTCTCCTGGAACTTCAACTACAAGGCTGCCGGGGATGCGCTCGGCATCGACCTGCTCAACAACCCCTGGCTGGTCCAGAACGACGCGGCCGTGGCCTGGAAGACGGGCCTGTGGTACTGGAACACCCAGTCCGGGCCGGGCTCGATGACCCCGCACAACGCGATGGTCGACGGCGCCGGCTTCGGCCAGACCATCCGCTCCATCAACGGCTCCCTGGAGTGCGACGGCAAGAACCCCGCCCAGGTGCAGAGCCGCGTCGACGCCTACCAGAGGTTCGCCCAGATCCTCGGCGTCAGCCCCGGCGGCAACCTGTACTGCTGACATCTCCCCCGTGTGAGGAGGCGCGAGCAGGCGTCCTCGCAGGGAGATCACCCGCCCCGGACGGAAGGTTCCCGCACCGTCCGGGGCGGGCCGTGCTCCGGTCGCCCACCGTGCCGGCCCCGGCCGGGCGGTGCCGCCGGCCCGTCACCCCGCTCCCCCACGCCTCCGACCTCAAGGCAGCCCCCTCATGCCCATGCCACCAGCCGTGCTACGGCTCGCCGTCACCGCCGCCGGTCTCCTGCTCACCACGACCACCACCCTCACCGCCACCCTGGCCACGCCGGCCTCCGCCGCCGTACCACCGCACTCCGCCGCGGCCCGGAGAGCCGCCGGCGCGGCGGACTCCGCCGCCTGGGCAGCGCCCCTGTCGACCCGGGGCCGGTACATCGTCGACGCACACGGCGACCGCTTCCGGCTGAAGGGCGCCAACTGGGACGGCGCACAGGGTTCCTGGACCGGCAGCGGCAGTGCCGCCGACCCCGCCAACCATCACGCCGGACAGGACTCCCACGGCATCCCCCTCGGCCTGGACCGCGCACCGCTGGCCCAACTCCTCGCCGACTTCCGCCAGTCGGGGATCAACACCGTCCGGCTGCCGTTCTCCAACGAGATGATCCACCGTACGACCGCGGTCCCGGACAGCGCCGTCGCCGCCAATCCCCAGCTGCGCGGCAGAACACCGCTGGAGGTGTACGACGCCGTGGTCGACGCGCTCAGCCGGGACGGCTTCGCGGTCGTCCTCAACAACCACACCAACACCTCCCGCTGGTGCTGCGGCATCGACGGCAACGAGCGGTGGAACAGCGGGCAGTCCACCGCGCAGTGGGCGGACGACTGGGTGTTCATGGCCCGCCGCTACGCCTCCGTCCCACGCGTGGTCGGCGCCGATCTGTACAACGAGGTCCGGCGCGACGTACTGGACGACCCCAACTGGGGCACGGGCGACGGCCACGACTGGTACGCCGCGGCCCAGCTGGCCGCCGACCGCATCCTCACCGAGGGGAACCCGCGCCTCCTCATCGTCATCGAGGGGATCAACTGGACCGGGGTGCCCGTGGACGGACTCCCGCACGGCCGGCCGGTACTCACTCCCTCCCGCACGCTGTCCCACACGCTCGTGGACGCCCGCAAACTCGTCTACTCCGCCCACTTCTACGGCTACACCGGCCCGCACCACAGCGGAGCCACCGGCGTCGGCGAGACCCACGACGCCCGTTACCAGGACCTGTCACGGGCCGAGCTGGCCACGGCCCTCGACGACGAGGCCTTCTTCGTGGAGGAGAGCGGCCGGCACTACACCGCGCCGGTGTGGGTGAGCGAGTTCGGCATCGGTTCGGGCGAGACGAACCCGGCGGCCCGGACCTGGTTCGGCAACCTCACCGACTACCTCTCCGAACACGACGCCGATTTCGCGTTCTGGCCCCTGGTCGGCTTCGCGGGCCACGACGACTGGGCACTGCTGCGCTACGACGACACCGGGCACCGCTCCGGCATCCTCGACCCCGGCGACTGGCGCGGCGCGGCGTGGCAGCGCCTGATGACCACGCCGGGCAAGGCCGGTCCCGTGGCCCCGATCCCCGTCTGGCGCATGCTCAGCACCGACCACGGGGACGCGGTGGCGTCGCTGCGGGTGCGCGCCGCGGGAGACTGGGACCCGGGAGCGTACAAGGCCGCCTGCCCCGACGGCACCCGGCTCCTCGGGCTGAGCCACAGCGGTGGGCGCGGTCTGTGCACCGACACGGGCACGGCGGACCTGCGCGCCGCGGACGCGCGCCGGACGGTGGTCACCGACGAGCGGTATGTGCCGGCCGGCGGGGACTGGGCGTCCGGGTACACCAAGTACCAGTGCCCGGAAGGGGAGTTCCTCATCGGCTACGCGCTGCGCGGCGATCGGGTCTCGACGGCGTTGTGCGTCCCGGCACGGGGCGCGCTGTCGGGCGCCGGACGGACGGTGTGGTTCGACCGGTCCGACAGCCGTCCCGCCGACGCGGCCGGCGGGGACTTCGCGTACGGCAGTTCCAAGGGACAGTGCGCGGCGACCGAGTACGCCGCCGGGATCGCCTTCACCACCCGGGTGGGCAGCCACCCCGGCCCCGCGGCCCTGCTGTGCCGCACCCTGCCCTGACGGGCGGACCCGGCCGTCCGCGGGCACTCCGCACGGAGCACGGGACACGGGACCACCGGAACGTCGGAGCACCGGGCCGACGGCCCCAGGCAGTGCGCGGCCGTGCCGCCCGAAGCGCGCACGGCTCAGGCGGCCCGTACCTCGAAGCCGCCCCGGCCGTCGAACCGTACCTGGTGAACCGCGTCGAACCCGTCGGCGGGCGACGGTCTGCGCAGCTTCTTCAGGGTGGCCAGGACACCGACGTCCGGGACCCGGTCGCGGTCCTCGCGCGCGGCGTTGCGCCGCAGGGCGCCGGTCACGTCAGGGGGGAACCAGTAGGCCGTCGCCGTCGCGCCGTGCGCGTGGGCCAGCTCCACCAGCGGAGCCCACTCCTGCGGCGACGGGTTGGTGTTGTCCACGGCCACCGCCCGTCCGGCCGCCAGGTGTGCGGCCAGCAGCCGCATCTGCCGGCCCTGCTTGTTCCTGGCCTTCCGCGGGAACAGGTCCTTGCTGACCAACTCGTACCGGTCGGACAGGCACCGTGCGTAGAAGGTCGACTTCCCCGAGGCCTGCAAGCCGACCAGCACGGCCACGTCCGCTTCTGTCGCCATACCGGCCACCATGACACGTCACCGCGGGCCGGAAAAACACCCGTGGGGGGCCGGTGGGGCGTCGGTCAGCGGGCCCGTGCGGGGTCCGGCGTGCCGGGCGCCGGGTCCTGGCGGGCTCGCGAGGGCCGGGACGCGCGGGCCACGAGGAGCAGCAGGAGTCCGCAGGCGGCGACCAGCAGCCAGCCCGGGCGGGAGGCGCGGGCCAGGCCCGCGGGGCCGGCACCCGCGACCAGGCCGCCGGCGACGGCGATGCCGACGGCGGAGCCCAGCTGTCGTGCGGTGGACGTGACGGCGCCCGCCACCCCGGCCCGGGCGGGCGGCAGTCCGCTCACCGCCGTGTTGGTGATCGGCGCGTTGGCGAAGCCGAAGCCGATGCCGATGAGGAGGTAGGCGAACAGCAGCAGGTACACGCTGGTGTGCCGGTCGAGGCCGGTCAGGCACAGCCCGCCGGCGGTGAGGAAGCCGCCCGCCAGGCACAGCGGCAGCCGCGGGCCGGTACGACCGACCAGGCGGCCGGACCACGGTGCGCAGACGGTGGCGCCGAACGCCATGGGCAGGGTCGCCGTACCGGCGGCCAGCGGGGTGAAGCCGCGGGCGTGCTGGAGGTAGAGGGTGGTGAGCAACAGCGTCACGTTCAGCGCGGCGAACACCGCCACGGCGCCCAGGACGGCGCCGCTGAACGCGGGCCCGCGGAACAGGCCCGGGTCCACCAGCGGTTCGGTCCGGCGGGACTCCGCCCGCACGAATCCAGCCGTCGCCGCGGCGGCGAGGGCGTAGGCGGCCAGCGCCGCGGGTGACGTCCAGCCGATGCGCGGCCCCTCGATGAGGATGCCGACCCAGAGTCCGATCGTCACGGTCAGCAGGAGCTGCCCCGGAACGTCCGGCCGCCGGGGCTTCGCCGCCCGGGACTCGGGTACGAACAGCGCGCTGAGCACGAGGGCGGCCACGATGACCGGGGCGTTGATCCAGAACAGGGACCGCCAGCCGAGTCCCGCGACGAGGGCGCCGCCGGTGACCGGGCCCGCGGCCATGCTCAGCCCGAACACGGACGCCCACACGCCGATCGCCCGCGCTCGCTCCCGTGGGTCGGGCATCGCGTTGACCACGATGGCGAGTGCCACGGGGCTGAGCATGGAGGCGCCGACCCCCTGCACCGCGCGTGCCGCGATCAGCGCGCCCACCGAAGGGGCCAGCGCGCAGGCCAGCGAGGCCGCGCCGAACACCGTCAGCCCCCACTGGAACACCCGACGGCGCCCGAAGCGGTCCGCCAGCGCGCCGGAGGAGATCAGCAGACCGGCCAGGACGACGGTGTACGCGTCCACGGTCCACTCGAGACTGTGGGTTCCCACGTCCAGGCCGCGGCCGATGGCGGGCAGGCCCACGTTGACGATGGTGGTGTCCAGGCCGACCAGGAACATGCTCAGACAGCAGACGGCCAGCACCGTCCAGCGTCCGCGGCTGCTCAGCGGGAGCGGTCGGTTCGGGGCGAGCGTCGTCGCGGTCACGGTCTGCCTTCCGGGTACAGGAGCGGTACCCGGTCAGGCTCGGTCAGGTCGACGGCCGGCGGCCAGCGTCTTTGCCGGGACGGCAAACGGCCGGCCGGCCCGGGGGCGGAGCCGCGCCCCCGCAGACGTACACCACCGGCCGGTTCAGGCCGTGGCCGTGCGGAAGCGTGCCCGCTCCCGGAGCGCGCGGCGGCGCGGTCACCGACCCGGCGCGCTCGGACCGTCCCCGTTCCCGGCGTTGCCGCGCAGCAGACCGGTGACCTGCGGGCGGATCACTTCCCAGGCGACGGCCGGCAGATCGCCCAGGGCCGTGCCGCGCAGGGCGCCGACGGCTTCCTCGGCGTCGGTGCCACCGGCGGTGTCCCCGCTGAGCAGGTCGTAGCCGTCGCGTACGGCGACGCGCAGGCGCCGGCCCGCGCCGTCACCGGCGCACAGGGCCGAGGCCACGACCAGAGGGGGCGGTCCGCCCGCCTCGCCGGGCAGTTTGCGGTAGGCGGAGGCGATCGGCGCGCGCCAGCGCAGGCTGAGCAGGACGGGCCGTTTGGCGACGACCTCGGTCAGGTCCGCCTCGCGGACCCCGTCGGATTCCAGGACCGTGGCACGGGCGTCCAGGACGAGGGCTGCGGGGAGCAGGCAGCGCAGCGTGCTTCCGACGAGATTGCCCCCGACCGTCGCGGTCCGCCGCACGGCGCCGGTGCCGATGGTGGCGGCGGCCAGCCGCAGGACGTCCGGCTGCTCGGCGCCGATCCGGTGCAGGACCACGGCACCGCCGACGGTCTCACGTCCCAGGACGTTGGCGTCCGGCACCTCACGCAGGGACATGGCGAGGCCGGGGAAGCCGTCCCGTTGCCACGTCGCCCACACGAGTGTCGCCCCGCCGATGGGCACCGCCCCCTCGGCCAGGCACTCCTGGGCTTCCGTCACGGACGTGGGCAGACGCAACAGCACGGCGCCGACCTGCCTTCCTGGTCACGGGGACGACCGGCGGCCGGCACCACGGCCGGCTGCCCGCCGACAGCGCAGTCTTGTCGCGCGAACGGGGGCGCGTACAGGGCTCACACGAGCGTACGGTGCGCACTGACCGCTCACGGCCACGGAATACGCGGCCCCCGGCGCGGGCTCACCACGCACGTCCGTCCCTGGTGCGGGGCACCGGCATCCGCGTCAGCGCCTGGCGGGCAGGGCGACGCTGGGCCGCAGCCACCACGTGTCCTACCGACCGCGACCGTCGGCTGGGCGGGGCCGCCGAGCACGGACGGGCCAGCACCGCCGAGCACGGACAGACACGGGCCGGCACACCGGACACCGGCAGGCACGGGCCAGCACCGCCGAGGACAGACGGACACGAGCCGGCACCGCCGGACACGGCCGGTACCGCCGGGTTTGCCCGCGGAACGCGAAAAGTCCTGCCGGGCCGTGCGGCCCGGCAGGACTTCGGTGGGTGACGCGGTCAGCCGCGGCGGCCCGCCGGGTCGTGGGTGGCGTCCCGGTCCTCCTCGCCGTGGACCGGTCCGGAGCCGGCGGTTCCGGCGGTTGCGCCGGTGGCCGGCACCGCCGCCCGGTCCCCGTGGCCCGGCCACCAGGCCGCGTGGCCGATGAGCGCCGTGAGGCTCGGGGTGAAGAACATCGCCATGACGAACGCGGCGACCGCGATACCGAAGGAGACGGCGAAGCCCATCTCCATCAGCAGCGAGTTGCCCGCCAGCATCATCGTGGCGAAGGTCGCCGCCAGGATGAAGCCCGCCGCGGCCACGGTCGGTCCGGCGTGCCTGAGCGCCATGCCCGCCGCCTCGCGGGGGTCACGGCCCTCACGGGCCTCCTCACGCAGTCGGGCGATCATGAGGATGTTGTAGTCGGTGCCGATCGCGACCACGAACAGGTACATGATCACCGGGAGCATGAACATCAGTCCCGAGTGGCCCTGCCCGTCCTGGAAGATCCACACGGTGGCGCCCAGGGTGGCTCCGAAGCCGAGGCCCACCGAGGCCATCAGGTACCAGGGCGCGACGACACTGCGCAGCAGCAGCCCCAGGATGATCATGATGAGGAGGGCGGCGACGGGGAACACCGTGCGGTAGTCGTGGTTCACCGCGGCGTCGATGTCCTTGTAGATCGAGGACATGCCGCCGACGAGCGCCTCGGTGCCGCCGGGCGCGGCGGAGTGCGCGACGTCGCGGACCCGGCCCACGGCGTCGATGGCCTTGTCCGTGGACGCCTCGTACTTGAGGGTGACGGTGAAGTCGGCGGTGGTGCCCGGCTTGTTCACCTGGGTCATGCGGGCGGCCGCGACACCGTCGACGGCGCCGAGCTTGCGCGCGTACGCGTCGAAGGCGGACCTGTCCAGCGGCTTGCCGTCGGTGGTGGAGAGGTAGACGTCGGTGGGTGCCGCGGCACCCGCCGAGTACGCCTTCTGCATCTCGTCCTGGACGACCATGGACTCCTTGGTCTTGGGCATGGAGCCCGAGGCCAGGTCGAAGGTGGCCTTGTAGCCGAGCGTGCCGAGCGACAGGGCGAGCAGGATGAGACCGGACACCACGGCGGTCAGCGCCGGGCGGCGCTGCACGCTCCGGCCGAGGGCGGCGAAGCGGGCGTTCTCCGGCTCCTTCTGCCAGGACTTGGAGGGCCAGAACACCTTGGGGCCGATGAGCGAGACCACCGCCGGGATCAGGGTCAGGCCCGCGACCAGGGTGGCGGCGACCGCGATGGCCAGCGCCGGGCCCATCTGCTTGAGGAAGCCCAGCGTGGACAGCGAGAGGGCGAGGAAGGCGATGACGACCGCTCCGGCCGCCGAGGCGATGGCCTCGCCGACCCGCGCGACCGCGTTGATCATGGCCTGCTTGGGCTCGTCACCGGCGCGCAGCCTTTCGCGGTACCGGAATATCAGGAACAGGAAGTAGTCCGTGCCGACGCCGAAGAGGACGACGATCAGGATGGACGAGATCGAGCTGTTGGCCTGGAGGTCGAACAGCTTGGTGGCGTAGGCGATCAGCCCGTTGGCGACGGCGGACACGAGGCCGATCAGCAGCAGGGGCAGGAGGGCCAGGATCGGCGCCCGGAAGATGATCAGCAGCGTCACCAGGATGATCACGAAGGTGCCGATACCGATCAGCGCCTGGCCGCGCTTGGAGGAGTCCTCCTGGTCGAGGGCCTGGGCGGCGGAGCCGCCGAGTTTGACGTCGAGATGCGTGCCCTTGGCCAGTTTCCTGACCTCCGCCCGCAAGTCCCTGGCAGCGTCGACCTGTTTGGGCTGGCCGGCGTTCTTGCTGTCCATCTGCACCAGGGTCAGGGCGTACCTGCCGTCCTTGGACGGCTGGCCGGGGACGACCTTCTGGACCTGGTCGATGTGCTTCTTGCCCAGATCAGAGGTGATCCGGGCGGCATCCTTCTGGTCGGCGGCGGTCAGCTTGCCGCCGTCGGTGCGCTGGTAGAGCGCGATCGCGGACGGGGTGAAGGCGCTGGGGAACGCCCTCTCCTGGAGTTGTGCCGCTTTGATGGATTCGTAACTCTTCGGCAGGAAACTGCTCTCGTCACTGTTGGAGGGCAGACTCGGAGCGGTGGCCACAATGGCCACCGCCGCGATCAGCCACGCCACGATCGTCCAAATGGGATGACGGACGACGGTGTTGCCTATTCGTCGGAACATGCGGAGGGTCCTCCTGGGAAGGAAGATCACCGCAGCCCGGGGAGCGGTCCCTGGCATCGGCGACCCCGACCGGCACGCAGGTCACGGGCCGGTCGCATGGTTGTCTTGGTTGCACATCCTAGTGACAGCACGCACCTGTTCTCGCATCGGACGCGCTGCGCCCGGCCGAGGCGGTTCACAGATGAACGACTCACCAACGCCACTCGGCGCGGGCGGGGTTGAGAAGTGATGCGCACGGCGGGCAGGGTCCCGCCACCTGCCGGACCCGGTAGGTGACACAGGCCTTTCGGACGACCGTCACGCCGTGCGGGGCCGTCCGGAAAAACCGGCACAGCGGTTTGGTACGGGCCTGTGCGGATGCCCGTCGGACGACAAGGACACGACTGCCCGTCGTACGGCGTGGCACGGCTGAGGAGGGTCCGGCGCGGAGGCCGGGTCAGGCGGGGGCTCCGGCGAGGGCCGCCGACTTCTCGTGCACCTCCGCGATCACGCGGGCGCCGCGGTCCGGTGCGGTGTCCAGCCGGACCAGGACGGCCGGGGCCGCGATCGAGGGGAGGATGTGGTCGTACAGCGCCGCCATACGGTCGTCGAGGTCCGCCCAGCCGGCCACTGCCTGCGAGACGAACTGCACGCCGATCCAGGCGCCGAGGAAGACCTGGGCGGTCTCCTCGGGTGACACGTGCGGGAGGACCTCACCGCGTTGCTTGGCCTCCGTCAGGACGCACGAGGTCAGACGGGCCCAGGCCGGCCAGGTGCTGCCGAGGATGTCATGGCCCTGGAGGTCGGCGGAGAGCCGGACACCGGCGAGCAGCAGGGGTTCCTGGGGCAGGCGGTTGGCCAGCGTCATGCCCGCGTCCACCCATTCCTGGAGCTTCAGCTCCCGGGGCAGGTGGTATTCGGTCCTCATCTGCTCCTGGAGCACGCCCCGGGCGAGGGCGGCCTTCGAGCCGAAGTGGAAGTACAGGGCGCCCTTGGTCACGCCGGCCCGTTGGAGGATCTCGGCGATGGTGGCGGCCGCGTACCCGCGTTCCGCGAAGACGCCGGCGGCGGCCTCGAGAACAGCACGCCGGGTCCGGACAGCTCGCTCCTGCTGAGCCATGCCCCCTCCCCCGGCCGAGAATCGAACCAGACAGGTCGTACCTTATCGCAGGCCGTTCAACAAGAGGGCGGTACAGGGACGTTGGGCGAAGAGGGAGCGAACGGGCGCCGGGCGGGCTGGACTTGTCCGTCGGTGGGCGGCGGAAAGACGGAAGGCCCCCCAGGTGGGGGGCCTTGGGTATTTGCGCACCGCGAGAGCCCGGGGGCCCGGGCGGGAGATGAACGCGGCGGCGGCGCCCCTGTTCAGGGGCGCCGGACGAGGCCGTGGCCGTCAGTCGGTGGTCAGCTGGTGGTCAGCATTCCTTCGCGCAGGCGCTTGAGGGTGCGGGACAGCAGCCGCGAGACGTGCATCTGCGAGACACCCAGACGCTCACCGATCTGCGCCTGCGT
>NZ_JBEZWU010000057.1:0-17399 GCF_040637655.1 Streptomyces sp. NPDC028722
CAGGGACAAGATCAGCAGACACCCACCAGATCCTGCCGACCCAACACACAACCGCCAAGCCCCACAACGAACTTCATTCTGAAACGATCAGTAAGAACGGTCATTTGGCCGGACTGCTGCTGCGCCCAGGTGATCGGAGTATTGATGTTGCCGTGTGCCCACTCGCCGGAGACATCGACATGGACGTCGACGCTGTGAGGCCGCCCGTCGTTGCTTGCAGCTTGCACGGTGATGTAGCTGAGCGGCACCGACTGGCGCTGGAGATTCCCCAGATCCACCGGGGAGAAGAAGGTGACGGTGAGGGTCACTCCGCCGCCGCTGAGGGTGTAGATCGAGCGGGTAGCGGTGAGCTGGAGCGAGAGCTGCTGCATCGTAGTCAGGGCGGGATCGCCGGGCAGTGCGGGTGATCCGGCGAAGACGTAGGCTGCGCCGTCGATCCTGGCCAGACCGCACAGAGCGGTGACGTGCCCGGTCCAAAAGGTGGCCCAGGTCCCGGCCAGGTTGTCGGCGGGCACCCACGTGGAGAGATAGGGCGAGCGCACGGCCAGCGGCACGGCCGGCGGGCGCAGAGGACTGAAGGTGGAAGCAGCGAGTGACTGAACGGCAGGAGGCTGGGCGGCACGCGCGGTGCCCGTCGTGGATAGCCCGCCGGTGACCGTGGCGGCGGTCAGTACACCGCTCCAGCGCAGAAGCTGGCGACGGCCGGGACGGGGGGTGCTGGAGGCTTGGGTATTCACCATGCGATCCGCTCTCCGTTTCGGTGGGGGTGACGGACGGAGGTCAGGTCCACCCCGTTCTTTGCCGTGAAGGGAGTCCGGAGACGGACGGCGGATCTGACGATCGCGAGAAAGACCGTCAGGTGATCAGCGTCCCCGCGGAGTCGAAGGCCGGGATGCCTGTCGAGGGTGCCTGCGGATGTGCCTTTCTTAGCCGTAGTTGGCTCCGTAACCCAGCCGTCCTTCTGTTGACGGACTATCACCCTTTCGGGGACGGTCCCTGTCGTTTCCCGACGTTTGCCGCCACCGTCGCAGCTGCGCTTGGCCGGTCTCGCCGCTGGTCCCCACCGCGGCGGCAGCGGGAGTCTCGCTCCCCGTGAGACTCGCCAACAACTCCGGCCAGGGCACCGTCTACGCCTATATATCCGGCATCGACAGCAGCGGCTGGCCGGTCTTGGTCTCGGCGAACGGCGCCCTGAACCGGCCGCCCAGCCCGTCGCCCCCGGTGACCCCCATCTCCGCCTACTCCATCGCGCTGGGTGCCTCCGGGTCGGCCGCCAGGACCGTCACGCTGACCGACTACGTCATCGGCGGCCGTGTCCGGTTCTCGGTCGGCCAGAAACTCCAGTTCTTCGTCAACCCGGGCTTCCCCCACTCGCAGCTCTACGAGGCGTAGTTCGGCATGATCGACCCGCCGCGCGACTACAGCGTCTACGACATGTCATGGGTAGGCCCGGCCGCCTCGCTGATATCGACCGTCACGGACCTCAACCGCTTCTACGGCATGCTGCTGGCCGGGGAGATCGTCGACCCGTCGTCGCTGGCGCAGATGCAACGCACTGGCCCGGTCATGTCCCAAGAGGGAAGGACGATCGACTACGGCCTCGGTCTGCACTCGATGGAGGGGCCCGGTCAGGGCGTCTTCTGGGGGCATGGCGGCACGGTCTGGGGTGGTGGGGCGCTGGCCATGACCCGTGCCGACGGCAAGCGGCAGATGGCGGTCGCGGTGAACCTGCAGAGGTGGAATAGGCTCGACTCCTCCGGTAACCCGCAACCCCATCCCATCGACGACGCGCTCGCGGCTCTCTACCGCGTGGCGATGTACGGCTGACCACCCCGGACGCCGCCCCGGCCCAGGCCGACGACCTGTCCGGTCTGTCGCCGGCGTCCCGTCCGCGGACGTCGGACCGCTCCCGGGTTCCGGCTGCGCGGTGCCCGGCGCCCCGCCGCGCTCGCCCGCCCGGCGGGCCGCGCCCCGTCAGCGGTGTCGTCCTGTACGTCGATCCGTACATCGTGTGGGTGCAGGCGCCGCGCGGACCACCGCGCCCCCACCCCGCGCATCTGGTCGGCGAGCGCCTGGAACGCGTACTCCCCGACTTTTCCGGCGCTCCGCCCACCACGGCCGTGAGCAGGAAGTCATCCGGTCCGTCGGACAGGTGCCGCTCCTGCGGCACGGGCTCCTCCCGCCGGTCGAGGCCGGTCTCGCACACCGTCGGCATCCCCGGGCGGACGAATCCGTCCGCCGCCGCGGCGGTACGGTGTGCGGCAGTCGATCGCGCGTTCCGCAATCGCTGACCTACAAGGGGGTTCAATGAAACACCGCCGCCCGCGCCACCGTCGCAGAGTGATCGCCAGAGCGGTCGGTCCGGCGGGAGTGCTGGCCGTCGCGCTGGCTATGGGGACCACGCCGGCGATGGCCGCGGAAAAGACGTCCGACAAGCCTTCGGCCCCCGGGTTCGCAGCCGACCAGCCCGACCGGATCACGCCCTGGGCGCCCGAGAACGACGAGGCGCCGCTGCACCACAAGCCCGTACACCCCGAGGCGCTCACGTCCGCCCGCACGGCCCCGTCCGGCTTGCAGCTCACCATGCCCGCGCCGACCGGGCAGAACAGCGTGGGCATGGTCGGCCTGCACCTCGTCGACAAGTCCCGTACAGATCCCTACGTGCCCGGCGACAAGCCTCGCGAGCTGATGGTGTCGCTCTGGTACCCGGCCACCGCCACGTCCGGGCACTATCAGGCGCCGTGGATGCCGTCGATCTCCGGCGCTCACTTCCTCGCCTCGCGCGGGCTGTCGCCGCAGCAGGTGACCCTGCCGACCACCGCGGGCCATGTCCTCGCCCCGGTGAAGACCAGCCTCGGCAAGCTGCCCGTCCTGCTGTACTCGACCGGGCTGCACTCGGACCGCGCGATGGGCACCGCGCTCGCCCAAGATCTCGCCAGCCGCGGCTACCTCGTCGTCACCGTCGACCACACCCACGACGCCAACGAGGTGCAGTTCCCCGCCCAGCGGCTCGAGCTCAACAGAATGCCGTCGGGTGCCCACTCCTCCGACACGCTCAAGGTGCGTGCGGCCGACATCAAGTTCGTCATCAACGCCCTCGGCAAGATCAGCAGCGGCGGCAACCCCGACGCCGGCCACGCGACGCTCCCCTCGGGGCTGTCGAAGTCGGTGGACACCTCCCGTGTCGGGATGTTCGGCTGGTCGCTGGGCGGCGCGGCGGTCGACACCGCCATGCAGCTCGACAAGCGGATCGATGCCGGTGCCAACCTGGACGGCCAGTTCTTCGGGACAGCGCCGAGCAAGGACTTGGACCGCCCGTTCATGCTCTTCAGCTCCGGCAGCCACAACCGGAACAACGACAGCTCGTGGCGCACGCTGTGGTCGCACCTGAAGGGATACCGGGTCGACATCAAGCTGAAGGGCGCGGCGCACCTGTCGTTCAGCGACAGCGAGTGGATGGTGCCGCAGTGGGCCGGCCTGCTCGGGCTCTCCCGGACTCAGGTCCAGCAGCAGTACGGCACGATCGACCCGAACCGGGCGGTCCAGGTCCAGCGCGTCTACCTCGCGGCCTTCTTCGACCAGGAGCTGCGCCACAAGCACAGCACCCTGCTCGACGGACCCGCCGACACGTACCCGGAGATTTCTTTCGTCCGCTGACCAGACGTCCGAAGGGCCGGGCCTGTTCGCGGGTCCGCCCTTCGGCGCATGGGGGCGGCGGTCCCGCACGGGCCGCCGCCGCGCAGCGGGCCCTGTCATGTACGCCACTTGGGGCGCGAATGTGATGGGGATGTGATCACAGGGGGCTAGGATGTTTGCATAGTCGAACATTTTGGCGCTCAGCGCCGACTGAGGAAGGACCCGCTGCCCTGTCCTCCGCACCTCGAGCGCCGCGCCGCCACCGCACCCGCCGCCGCGCCGACATGCCGATGCTCGGCGGGGTGCGCCCGCCGATAGCCTCGATCGTCGTACTCCTGCTGGTGGTCGCTGCCCTGACCGTGATCGGCCTCGAAGGCATCCCCACCGGGGGCACCCCGCAGGCCGTGCTGAACGGGGAGCAGCAGATCGCCGCGGACACCGCGCTGTCTCTGCGCACCGCGATCGACGCCGAGGCGGGCAGGGTACGCCGTACGGCCGACGCGTACGCGGCGACCAGCACCTCGTCCCCCACCACCGCGCTCAAAGCGCTGAGCTCTGCCAAGAAGGGGGTTCTCGGCCGTGCGCTGCTCGACGCGTACACCGGGAAACTGCTGGCGACCGACGGCAGGGCCGTGCCGCTGGCCGGGGTGGACGTCGCCAGGACGGTGTCCGGGCACCGGGAGATCCCGCCCCGGCTGGTGATGTCGGGCGGCACACGGCAACTGCTGTACTTCGCCAAGGTCACCCTCTCCGCGCAGCAGGACGAACCCGACCAGGACCAGTACGAGGCCCCGAGCCGGCCCGGCCGGCAGTGGCTGCTGGTGGTCTGCGAGCCGCTCCCCGCCCTCACGGCGTACGGCGACGGGCGCACCGCCGAGGTGCTGGACGCGAGCGGCAAGTCGCTCGCCACCGCGGTCCGTGGCACGGCCTCTCCGGCCGCCGCCCGCAGCGGTCTGCCCGCGGCGGCGGCGCGCGCGGCGCACAGGTCGGGGAGCGACACCGACGCCTCGGGAAGCCTGCTGGGTGCCGCCACCGGCAGCCGGCGCACCGTGGCCGGCTGGGCCCAGGTCGCCTCGGCGACCGGTCCGGGCGAAACCGACGATCTCGGTCTGCTGGTGCTCACCTACCGCGCGGCGTCCACCACGACCACCGCCGCCGACTACTCGGGCTTCGCTCTCGAGGCGGCCGGGGCGCTGGCCGTGGTCGCGCTGCTGCTCGGTTCGACGCTGTACTTCTCCCTGCAACAGCCACTGCTGCGGCTGTACCTGTCCGCCGGCCGTCTGGCCCGGGGCGCGACCGGGGACGGGCCGGCCGCGCCGGCGGAGTGGTCCCGGCCGGTTCCGGTCCCTGGCTTGGGGGAAATGGCGCGGATCGGGCGGGCCCTGGATTCACTGCGCGGTCAACTGCTCGGCGAGAGCGGCCCGCGGGAGTTCCCGGCCCGGCGCGGGCCGGGTTACCGGGCGCTGGCCGTGACCGGCATGGTTCTGGTGGCCTGCTGGTCGGTGCCGATGATCTTCGTGCTGAACCGGGCGGACGCCGCGACCGCAGTTCCGGCTCCGGTCCTCGCCGACCAGCAGGCGCGCACCGAGATCGCGACGAACCGGATCCGGCAGTCTCTCGACCGGTCGTACACCGACCTGAGCGAGACGGCCGCGAGCCTGCCGGGCCGGAGCCGGGACGCCCAGACCGAGGTTCTGCGCAAGTCCCTCGCCGACCACAAGCAGTACCGCTCGCTGTATCTCCTGGACCGCTCGGGCGGCATCACGCTGAGGGTGGGCGGCACACCGCTGCGCACCCTGGTCCACGTGCCCGACGGCGGCGGCATCACCACCGTCAACGCCTCGGGCCCGATACCGGCGATCGCCGCCTACGCGCAGGTCCGGGCCGGCAAGGGCAAGGCCCCGGCGGCCGGGGTGGTGCTGTTCGGCGAGGTCGACGTGAAGGCGCTCAACTCCATACTGCCCAGGCCCAAGCTGGGCAGCGTCTGGGTGACGGACCGCAACGACAAGGTGCTGGCGGCGAGCGTGGGCTACCGCGCCTTCCAATCGCTGCCCGAGTCCGGCCTGACCCGTCTCGCCCGCGCCACCCAGGGTGCCCCGGGGACGACGGGCACCGCGACCTCGGCGGTGCACAGCACGTCCTCCGGCCCATCGGTCGACGCCGCCGCGCCGCTGGCGCAGAATGGCCCGACGGCCCGCCTCGGCTGGCACGTGGTGACCGCTGAGCCCGCGGCGGCGCTCCAGATCCCCGCGGTGCAGGCCGAGCAGCGCACCATGCTCGCGGGCATCCTGGGCCTCGCGGTGGGCGCGGCCGGCCTGGGCTGGCTGCATGTCGTGGTGGTCCGACCGCTGCGCGCGGTCGCCGTGCTCGCCGAACGGCTCGCCGGCGGAGACCGCCGCACCGTGCTGCACCCGGTCAACCACGACGAGATCGGCTCGGTCACCCGCAGCCTGGAGCTGGTGCGCCAGGTCCTGGCGGAACGCGACCGGACGGCCAGATCCGGCCAGGCCGCCGGGCCTTCCCAGCCCCTGCGTGAGAACACCCTCCAGCGGTAGAAAGATGGAAACCGGCGTGCTCTTCCTCTATGTCGTCGTCCTGCTGTGCTGCGCCGCTCTGTGGATCGCCGGAATCCTCGAGCAGCGGCGGCACTTCGCCTCGCTGGAGCAGATACCCACGCGGGTGCTGGTCAACGGCATCCGGGGCAAGAGTTCGATCACCCGGCTGTGCGCGGGCGCGCTGCGCGGCGGTGGCCTGATCACGGTGTCCAAGACCACCGGCACCGCGGCCCGGTTCATCCATCCGGACGCCACCGAGGAGCCGGTGTACCGCAAGTTCGGCATCTCCAACATAGTCGAGCAGATCGGCATCGTACGGCGGGCGGCGGCCTACCGGCCGGACGCCCTGGTGATCGAATGCATGGCGGTGATGCCCGCGTTGCAGGAGATCAACCAGGAGAAACTGATCCGTTCCACGATCGGCGTGCTGTGCAACGTCCGCGAGGACCATCTGGAGGAGATGGGGCCGACGCTGGACGACGTCGCCCGCTCGCTCTCCCGCTCGATGCCAGTGGGCGGGGTGTGTGTGACGGCGGAGAAGGACCGGCTGCACATCCTCCAGGAGGAGGCCGACAAGCGGAACTGCCGGCTGATCGCGGTCGATCCGGAGTCGGTGACCGACGCCGAACTGCGCGGCTTCAGCTGGTTCACCTTCAAGGAGAACGTGGCGATCGCGCTCGCCGTCGCCGAACTGCTCGGCGTGGAGCGGCAGACCGCGATGCAGGGCATGTGGGACGCGCCGCCCGATCCGGGCGTGCTGTCCGTGGAGCGCTACGTCACCCACGATCGCAAGCGGCTGCGGTTCGCCAACGTCTTCGCGGCCAACGACCCCGAGTCGACGCTGATGAACGTCAAGCAGCTGGAGGATCTGGGCGCGATCAGACGGCCGATCGGCGTGGTCATCAACTGTCGCCCGGACCGGGTGGAGCGCAACGGCCAGATGGGCACGATCGTCCCCGACCTCGCCGCCGAGACGGTGTTTCTGATCGGCCACCCGACCAAGAGCGCCCGTGACGCGATCCCGGACGGCTTCACCGGGCGGGTGGTGGACCTCGGCGGCGACCGCCGGGACCCCCGGGAAGTGACCGCGGCGATCCTCGCGGAACTCGGCCCGGACTCCTCACTGGTGGCGATCGGCAACATCCACGGCCAGGGCGAGCTGTTCCTGGAGTGCCTCGCCGAACTGCCGCTGGACGACTCCGAGGTCCCGTTCGACGCTGTTCCCGACGGCGACGGTCTGGACCAGGAGACCATGCAGATCGCCCTACCCCGGCCGCGGGTCTCGGTGGCCCGACCACCCGAGCCGGAGCCGTACAGCTGGGTGGCCCCGCTGGAGACACCGACGTTCGCCTTCCGCATCCCTGAGCAGCGCGAACTCACCCGCCGGTTCGCCGGTCGCCAGGACCGGCCCGACGACCAGAGCGCCGCGGACAACCCGCAACAGTCCTACGATGTCTCCCAGTTCACGAGGAACCCGTGATCCCCGCCAATCTCAACGCACAGACCGCCGCGCTCGGGATCGCCCTCGGGCTGGTCTTCTCGCTCGTCTGCTATCTGACCACCAACCTCTCCCCCGGGGGGATGATCACCCCGGGCTGGATCGCCCTCACACTCGTCACCGACGTGCGGATGGCCGGGCTGATGGTCGTCGTGGCAGCGGGAACGTACTTGCTGATGAAGCTGGTGCAGCGCACGGTGATCCTCTACGGCAAGCGGCTGTTCGCCGCCGTCGTACTGTGCGCGGTGCTGATGCAGACCACCGTGATGCTCACCCTCAGCCACGAGTTTCCGCTGCTGTACACGTCACAGACCCTTGGCTTCATCGTCCCCGGCCTGGTCTCGTACCAGATGGCCCGTCAGCCGCTGGCGGCCACGGTCATCTCGACCACAGCGGTGACCCTGGCCACTTACGTGGTGCTCGTCGCCGGTCTGCTGACCGGGGCCCTGCCCACCGGCTGACCCGCTCGCCCCCCTCACCTCACAGTCCAGGAGGATCGGCCATGCATTCCGTACCTGACGGCAGACGAACCGGCCCGACTCGCCGCGCCGTGTTCCGGACGATCGCGGGCGTGGCGGCCGCCGGGGCCGCGGGCGGGTATGCCTGGGACCGCCTCCGGCACGACAGCACCGGTACGGCAGGCGCGAACTCCGGCCCGAGCGCCCGGTCCACCGGGCCCCACACCTTCGAGCGGCTGTCCGCCCCCGGCCGCACCGTGGTCCGCGCCGGCGACGGCGGCACGCTCGCCACTTTCACCGACGGCGCCCGTACGGCCGTACTCACCGGGCCCAGCCGCACCTTCAGCGAGCCGCGCACCACCGAGGCCAAGGTGACCACCGACGCCTGGGTGCGGGTGCTGCCGCACGCGTGGCAGCGGGGCATGGAGACGTCCGCCTGGTTCAAGGGCTGGTTCCGCAAGACACTCGTCGACAGCAGCCCGGACGTCTTCGCCGTGGCGTTCCAGTACAGCAGCGCCGGGGCGCCCGCCAAGCACAACGCTGACGGCGTGCGCTACGCGGGCACCGCGCACTTCGGCCCGCGCAATGCCGAGGTCGACAACCCGCTGGACTTCGCCTTCCACGACGAGCAGTCCGACTTCTACGACTATCTGGGCACGGACTGGACCTTCCCGGACGGCACGCGTGTGCAGCCGGAGAAGGCCCGCTACGGCGATGTCGACTGCTCCGGCTTCCAGCGTCTGGTGTGGGGCTACCGCATGGGCATCCCCCTGCACAACACCAACACCCGGGGCGCCGGTCTGCCGCGCCGCGCCTTCGCTATCGCCGCCTACGGCCCCGGCCACTTGGTGATCCCCCACACCGGCCGGCAGCAGGCCACCGACCTGGGCGTCCTGCAACCCGGCGACCTGGTCTTCTTCGCCATCATCAAGGACCGGCCGGACTTCATCGACCACTGCGGCATGTACATGGGCCTCGACGACCAGGGCCGGCACCGCTTCTACTCCAGTCGCTCCGCCGCCAACGGCCCGACTCTGGGTGACCTGTCGGGCCGCTCGCTGCTGGACGGCACCGACTTCTACGCCCGCGGCTTCCGGGCGGCCCGCCGCCTGTGACACCGGCGCGTTCGTTCGATGTCGCCGCGGTGACTCCGCCGCGTGTGCACCGCCGCTTCACCTGACCTGCTGACCGAGGACCACTGCCATGACCGCCATCCCCGCCGCCCAGCCCACCGGAGCGCAGCAAGGCCGTCGGGCGGCGAACCGCCGCTCCGGCCTCGCGGAGGACGGCCCGCGCTGGGAGCGCCCGGCGCTCGCCGCGGTGCTGGCCGTCGCCACGGTGCTGTACTCCTGGGGCATCGGGCACGCCGCGCTCCACCCCTTTTACGGTGCGGCGATACGCTCGATGGCCAGCAGCCCGCGTGCGTTCTTCTTCGGTGGGCTCGACGCCGCTGGTTCGATCAGCATCGACAAGCTGCCCGGCGCCTTCTGGCCCGACGCCGTCTCCGTCTGGATCTTCGGCCCGCACACCTGGGCGGCCGCGCTTCCGCAGGTCGTCGAGGGCGTCCTCACCGTATGGCTGTTGCACCGGATCGTACGGGCCTGGGCCGGTCCGTTCGCCGCACTGACTGCCGCGCTGACGCTCACCCTCACCCCGGTCACCGTGGCGCTCAACCGTGCCACCATCCCGGACACCGCGCTCACTCTGCTCCTGGTGGCGGCCGCCGGAGCGTTGCAGAAGGCGGTGCGCACCGAGCGGCTGCTGCCGCTGATCACCAGCGGGGTCTGGGTCGGCCTCGCCTTCCAGGCGAAGATGCTGCAGGCGTGGCTGGTGCTGCCGGTCTTCGCCGCCGTGTACCAACTCGTCGCGCCCGGCACGGCGTCCAGGCGGGCCGTGCGCGTCCTGCTGGGCGGTGCGGTCACGCTGGCGGTCTCCTGCTCCTGGATGCTGATCGCCTGGCTGACACCGGCAACCGACCGCCCGTACTTCGACGGAACCTCCGACAACGATCCGTTCGCCCTGGTCTTCGGCTACAACGGCTTGAGCCGTTTCAGCAGCGATCCCACCGCGTTCGGCGCCGTGCCGGGCACCGCCGCCAGCCGCACCACCGGTAACACCGGCTGGGACATGCTCATCAACCACACGGTCGGCCCGCAAGTCGCCTGGCTGCTGCCGCTCGCTGTGGTCGCCGCAGTCCTGGGCGTCGCCCGGCGCGCCCGACGACCGCGAACTGACCGTCCGCGCGCGGGGTTCTTGATGTGGGGTGGCTGGCTGGCCGTACACATCCTGGTGTTCAGCGTCTCCAACGGCAACCACGCCTACTACACGGCCGTCATCGCCCCGGCGCTCGCCGCGCTGACCGGTGGCGGGCTTGCACTCTTCCGGTCGGAGTACGAGGCGAAGTACGAGCCGGAGCAGAAGGCGGAGTACGAAGCGGCCGGCCGGTGGCACATGGCGCTGCCGACGATGATCGCGCTGACGGCGGCGTGGGCGCTGATCCTCGACTGGCCGACCCGATTCCTCTCCTGGCTGCTGCCGGTCGCCGTGATGCTCGCGCTGTGCGGCGTGGTGGGCCTGTGGAGCCGCGGGCCGCGCACCTCCCCACGGAGGATCCATGCCGCCCTCGCCGCCGGCATCGCGGCCACCCTGGTCGTACCGGCCGGCTGGGCCGTCTCCAGCCTCAACCCGCTCTACGCGGGCGCCGCCACCTCGCCGATGGCCGGTCCGGTCGGCAAGTCGTACAACGAGCATCACCGTCACGCTCCGCGGAGGAGAGGGCTCGACCGGCCCAGCGCCCGCGACACCGCCCTGCTCGACTACCTCACCACGCACCGCCACGGCGAGAAGTACCTGCTTGTCACCCAGGCCGCCTACACCGCCGAGCCTCTACTGCGCGCCAAGTCCGAACCCATCCTCGTCATGGGCGGCTTCACCGGCAGTACCCCTTTCCCGAACGCTCGGCAGCTCGACAGCCTCGTCACCGCCCACCAACTGCGTTATGCGCTGCTCACCACCCAGCGCCCCACCACTTCCGCCACCACCTGGGTGAAGTCCCACTGTGTGCGCGTCCGGCCCACCGCCTACGGGCTCCGCACCGACGGCAGCTTCACCCTCTACGACTGCGCTCGCCCGAGCTGAGCCGACGCCCGCCCGGCCAGATCCTCGGCGCTTTTCACTGTGAGCAGTGGGCGGCAGGAGAGGGCGCGCCCCCCTCACCCTCGTCCCCGGCCCAAGGCAATGGTCAAGGGAAGAGTCCATTTCGGCCGTCTGCGCCCAGGGCGGCATTGCGCGCGGGGATCAGCGGCCCACGCGCGATGGCAACCTGCGCGCTGACGACCGCCCGCGCCCGCTGGGCGGGGTTCGTGTACGCCTCGCGGATCAGCGCCAGGCTGGTGGGCATCATCGCACCCGCACCCGCGCCCTGCACCAGCCGGGCCCCGATGACGTATCAACGACCGACCTGGCCACCAGTCACGACAAGCACCGTTGCAGTACTGGTACTCCAGCAACGTTCCGCTGTCTGGCCTCGTCAGAGGCATCGTCGGGAGTGTGGTTGGCTGCTGGCAATGCCAGGGGCGTCTTGCCGGACCGCCCCTCCAACGAATGACATCGAGAACAGTCTGAGTGGGGATAAGGGCAGCCTCCCGCGTGATCGACGACCTGCCGACGTGACCTGGGATCGTGAACTCGAGGACCTCTTCCTGCGTATCGGCCACCGTTTCGGCCGCGCCGACCTGCGACGCCGCATGCGTGACTACGTCCGCGCCCTGCTCGGCCCGGTCGGCCGCAAAATGGCTGGCAACTGGCCGAACACGCAGGCCACCGCACCCCCGACGGCCTGCAACGGCTGCTGAACGGAGCTACCTGGAAAGCCGACGACGTCCGCGACGACCTGCAGACATACGTCGCCGACAAGCCCGGTGAGGCCGACGGAGTCCTCCTCCTCGACGACACTGGCTTCGTCAAGAAGGGCACCACCTCCGCGGGGGTGCAACGCCAGTACTCCGGCACTGCCGGCCGCACCGAGAACTGTCAGATCGGCATCTTCGCCGCCTACTCCACCACCCGCGCACGCGCCCTGGTGGACCGCGAGCTGTATCTGCCCAAGTCCTGAACGGACGACCGGGAACGCTGCCGCGCCGCCAAGATTCCTGATGGGAGAGGTTTCGCCACCAAACCAGAGCTGGCCAGGGCAATGGTGCTGCGCGCACTCGCCTCCCCGCTGCCGATCGCCTGGGTGACCGCGGATGCCGCCTACGGCCAGGAGCGGCGCTTTCGCCGGATGCTGGAAGAAGCCGCAGTCGGCTACGTGCTCGCCGTCCCGAAGTCCCAGCCGGGGCCCCGCTTCGGCCGGATCAACTGTCTCTTCGGCCAAGCGCCGGATGAGGCATGGGAGCAACGTTCGTGCGGCGACGGCGCCAAGGGCCCGCGCGTCTACGACTGGGCGGCCGTCCAGCTCCCGGTGATCGAGGACTTCGACGGTGAGCAGCCCACCCCTCACCGCTGGGCGCTGGCCCGGCGCAGTATCAGCAGACCTGATCAGATCGCCTACTACCTCGCATACGCGCCGGTGGGCACCGGCGCCGACCAGCTCGTGCGCGTTGCCGGGCGCCGGTGGGCGATCGAGGACTGCTTCCAGACCGCGAAGAACGAGTGCGGCCTGGACCAGTACGAAGTCGGCCGCTGCGTCGGTTGGATGAGGCACATCACTCTGGCCATGCTCGCGCATGCCTTTCTCGCGGCCCACGGCTGCACAGGCGGCGGCAAAGTCCCGGACGATCATGCTGCGAGGCTCTTCTCGCCTCGTGCTGCGGTGTTGAGCTGGAGAGAAGGGCCTTCTCATCGGGCAGTGCTTCGGTGTAGGCGAGCCGGCTGTATCCGTCGACCGCGGAGTGCAGGTAGATGTAGCCGCTCCGTGCACCCTTTGTCTTGCGTCGCTCGACAGTCTTGGCCTGGTGACTTCCGCGTCCGTGGATTCGCCGGCCGCCGCCGTCTGGGATTCGGCCGACCTTCTTCACGTCGATGTGGACCATGTGTCCCGGACGGCGAGCGATGATCTTCCGCGGTTCCCGGTTTGTGTCGCCGCTAGGATCGATGAACCGACGCCGGTTCAGGCCGAGAGCCTGCAGATGCCGCGATACGGTGCGCCGACTGAGCGAAATTCCCTCGGCCTGGAACGAAAAGGCGATCCGGGACGCGGACCATTTCTCGGCACGGCGGAGTGCCTCGATCCTGGTTACAACGACAGAACTCGTCGCCGTCGGCTGGTGTCGGGGTGCTGAGGAACGGTCCAGGAGACCGAGTTCACCGTGCCGTCGGTAGCGGTTGACCCATTTCGACGCGCAGGCACGGGAGATGCCCATTTCGGCCGCCACGTGGGCGATCGGGCGGTGCTGACAACGCTGCACGAGTCGCAGCCGCCCCTCGGGGGACAGCCGAGCATTGCGGTGAAGCACAGGCGTTCCTAACGCCAGGGATCGAGGACGAGCTTGCCACGGGTCTGGCCCGCTGCGAGTTGCTCCAGCACCTTGGCCCCCTCGGCCAGGGGGTGAACCTGGGGGGTGCCGGGCGGATATACCCCGTGGGCGATGAGGGCCTCGAGCTCGACGAGCAACGCCTGGTAGAGAGACGGGGCAGCGACCGCCAGCGCACCGATGTGCAGCCCCTTGACCTGGACCTGGTGGGTAAAGACCAGATCGCGCGTGGTCAGGGTGGCGTCACCGGATGCCGCGCCGAACACGACGATGCGCCCGGTGAAGGGCTTGGTGACCGACAGGCTGGTCTTGAACGTGGCCCGTCCCACCGACTCCAGGACCAGATCGACCCCGCCGGTCAGGCGAATAATCTCCTGTGCCAGGTCGGGGCGCCGACTGTCCAGGACCTCGTCGGCACCGAGTGCTTTGACGGTGTCGTGCTTTGTGGGTGACGCTGTGGCGATCACTCGCGCACCGTAGTGGCGGGCAAGGCGGACGGCGGCCTGCCCCACGCCCCCGGCCGCTGCCTGGACAAGCGCCACCTCGCCCGCCTTGATCTCGCCCAGGGTCTTCAGTGCTGCCAAGGCAGTGGCCCAGTTCAGCACCAGACCGAGAGCTTCGGTATCGCTCCAGCCGGACGGCACGGTCAGTACACCCGCAGCCGGCATCGTCATGTACTGCGCGAAGGCGCCCGGACCGGTTCCGACAACATGGGTGCCGAGCTGAAGGGGGCTGTCGACGTCCGGGCCGACCCCCACGATCTCGCCGGCGGCCTCGAAACCCGCCACATACGGCGCCTGCGGGCCCCCTCCGTACGTTCCATGGGTCTGCATCACGTCAGCGAAGTTGACCCCTGCAGCCCCGACGCGGATCAGATACTCGCCGGGCCCCGGGGTGGGCCGACGATGATCGGTCGTGAGGGCCAGATCCTTCGGTCCCAGGTGCGATCGCTGGACCAGTGCCCGTACCGTCTGCTCGGCAATGTGCTGCTCGTCGATCTCCATGCACCGAACGTAGAAAGCTGACACTTGCGTCAAGGTCAAGTGACGGTCAGAGATCAGTGGGGCGGGCTTCGCGGAGGTAGGCGTCGAGTGCTGCCTGCTGATCGCTGAGAACGGCAATGCGGGCGGCGAGCCGATCGCGATAACTGCGTACCTCGTGCAGAAACTCCGCGCACACAGCGTCGGCTCCGGGATGGGACACGTCGGTGAGGCTGGGGAGGACATCCCTGATCAACCGCACGGGCAGCCCGGAGTCCAGCAGCGAGCGGATGGCGAGCACCCGGTCGATCGTGGACTGGCAGTAGTCGCGGAACCCATTGTCGAAACGGCCAGGGACGATCAAGCCCTCATCCTCGTAGTGCCGCAACGATCTCGCACTCACACCGCTGACTCTGGAAGCTTCGCCGATCTTCATACCTGCAGCCAATGTCCAGGAGCGCCGCGGTCTTCCAACTCGCGCTACGACGAAGCGTGAGGTGCTCAGGCGTCACCAACCTCATCCCCCGCAACAGGTGGGCCCTGGACGGCACGTTCGAGCGGATACTCCGGGCCGCCCAGGCGAGGGCGGAGGCGACCGGAGACATCGACTGCCTCCACGTGCCCTTCGAGGAGACGGTGCTCCGGCACGCGACGAAACCAGATGCCGAATACCTTGCGCACGTCAACGAGGGTCACCTACGCGACTGGTACCGAAAGCAGGACCTGCTCCCGACGGCCTGGAGACCGTCATCGACGCGGCCAGCACCCTGGACGAGACGGTCCAACAGATCCTCTCCGAGAGCGGCCTGGACGGCATTCTCCCGATGGACCGCCTTGAGCGACACATCCCAGCGCTCGCTGATCGCTCCGGCGATGAGCGAGCGGAGCGAGCGATCCGGCTGAGACCCCGGGCTACGGCTTGGCTGACGAGGTGATCGGCGATCCGGCCGGGGCTGCGGAGTCCGGCGCCCCCGCGTAGTCGGGCAGCTCGATACCGTTGATCGCGCGCCCGACCAGTGCGGTGAACCATTCACCGGCGAAATCGGGGCGCGGCTCGGTGTCTGGCCCGGGGACGTCGCGGCTGCGGGCGTTCAATCGGCCGATCTCCTGGTTGGCCTCGACGAACGAGCGCATCCGCGCCTCGTAGCGGGCGAACCCGGTGTCGGGTTCCCACTTGGCGGCGGCCAGCTCTCCGGCCAGCAGGTAGGCGCCGACCAGTGCCAGCCCGGTGCCCTGCCCGGACATCGGCGACGAGCTGAACGCCGCGTCCCCGAGCAGCCCCACCCGTCCGCTCGACCAGCGGTCCATCACCACCTGGGCGACCTGGTCGAGGTAGAAGTCCGGGGTGTTGTCCAGGTGCGCGAGGATGTCCGGGGCCAGCCAGCCCAGGCCCGCCATCCGCTCACGCAGCAGGCGCTTCTGGGCCGCGACGTCACGGTAATCGACGTCGAGGTCGCCCGAGGCGAAATAGAACATGGACATCGCCCGGGTGGCGTCCTGGATGGGTCGCAGAAGGGCGGAGCGCCCGGACTCCTGGTCCTGGTACTCAAGCAGCCAGCGGTCCAGTCCGAACTCGTTGGGCACACTGTAGAAGGCCAGCACGTGCCCGAGGTGGCGCAGGAATCGCTCATGCGGCCCGAAGACCATCGCTCGCAGCGGCGAGTGCAGCCCGTCAGCCCCGACCACCAGGTCGAAGCGCCGCCGGTTGCCGCCCGCGAACACCACGTCGACGCCGTCCGCGTCCTGGGTGAGCTCGACGATTCGGTCGCCGAACATGTACTCGACGCCGTCGCGAGTGTCGTCGTAGAGCAGCTGGGACAGGTCCCCGCGCAGGATCTCGATGTCCGCGATGAACCCGTCGCCACCGTCGTCGGACGCACGGAAGGTCTCCAGTATCTGCCCGTCCGCGTCCACGGTGTGCGCGCCGGCGGTGTCGGTGCAGGCCGCGCGGACCGCCGCGTCCAGCCCCATGCGCCTGATGACCTCCTTGGCGACCCCGCGCGCGTCCACCGCCTGCCCCCCGGGACGCAGTTCGGGAGCCCGCTCCACCACGGTCACCTCGGCCCCCCGCCGGCGCAACCAGTGGGCCAGCGCGGGTCCCGCGATGCTCGCCCCCGCCACCAACACCTCGGGACCGCTCACCCGCGTCTCCTGCTCGCCCGTTCGGATGGTGTGCTCCTGCTCGGAGTCGTCGACGCCCATCACTGCCTCCAATGCGCTTCCCTCCCGCGCTGGAACCTTCCCAGCACAGACCCACCTCGGTCGGTGGATCCGGCGGTATCGACTGCGGATCCGCACAAAACTCATCGGTACGGCCGCAATCGCGATCTGCGCGCAGCACGGTGAGATCCTGAAAGGACCAGCGAGAACGGACGGGACACCCTGACCTGCGCGCTTAACCTTCGGACTGGAGTCGAACGTATTCCAGCAGGCGACCGCTGCACTGAACCAGCTCGATGGGTGGATCGCCGACGAGGAGCGGCGCGGCCTTCCCCGAGCTGCACTCCGGCGCGGTCCAGCTCCCCGATGCGACGGCCCTCGCTGGGGAAGTGATCGTATGGGAATCCGGCCGGCTCGCCTCCGAGCGGCTCCAGGGCCGCCGCCTCCAACGGCGAGGCCCCGGCGCGGTCCGGCTCGCCGAGCAGTGGCCCGCCCATTACGTGGCCTTCGACGTGCTGCGGCTGGAGGGCACCGACACCACCACCTAGGCCGTTTCGTTCGGATCATCTGATCGTTGGTTCGGGTGTGCCGTTGACTGACGCGCAGTGGGCGCGGATCGAGCCGTTGCTTCCGGACCG
>NZ_JBEZWU010000058.1:0-16474 GCF_040637655.1 Streptomyces sp. NPDC028722
AGCGACCACTCGTGATTCGTCAGATCCCCCCGACCCATGCCCCAACCAACGAGTGTCCGGTCGCAAAGTCACATGATCTGCCGGACAGAACCTAGCTGGGTGGTGGTCTTCGGGGTGTCGAGCAGAGTGAGGAGTTCGGCCCGGGCGGGGCCGAGAAGGGCAGCCAGGGCCTTGGGCGCCTGGCGGAGGTCGTCGTCGACCAGGACCCCTGAGCACGGGTAAACGACCGCGTACCGCCGGGCGGTACGCGAACACCGATGGTCAACGGGCGGGACGTCCCAACAAACCCAGCTCTGGCTCAGGGTGACCGGGACGAACATCAGCTGCCCCCGGGAAAGCTCCAGCGGTGGGCTGTCGCAGACGGTGATCTGCAGACGGTCATCCCCGAGCCAGCGCATTTCCGGGCGCATCTCGTTCAGAGCGGTGGCCCAGCCATGCAGCCCGAGCCGGGCGGTACGGGCGACGATGTCAGCCTCAATAATCCGAAGACGGCGTGGCCAGGAGGGCTCGACGGCCTCCGTCCACACCCACTCCAACAAGTCCGCAGCCCGCTGGGCCAGGTCATCGCGGCGCAGGAGACTCGGCAGCGAGCCGTTCAGCGACTCCTCCAGGTCGGCGTGGACTGCCGCAGGCGGAGTGCTGCGGACCTGCTCCAACTCCTCGACGAACGTGCAACCGCCGTCGCCCAGGGGGGCGGGAGTAAGGAAGGTTGCATTCCACCGGCGTCCCAGCGCGGCCCTGACCAGGGTGGCCGTGACCGGGTCACCGGCAAGACGGTTCCGGTAGCTGGAGAGGTGAGCGGCAAGCCACTGGTGCTCGCTGACGTGGGCAGCGCGGCCGCGATGCAGGGTCTTCAGGCCAGCGAGCGCCTCGGCCAGCGGAGAGATGACGAAACGACTGCCGGCAAGAGTGCCCGTATCGACTCGCCACCAGCTCATTGGTTTCGCCTCCCCGCGAAAATCTAACGACCGGTATCGCATGTCGGAGAGGCTCTCCGTCATGCGTTCGTATCGGGAACTCTTCCGTACCAGCGAGTTCACCCCCCTCTTCCTCGCCTCGGCCGGGCAGACCACGGCCCAGGCAATCAGCGGGCTGGCCCTGGGCGTTCTGGTGTACAGGCAAACGGACTCGGCGCTGCTGTCCTCCCTGGCCATGTTCGGTACCGCGTTCGCCCAGGTGGTAGGGGCGGTCACCGTACTGTCCGGTGCGGACCGGCTGCCACCGCGCGCCGCCATGACGGGCCTTAGCCTTCTCTTCGGTGCGGGCACAGCTGTGCAGGCCGTTCCTGGGCTGTCAGTCTGGGCCGTTTTCGTAGTACTGCTGGGGCTCGGCGTCATCGGGTCGGTCAGCGGCGGGGTGAGGTATGGGCTGCTCAACGAAATCCTGACCCGGGACAGCTACCTGTTGGGACGGTCAGTCCTCAATATGTCGGTCGGGGTCGTCCAGATTTGCAGCTTCGCGCTCGGCGGCGCGCTGGTGACGATCATCTCGGCGCGCGGCACGCTGCTCCTGTCCGCCGTCCTGTACGCGCTGGCCGCCGTGGTGGCCGGGTGCGGGCTCAGCAGCCGGCCACCACGGGGCGCCGGGAAGACATCGATCGCCGCGACTTGGCGCACCAACGCGCGACTCTGGTCCTCGGTGCCCCGGCGGTATGTCTACCTCGCGCTGTGGGTGCCGAACGGTCTGATCGTCGGGGTGGAGTCGCTTTACGTCCCCTACTCGCCCCACGACGCGGGTCTCCTCTTCGCCTTCGGGGCCGTGGGGATGCTGATCGGGGACATCGTCGCGGGCCGCTTTCTGCCAGCCCAGTGGCGGGAGTGGCTGACCGTCCCCTTGTGTGTCTTGCTCGCCGCCCCGTACCTGCTCTTCTCGCTCGGCCCGGGGCTGCCGATCGCCCTGGTGCTGGTCACCGTCGCCACCTTCGGGTATGCGGCGGGACTACTCCTACAGGAACGCCTGATCGCGCTGACACCTGACGCACTGAGCGGGCAGGCGCTGGGCCTTCACAGTTCCGGGATGCTCACCATGCAGGGGGCCGGTGCGGCAGTGGCCGGGTCGCTGGCCGAACTGACTTCACCGGCCACCGGGATAGTAGTGACGGCGACGGCCTCGCTGGTCGCGACCTTGATGCTGGCCCCCGGACTACGCGGAGGCAAGGCGGCTGGCGAGGGAGCGGACCCGGAGCAAGGAGCCGTCACTGCCGGACAGTAGTGCTTCGGCGCGGCGAACGTGGCCTCGACATCGCTTACACGCCGGCTTCCAGGCGGCCCTTAATCTCGATCTTGCATGACGGTCCGCCGACGGAGTCGGTGGACCGTTTTCATGCCATGGGCTGAGGCTGTGCAAGCCGAAGACCCGAGTGTCGCCTCGGGATGGCGCCGGATTCCACTGCTCCGGGTGTTGAGGTGCTGTCGAAGGGACGGGGAATCCACTGGTCAGCCGGGTCGGGCAGTTGGGTGAGCCGGTCGAGGGCTGCAGTGATGTGACCGGTCCAGGGCCAGTGCCGGGCCAGGCGGAGAATCCGTCGGCGGCCTGTGGTCACGAGTTGTCCGGACGCTGTGAACAGGCGGAGCCGTAGCCGGCGGGGCTCCCATAGCCTGGCCTTGCCGGTCAGCGCGAACATCGGCATCCAGGCCAGCAGGGTCGAGAGCGAGCTGCACGATCTCCAGCCAGACCCGGTTCTGGGCCGTGCGGTGCAGGGGCAGGTTGCGCAGGCCGGTGGCCCGGGCGGCGCGGATGCGGTCCTCGGCCCGGGCCCGCAGCCGGTGCCGGAGCTCAAGCTCGGCGATCGGCCGGCCCGAGGTGGTGGTGGCGAAACAGGTCAGCCGCATGCCGCCCGCGTCCGTGAGCCGCAACTGGGCCCCGGGATGCGGTCGTTCCTTCCTGACGATCAGCCGCATGCCCTCCGGCCGGCCGTCCAGAACGTTACCGGTGAGCTCAGCAACCCAGGCGCCGCCGTCACGGATCTCGCTGTCTGCCTCGACGGCCGCCGTCCAGGCCGATGCCGGAACCTTCAGCACATGCTGGTGGACCTGCTCGGTGATCACCATGCCGACCGAGTAGGACAGCCACCGTCCCCGCCGGGCGAGCCAGGCGACGAAGTCGTGGGTGCCGCCCGCGGAATCGGTGCGGATCAGGGTCCGGCGCCCGCGCCGGTACTTCTTCGGCAGCTGGGCCAGGGCCAGGCGGGCGGTGGTGATGTGGTCGGCGGCCGTGTCCGATCCCGCGTTGCCCGGCCTGAGCAGGGCCGCGACCGGTTCACCCGTGCCGCCCGGTCCGTGGTCGACGAACCTCATCAGCGGGTGGTGGCCGTAGGTTCGCTTCCACGTGGGTGCGGCGTCCTCCTTGTCCGAGTGCGCGATCACCAGCACCCCGTCGAGGTCCACGGTCACGGTCCCGCCCGCGTCAGGCGCTTTCCGGCCGGCCAGCCGCCAGACATGTCGGCGGACTTCAGCCCGCGCGGCACGGATGGCCCGCAGGGCTTTCTCCCCGGAGGCTGCAAGGGTGCCGACGAGGCGGGAGACCGTCGGGTCGGAGGCCACCGGCCCGAACACGGCCGGCTCGGCCCGCAGCATGGCGACATCCGCGAGACAGTCCCCGCCCAGCGCGACCGCCAGGGCCACGTCCAGCAGGAACTTGCCCGGATCGTGCACCATCCGAGTTTTCCGCCACGGCGTCAGCGCCGCTGATATCGCGGTGTCCAAGCCGGCCTTGCGGACGGTCTCGACCAGCAGCACGCTCCCGGCCTGCGAGACCACCGCCCGGCCGCCGCCCTCGATGCGGACACGCGGGTACGACCCGATACGCTTCTTCACCTGGAGAGTGCTTCTTTCCCTGCAGCCAACAGGACCCTAGACAAGTCCCATCGTTGCAGGTCAGGAGCACTCTTCGCGTTTCCGATCACCCACCGGACACATTATGGGGCGCGAACTCTGCCGCCCCCGAGCGTCACACCAGCAAGGGAAAATTCCCGCGATGACAGACGAACACGAACCTGACGGCGAACTCTACGTCCTGTGGCACGCGCGCCATCTCGCGGTGGAACAGGACGAACGGGTCATCCATCTCGATGCGGACGGCACCATCCACCTGGACGAGGAGGAATGGAGGATCATCGGCATCTACCCGGACCAGGCAGTCGCGGAGAGACAGCGGGAGATCTCCAGGAAGCTTCCAGGGTTCCGGGACGAACCTGATTGTTTCGAGATCGCACCCGTGATGGTGGACGAGGATTTGTGGAACCAGGGGTTCGTCACGGTGTACCCCGAAGGGCTTAGGCGAGATTGATGGACCGGACGCTCTACCTCCTGGTGCACAGGCATCACTTCGCGGACGAGCCGGGTGCTCCCACCACCGTCGACTTCATGGAAGACGGCGAACCGCTCTTCTGGGACGACAGCGAGGACAGCTTCACGTTCCTCGGCCTGTACTCGAGCCAGCAACGGGCGGAGCAACGCATCGAGCAGGCGCGCACCCTGCCCGGATTCAGGGACCATCCCAACGGCTTCCACGTGCACGAGTACACCGTGGGTCAAACCCACTGGGCCGAAGGATTCCGCGTCGGCGAACAAACCAATGGCTGAGCAGGCATCACCGCCTCCAGCCGCGATTCTCCTCGACGGTCCGCCGACTCCATAGCCGGACCGAACCGGCCTGCGCGGCCGTCCGGCGGCCGTCTACCTGGACACGGACGCGCAAGTACTACCCGGTAGGCCCTGTCACCTGGAGAGTGCTCTTTCCCTTGCAGTCGATAGGACCCTCAGCAAGTCCCATCATTGCAGGTCAACCACCCAGGCCCTCGGCCGCGCCCTGCGCCTGGACGTCTCCGGCAAGATGGCCAGCCTGATCGTCCCCGTCTACATCCCGCCCGGCGCCGACGCCGAGGACATCCTCGGCACCACGTATGAGCCGGTGTGGGCGATCGCCTCGGCGCTGGCCGGCCGCGACCACCGCATCCTCGAACGCCTCCCCGACAAGGCCAACCGGCTGCCCCGCGAGACCAGCCAGGTCGTCCAGCGCCGCTGGCACTTCGACTTCACCGTCCACCCCGAACGCATCGCCCGCGCGATGGACCTGATCTCCCTCGACCCCCGCGGCCCGGGCGTCTCCCGCTCCCGGCGCCTCGGCCTCGCCGCCGCCCAGGCCTACCGCGGCCACCTCGACGTCCCCGCCGACCCCACCGGCTACAAACTCGGCACCTTCATCACCACCATGCGCGAGGCCACGAAAGCCGGCCGCCTTGAAGCGGACTGGTTCGCCGAACTCGACGCCCTCGGCATGATCTGGGACAAACACGACGCCGCCTGGCGCTCCCGCCTCACCGCCGCTGCCGACTACCTGCGCGTCCACGGCCACCTCGCCGCCCCCGCCACCACCCCCGTCGGCGCCTGGCTCGCCGAACAACGCCACCTGCACGCCCACAACAAGCTCGACTCCACCCGCGCCGACGCCCTCACCCGCCTCGCCACCGGAGCCGACCCCGCCACCCTCACCCGCGACACCCAGTTCGCTGGCGTGAAGATCGGCTCCTGGCTCCACCGCCGGCTCACCACCTGGCAGACCCTCGCGTCCGGTCAGCAGCAGATGATGACCGCCCTCAGCCTCACCCGACACCAACCCCCTCACCCCCGCACGCCGTACTCGCCGCACCTTCGAGGAGACCGTCCAGCTCCTGGAACTCTTCCTCCACCGCGAAGGCCGCGCCCCCGCAGCCCGCGAGACCATCCGCGTCGACGGCGACACCGTCAAGATCGGCGCCTGGCTCGCGAAGGTCCGCACCAAGCACCGCGCCGGCCAACTCCCCGACGACCATGCCCGCCTGGCTGCCGCCCTGTTCGAGGGGGACTGGACGGCCCAGGACGCTGTGCCAGCAGTCCTGGTGTAACCCCTCTCCCAGTGGACCCCCACCCTGCCTACAGGATCCATTCCCACCACCACACCGTGCTCAGAACCAGGGAGGGGTGGGTGATCCGTCCGGGTCCAGCCCGTACGGCAACCACCTTCCTTCAGGACCGAGGGGAAACTCGCCGACGTCGGCGGCCTGCCGGTACAGAGTTTCGGCACCTTCCTGATCCCCGGCCTTCTCCCGCAGCTTCGCGAGGGTGATGAGGGCGTGGGGGTGTCCGGTGTCGACGGCCTGCCAGGCCAGGGTCTCGGCGCCTTCCCGATCCCCGGCACACTCCCGCAACTCCATCCGGATGAGCAGGTCACCCCGGCCGCGGTTGCGGCCGACGCCCTCGGCGTCGGCCCGCCGGGCCAGGACTTCGGCGCCCTCCTGGTCCCCGGCGAGCTGACGCATCTGTGCGAGCTTGACCAGGGCAAGGGGGTAGCCGGCGTCGGCCGCTTGCCAGACCAGCATTTCGGCGCCTTCCTGGTCCCCGGCCTCCTCCCGCATGAGCGCCAGTCTCTCCAGGCCGTCGGTACTACCGCTGTCGGCGGCCTGCCGGGCCAGGACTTCGGCGCCTTCTCGGTCTCCGGCTTTCTCCCGCAGCAGTGCCAGATCGGCGACAGCGTGGGGGTAACCGGCGTCGACCCCGTACCGGTGGAGGACTTCGGCGCCTTCCCAGTCCCCAGCCTCCTCCCGCATCACCGCCAGGATCTTCAGGGCAAGGGTGTAGCCGGCGGCGGAGGCCTGCCGGGCCAGAACTTCGGCGCTTTCTCGGTCTCCGGCTTCCTCCCGCATCCGCGCCAGGTCCGCCAGGGCAACGGGAGAGCCGGTGTCCGCTGCCTGCCGGTAAAGGGCTTCGGCGCCTTCCCGGTCTCCGGCTTGCTCCCGTATCCGCCCCAGTCGGTTCAGGGCAACGCCATCCCCGGTGTCGGCTGCCTGCCGGTAGAGGGCTTCGGCGCCTTCTCCATCTCCGGCCTCTTCGTGCATCCGCCCCAGTCTGTTCAGGGCAATGACGTCGCCGGTGTCGGCTGCCTGCCGGTAGAGGGCTTCGGCGCCTTCCCGGTCTCCGGCTTCCTCCCGCATCCGCCCCAGGTTCTTCATAACCCGGGCATCGCCGGTGTCGGCGGCCTGCCGCGCCATGGTTTCAGCGCGTTCCCGGTCCCACACCAGGGGAGGCTGGGCATATGGGTGGCCGGTTTCGGCGGCCTTGCGCCAGAGATGGTAGGCCCACTGCAGGCGCTGGCGACAGTCGGCGGCGATGGCGAGCCTGTGGAGCCTGTCGGGGTCGGTGAGATGGGCGTGGGCAGCGTGCCAGAAGGAGGCGGGCGGGCACAGCCTTCGGCGCGTGGCCTGGCCGTACTGTTCGAGGTAGTCAGCGAGTTTGAAGAGCGCTCCTGACACCGCGAGGGGCGTCTTGGTCGGATCGGTGCTGCTCGGGGGGATCCGCGGGGGGCGGATAGCGGTGCGGCGCAGGGGGGCCTGTCTGCCGTGCACGGGGCGGGCGAGAGCAGCGAAGGCGGCTTCGGCCCACTCTTCGGTGAGCTGGTCGTAGTCGTCGTCAGTGAGGTAGTCAGTGGCGGCATCGATCAGGAAAGCTTGCGGGAGGTGGAGTCCCACGCCGAGGCGGCGGGCGTCCATCGCGGCCTCAAGGAGGGCTCTGACGGGCGGGGAGCCCTGCTCGTAGCGGCGCACAAGTTCGGGCGCGCCGGCGAGGTCCTGGGTGACTTGCCCGTGGGTGTGGGCGCGGGCGAGGGCGTCCGCCAAAAGCCGGTCGCCGTCTCGAGCCAGAGTGGAGGCGGCCTGGAGCGCCTGCTCGTCGAAGGCGTCGGGGACGGTGAGGGTGCGCCCGGTCAGAAGTTCACGGACCCGGCTGTGCGGGTCGGACCCTCCGGGAGCGGCCAGGCCCGTGTAGGTGTCGGCGTACGTGGGCCACAAGGTACCCAGGACGAGAACCGGCCCGCGGTCGGTATGGGTGAGCAGGGTGTGCAGTGCCGCCGCGATGCGCTCGCCGACGCGGGGGTGGCCGAGGTAGTGCTGGGCCTCGTTGAGCCACACCACCGTGCGGGGCCCCACACTGTGGAGTTCGGCGAGCGCGGCCTCGGCCCGGGTCGGATCGTAGGGGTGCCACAGCCGCCACCCCTGGGCGGCGAGTGGCTGGACGGCCTCCCAGCACGCCCGCGTCTTGCCGGTCGACGATGATCCGACCAGCACCAACATCCGACTGAGGCCCCCCGCTGCCTCACCGACCACCTCGGCCAGGACCTCGTCATGGGCACGCCGCGGTGTTAGCCATCCATCGATGCGCCATCTCGTCGCTGACGCGTCAGAGCGGGGCCTTCGTGCGACGTGAGCCGTACCACCGCCACAGTTCGGATCGGCGCTGCCGCACTCGCATACGCCGTCTCTTGGACACCTGGGCGCACAAAGGCATCTCGATCCGCACTCGCGCCCCGCCCATAGGGGACTGTTCGACATGTAGCCGACCTTGCGACGTGATGGCGGCACGGTGAGCGATGTCCAGACCGAGGCCGGTAGAGGTAGCGCTCTGACCCCGCGCGACAGCGCGATGCGGCGCCTCGATTCCAGGGCCCGCGTCGTCTACGGTGAGAACAACGGTCTGGGCCGTACGCCGCACCTCGACGGCGAAGGGCGTGGTGGGAGGTGTGTGCCGAAAGACATTTCCCACCAGAGCGTCGACCACGGCCGCCAGGTCGTCCTCCGACAGCCGTACAGCGGTGGGCTCGTCCGTGGCATTCAGGGAACATTCACGGTCCTGTTGGCGAGCCAGTTCAGCCCAGAAGGTGGCGCGGGCCGATACGACGGCGGCGGCCTCGCACCGTTCTTGATGATGGAGCTTAGTTCTGACTCTAGATAGCTGATCGCACCGTCCAGGCGCTCCGCCTCCGGCGTGGGCAGGAGGGTGGACAGCCGTTCGGACTCGAGGTGGAGAGCTGTCAGTGGTGTTCTCAGACGATGCGAGAGATCTGCGACGAGCCCCCGCTCCATAAGCGAGCAACTGCACCACACGATCGGCCATGGCGTTGAAAGCGGCACCCGCCTCGGCCATCTCGGCCGGTCCTCCCGGGTCCACACGTTCCCGCAGGTGCCCTTGCCCAAATATGTGTGCGGCGTGCGACAGGTCTTTGACGGAACGGACGACCCGTGTACCGAGGCGGTCAGCGACCCCAACGGATCCCAGGACCAGGCCGAGGGCGAGCAGGGACATGAGGACCCAGGAAGTGGTGACCCCTTGTGTGAGGTCATCACGGGATACGAAGGCCTCCACCACTGCGGTTTGATCCCCGGGAAGGACAACAGGCTGCAAGTAGTGCCACCCGGCGCCGGTGTCCACAGAGAAGGTCAGGCGCTGCCGGGCGCTGCGTTGCCAGGTGCTTGCCGAAGTATGACTGGTGCCGATGAGCCGGCCGTCGGGCAGATGGACTCCCAGGCCCTCGTTTGCGTTGAAGCTGTCGACCGCTTGCTGAACGTCGGACGGCCGAGTGGTGATGGCGAGCACCGGGGCCAGGGCGGACGCTCTTTGCTGGGCCTGAGTGATGGCGTTCTCACGTACTTTCGTCTGCACCAGCAGGCAGAGAGGTACGAGGAAGGAAAAAGCGATCATGGAGGTGACAGCAAGGGCGACTGTCGCGAGTGCCCGTCTCACGGAGGCGCCACCAACCCCAGGCCCACCCCTCTCACCGTATGCAGATAACGGGGGTTGGCTGCCTGCTCGCCGAGCTTCCTGCGCAGCGCCGAGATGTGGACATCCAGGGTGTGGTCTTCGACATAGGGCTGGCGCGACACATCCGCGAGGACGCGCCTGCGTGAGACCACTCGGTTCGGACGCTGGAGACGTCCGGCGGGAAGGCCGCCGTCGAGGAAGGCGACGGGGAAGGCGCCGGGGAAAAGGAGTGGCAGTACCCGCCGTTCATCCTCCTGCTCGGCCCGCCGGAGTACGACGACGAGCTGCGAGCGCTGATCGAGTGGGTGGAGGGGGTACTGGTGCCCGGCTACCTCGCGGAGCCGTCGGCCGATGCCCGGTGGTGCCACCTGTGGTTCGAGCATCCCGTGGCCATCGCCGCCGGCCGGCAGTCCGTCGACCTCGAAGTGAAGTCCGCCGACGGATCCCCCTACCGCAGCTCCCAACCCCTGTCCGAACGACCACCGCTCGACGCTTCCCTGGCCGCCGACCTCGCCGCGGTGGACGGCGTGGCCTCCGTGGTGCCCGACCGGGCCTCCACCGTCCGCCTGCTGGCCGGGCAGCGGATGGTGACCGGCGCGAACAGCGCCGTACCGCAGGCGCACACCTGGCGGAGCCAGGCGCTGGGAGGCTTCGCTCTCACCGAGGGGCACAGCCCCCAGGGCGCCCGCCAGGTCGTCCTGGACACCGACCTCGCGGCCCGGGCCGCATTAGTGCTGTGCGCCACCACGGACCGATGCCCTGCCTGGTCGTATGCACGCTGCCACGGCCGCCCGCAACGAAGGCATCACCATCTGCTTCCAGCACTTCCCCGACGTCGAGGTCCTCCTGGACGACGGCTATCTCGGCTTGAGCCGCGACCACCGCGGGCAAGCAATCACACCGTCCCGAAAACCGCGGCCGGGAGCAATGCCCGGCAGAGTTGAACAATGGGAACGTGACCGCCACGGGCACTCCTCCGACCGCATCACCGTCGAACACGCCCTCGCTGATCACAAACGCTGGAAGCAACTGACCCGCTGGATCCACCGGCGCGACCGCCTGCCCGACACCTACCGCGCCATCGCCGGCCTCGTCTCCGACCGCACCATTAACGCCTGAAAACAGGCCACGACCAGGCCAAACACGGCCCACCCGCTATCACGCATCAACGCGTTAGTCGACAGCAGCGTAATCGCCGGACACGTAGGGCGCGCCATGGGTCATCACGACGGCGTCGACGCCCGCGACGGCGGCGCGCACGGCCGTCGGGTCGGCCAGCTCGCCTCCCACACCACCTCGACGCCGCTGGGCAGCGACCGTCGGGCGCGGTCGGGGTCGCGGGTGAGCACGCGCGGCAGGCGGCCCAACTCGAGCAGGCGGGCGGCGACGAGGCGTCCGATACTGCCCGTCCCGCCGATGATCAGGACGCCGCGCTGACGTGGGGCTTTGCCGGGCGCAGGGACGACATCCGGCCAGATCTTGGGTGCGGGTGGTGGAGATGGTGGTGGGTCGCGGGGCCGGAGGGCACCACACTGCCCGCCGGCCATCCAGAACGCCTATGGCGCCGCTTCATGGTCGGGCGAGCCCGTGGTGCGGCGGCCCGGGCTACCGGCGAAGTGCCCCACGGGTATCGAGGCGGGGCTGGCTCGCTCCACTGCACGCCGGGGCTTCGTCAGGATGGGCTGTCGAGCTGCTCTGGTGTCTTGTCGGGAGGTGAGGAGGGCGGGGGAAACAGGAGATCCTCGAACGCGTCCAGCGCAAGCATCATGAGCATGAGCAGTACCGGGATGAGCAGGGCGAACACGGCCATGACGCCTCCCGGAGGGGAAGGACGCGGCGGTTGTCGGTCCGCTTCCACAGTGGGGCAAATGGGCGAATGCCGCCTGCCCGAAACGGGAAGATGTGGGCCGTTCGGCTGAAAGATGCAGGGATTGGATTCCGGGCTCACGGGCGGTCCGCTGACCGCTGAGGGTCGCTTTTGTGTGAGCCGTGGCGCATACGTGTGCCTGTTCTGCCGCTCGTCGGGGACGGGGACGGGCGGTATCTGTGGCTGAAGTTCAGGGTGATGTCCAGTGCGAGGAAGTTCTTTCCGCTGTCCGTCCGGGCGCGCAGCAGGATTCGGTGTTCGGCCACCGGCACGGTGCCGGGGAGTTGGAGATTCCATGTCTGGCGCCATGGTCCGGCGGCCGGTCTGAGGTCACCGGAGAGCCTGGCGCCCATGCCTTCCAGCAGGTCGGGCAGCCGGTATGTCCGGTCGAGCATTTTCACCGGACCGAACTTCATGATCACGTTGCAGGTGACCCGGGTGAGGTCCACGGGTTCTTTGAGGTGGCCCTTCATCTCCCAGCGGGCCTGGTGTCCCAGCCAGGGCAGGGACGGGGTCAGCGTGATCTCGAGGCGTTCCATGACGCAGGTGCCGTCGCTGACGTCTTCGACGAGGCGGATGCTCATGTCACTCCTCACCCGTTTGCGGGTCGGGAAAAGCGCCCGGAGGACAACCGGGGCAGCGGCCTGGGAACACGCACAGATGGGCGGCGATGTGCAGGTGGGGCGGCCGGTGAAGGCAATCGGCGGCCGCGCGGGCACTGGAGGCGCGCGCCTGGCATCCGGGAGCGGCAGGGGTGTGCGCGGGGCGTGGCCGTCGGACATTGGGGCAGACTGGGACCCCGGCCCGATTGCGGCGGGCCGGGGCTCCACAGTATGCGGTCGGCCGCGGGTTAGTCCTCGTTGTGGTGGCGCTTGATCACCCGGAAGCTGGCCACGACACCCTCGTCGATGTCGATGCCCTCGACGTGTCCCGGGCGTACGCCGTCGCTGGAGGAGTGGGGTCCGACGGTGGCGATGGGGGCGCCGTTGTCGCAGACGGCCCCGCGGAAGACCTCGACGGTCTTGCGGCTGTCGTTGCGGACGTTCAGGGTCTTCGCTCCGAGGCCGCTGACCACGGTGATGCAGTCGCCGGGGTGGGTGGAGTATGACCGCTCGTTGATCTGGATACGGCCCTCGTCCTCGCCCCGGTGGCCGTTGTCGTTGTCGTGGTCCTCGTTGCCCTCGTTGCCCTCGTTGCCCTTGCCGTTGTTGCCTTCGTTGCCCTTGCTGTTGTTGTTGTTTCCGTTGCTGCCGCCGTGGGGTGCAACGGTGGTGACGGCCGGGGCCTGCTGGGGAGCGGAGGCGGCCGAGGCGTAGGTGATGCCCGTCGCGGCCAGGGCGGCGGCGGCTGAAACGGCGGCGGTGATCACCGTGGAACGAAGCTGCATGTCGCGATCTCCTGTTCGGAATGCCGGCCCGTCAGCCGGCTCGTGGATGAACGTATCCACAGCCGTCATGACAGGCATATCGGAAGTCCAGAGATGGGGCTCCGAACAGGGTATTTTCCGATCTTCATCGACAAATGACAGCACGTCATATCTGTTGCAGATAAAGGTGATTGACATACTATTAGGCTGTCCGGGTGATGTCTGATGCTCGCTCACTCCTGGTGTTCGCGCGTCGGTGCAGGCGTGCGGAGGCGAGTCGTGTTAATAGGGGCCGGCCGCGCCAGAGCCCGTTGGCTGGTCACACACCCCAAGGAAGAGATCGCGGAGCACCTGCTCGTGCCGGGCCCGAGGTGCTTCTTCAGGAGGCGGCCCGCCTCGCTGCACTCAGGCGGTCCGGTGCGTACCGCCGCTGGCCTCGTCGTGGGCGCGGCCGCCTAAGGACGCGCTGCGATCGGACCGCGCGCCGACCACCGGCCCGAGGCGGCAGCCCGGTCAGACGCTTACTCCTGGAGAGCTCCGCCACGCGAACAGGCTTTCAGCGCAGGGGAGTTAGACACCGCCGTGGGAGGTGTTGTGCTGGTGCTCCTTCCAGTCCGGGAGTTCGGTCTGACCGGCTTCCGGCCAGAGGCCGGGTGATGCACGCCTCGCGCCCCGACTCGCTTGACTGGCTGGCGACGTGTCCAGACGGCTCGGGGATTCGCCCTTTGTGCCGGTCTCGGCGCGGGCCCGCACGGCGCGCTCGTGGTCTCCTGAGTCGAGGGCGGCGACCTTCAGCCGGATGCCGCGCCTGACCGCCTCGTCGATGTTGGCGCGCGTCGCCTCGTGCGAGCCGTCGCGGCCGGTGACCGCGTCGTGCTCAGCCGCGACGCTGCTGGCGTACGTCGTCGCCAGCAGCACGCTGGAGTGCTCGAACAGCCGCCAGTGCTCGGCGCGAATCCGCAGCAGGTTGCCGTAGACCCGGACGCGGAGACCGGCGCCGGCCACCCGCTGCACCATCCGGGCGAAGGCCAGGTGCAGGGTGCGATGTCGGGTAGACCCGGCGCATTGCTGCGCCGGGTCCCCCTCAGAACCGGGCTCGCGGGCTTTCCCCGCACCTCGGCTCAAGCAAGCCCCAGGGGCATTGCGGGATTTGAAGATGCTTCGACCTTCCTGCGGCGACGTTGTAACTCTCGATCGCAGGAAGTGTGCACGAGCGTGATCGTTTTCCATCCGATGTGCACCGGTCGTGGGTGAGATAGCTGGCGGCTATGGCCCGGCGAATGAAGCTCAGCCACCAGCGCTCCCACTCCAGCGGAGACTGTGGCGGCTGCTCGGCGAAGAGAAGGTGCTTCCCGCAGAGCGGGCACCGCCCATCCTGCTTGGCGAGCAGGCGCAGGTTGTAGCCGTCCAATGGGGGTTTGACCTTCCGCCGCCGCTCGGTCCAGTACTCGGCCAGGTCGGGGTCGTCCGGAGACGCTCCCGCTCTGATGAGCTGGTGTCGAACGATCTCGGTCCAGGAGAACATGACCAGGTGGGTAACCTCGCCTCGGTCGGTGACTGACGTCCGGTCGCCGAAGATCCACCGGTTGTTCCTGAACCGGTTGAACTTGCCGTAGTAGCGACTGACGATCCATCGCTTCGGCTTGTTCGGGTGTTTATGTCTGGCCCACCGAAAGGTGATCCACCAGACGTAGTGGTCCAGCACGCTGAACTGAGAACCGGGTGCCGGGCGGAGCAGCCCTGTGCGGCCCAGTGGCAGTCCGGGCAGTGGACGACGGGTTGCCCGTCGATCTTCCGGGCGTAGTCCGGGACCGGGCGGTGCGGCGCGGCAGATCGGTACGCGATCATCGGGACTCCGTAGGGGGCGGGGCGGAGGTGTCCGCTGGGGTACGGGGGGCGGAGCAGGGCGGCTGTCGCGCTGCGTCGGACACAGCACACTCCCAGAGGGCGGCCTCCAGGTCGGCGACATGCACCGGGCAGCGGATGTCGTCCGTGAACAACGCACCCTTCCCGGCGCCGGCGGCCAGCTCGCGCACCACTCGTTCGTGAGCGGACCGGCCATCGCCGATGATCAGCCAGGTGCGGGCGACGACCGCGTCGGTGTGAAGCAGACGCACTGCGGTTTCCGCGGCGGCCTTCGCGGCCCCGTAGGGAGTCACCGGACTCAGCAGAGGCCCTGGTGCCGCGCTGCGGGCTCCGGACGCCCCTCGCTGCCCTCCGCGGGGACAACAGGGGCGGAGCAAGTGCTCCAAGGCGCCGTGCTGATTCAGTACGGCGCCGGTACGTGTGGGGTGCGGGACGGGTGGGGACCATCGAGACGGCTGCGCAGCGCGGCCCCGTGTGGCACGTCGAGAAGGGCTTCCACTGATGGCAACAGGCATGGTGAAGTGGTTCAACGATGAGAAGGGGTTCGGTTTCATCCAGCAGGACGACGGCGGTCCGGATGTGTTCGTCCACTTCCGCTCCATCCAGGGGAACGGCTTCAAGTCGCTGACCGAGGGCCAGAAAGTGGAGTACACGGTCGCCCAGGGCCAGAAGGGCCCGCAGGCCGATGACGTGGTGCCCATCGACTGACGAACTCCCCAGCGCCCACCCGTGCAGAGATGCCCCCACCGGACGGCCCGGCGGGGGTACGGGGTACGAGACATCCTGACCAGCCCGATCACCGGCCACTGCGCTCCTCGGCCCTCGCTGCGCGGCCCCCGCGAGTGCTGCGCGTGCGGCGGGGGCGGCACCGCTGCGCGGCCCCGTCCCGCTTGCCGGGCACCCCGCTCAGCCCCAGAAAATGGGGGATTCACGATTTCGTTTGTGACGAAAACAGGTCCTGGTTCCGACCCACGGCAAACACGTGAGGCGCACAAGACGCCGGCCGTGCGAGAGCAGCTGCTCCACCGCACCTGTGAGTGGTGCGGCAAGCCGGGGGAGTACATCGGCAAGGGCCGTCCTCCGCGCCACTGCTCGCCCGTGCACCGCCGCCGGGCGTGGGAGCTGCGTACGGCTCAGGACCGCGCCGAGCGCCCGGTGAGCGAGGGCGGCCGAAACCGCGAGCCGGTCCGTGAGGTGATCCAGCGCACCGTGACACTGCCGGCCCGGCGGCTGAGCGGACAGCCCTACACGCTGCCCGAGGATGCGGTGGAGTGGGTCCAGGCACTCGCGGCGCTGCGGCGCGAGGCGGTGACCAATCCACGGGTCGCCCCCTTCCGGGAGCAGCTCGCCAGCGCCTGCGAACGGACCGCACGGGCGCTGCGCACCGACGGCACCTGACCCGCCCCGGGAAGCCGGCCGCCACCCGCCGGCCTCCTGGGCCGGCCGCACCTCTTCCAGCGCGGTGTCGGACCGGAACGCATGCTGCGTGCTGCGCACCGAATCGAGCAGCACTCGCCATGGTTCGGTTCGCGCTCAGTGTCCAGCCACGTAGCTGATGGTGGCTCAGCCCGCAGCAGCTCCCGGTGGCGCAGCTGCGCCGGGCCCTGGCCGAAGCTGGCAAGATGGACATCGCCCGGACTACGGTGGTCGGCTGACCGGCCGGGGCCCGGGCGCCACTGGGGCGGGTTCGGGAGAATGATCGGGGGATTGACCTAGGTTCTGTCCGGCAGATCATGTGACTTTGCGACCGGACACTCGTTGGTTGGGGCATGGGTCGGGGGGATCTGACGAATCACGAGTGGTCGC
>NZ_JBEZWU010000059.1:0-16337 GCF_040637655.1 Streptomyces sp. NPDC028722
CGTGTTCGCGGACCTGGCGCCGGCTGTCCTCCTCCAGCCCTGCCACCTCGGTCACCTTGCCGTCGTGCACCTGGACCCGGAACCGCCCGGCCAGCGCCTCCGTCGTCGACGTCAACGTGTAGCCATAGGCGGCGGGTTCCCGCCACGCGGTCGTCCCGCCTGCGGCGGTGGGCCGGGGCCCACCGGCCGCGTGGCTCCGTACGGACTCGGCGGTGCCGCCGCACGCGGTCACGAGGCACAGCGCGGCGCCCGTCAGCGCGGCGGCGGACAGCAGGCGGGCGGGGAAACGTACAGCACTCATGGGGCTCCTCCCGGTTCGGTTACCGCAACGACGCGGAAGGACTCCGGTTCGTTCACCGCCCGCCCCGCCCCCCCGTGCACGGCCCGCCGCCTCCGGGGACGGCGGGCAGGCAGCGGCTTGCGCGCACCTGCCGGCCCGGCGCGGAGGCGCCCTCGGAAGTGGTACCGGTCAGTGCTGCCAGTAGTCGCGCTCGGGGAGTTCCACCCACAGGTCGGGGGGCCCGGTGAAGGGCCGCGGGTCGGTGGGGAAGAGGCCCGCGTGGGCGCAGCACTCGGCGATCGCGTGGGAGCCGTAGATGTACGCGGTGAGGACCTCCTCGGGAGGCGTACCGGTGCACGGGCCCCCGCCGGGGTGCAGGTCCCAGCCCTCGATGACACCGTCGCGCACGAGGCTGCCCTGATTGCCGCTCTTGGGGTTGGCGTACATGCCGTAGCAGACGGTGCCGGCGGAGAGCAGGGCCTGTACGCCCGGCATCTGCGGCCCGTACCCCCAGGGCTGGGTGACGACGCAACCGCCCGGTACGGTCGTCACCCCGACGATGCGCAGGCTGCCGTCCGTGTCGACGCCGTACGGATCCTCCGGTCACCGCCACCGAACTCCTGCGTTTCGGGCATTCCTGGGCCGCCATCCACGCCGCCCGGCCCTCCCCCGCCCACCCCGGTGGTCGGTAACCCTTTCCGCGGTATCCCCGAAAGCATGTCGTCCGCTTCGAACGCTAGGGTGACGGGGCGCCTGGCGGTCGCCCGTACCAGGCAGCCGGGCTGTCGGCACGGTACCCGTGCGCTCACGTGCGGGGCTCTCGGCAGCTTCGGAGCATCGTCCGACGACGACGTTCGCCCTGCTCCTGCCGAGCGCGCCGACGTGGTGAGAGAAAGGTATGCGTGTTCCATGTACGGTGCTCGCCAGCGCACTGATATCACCGGGTCTGCTCGGCGTCGCCCGACGCCGGGGACAGCGCGGAGGGAGTTCCGCGACTCGTCCAGGCACGCCTGGATGCAACGGTGACGGGCAGGTTCCGGTCCATGCGACGTATCTGGGACCCAGACACGCCTTCGGCGCCCGCGGATGGATGGAGCGAGATGGCCCCATCCGGCCCGGCCTCCGCCCAGCCCCCTGTCAGTGCTGAGGACGTCGCGCTGGTGCGGGCCAGCCTGGCGGTTGTCGCACCTCATGTCGCCGACCTGGCCGCGTACTTCTACCACATACTCTTCACACGATACCCACAAGTCAAGGACCTGTTCCCGGCCGAACTCGACGTCCAGCGGGAACGCCTGGTCCGCGCTCTGCTGCGCATCGTCGAACTGGTCGACGACCCCGGTAACCTCATCGAGTTCTGCTCCCGTCTGGGGCGTGGCCACCGCAAGTTCGGCACGCAGAGCGCTCATTACCCGGCCGTCGGCGAATGCCTGCTGCAAGCCCTCTCCCACTACGCGGGCCCGGCCTGGAGCCCGGAGCTGGCGGGGGCTTGGCAGCGCGCCTACACCGCTGCCGCGGAGGTGATGGTCCGCGCCGCCGAGGAGGATGCGCGTCACCGGCCGGCCGTGTGGGACGCACGCATCGTCGATCGCGTGCACCGCGGACACGGAATCGCCGAGATCACCGTCCAGCCGCAGCAGCCGTACCCCTTCGTGGCGGGCCAGTACGTGAGCGTCGAGACGCCCTGGGTGCCGAGGCAGTGGCGGCATTACTCGCCCGCGCACGCCCCACGGCCCGACTCCCGGCTGACCTTCCACGTGCGTGCCGTACCCGGAGGCAAAGTCAGCAACGCGCTGGTCCACCATGCCCGTCTGGGAGACCCCGTCCGGCTCGGACCGCCGGAAGGCGACATGGTCCTGCGCTCCACCAAGGGACGGGACCTGCTCTTCGTCGCCGGCGGTACCGGCTTGGCACCGATACGCGCCCTGATCGAACAGGCGGCCCGGGACGGCATCGGCATCTCACAGGAGGTCAGCCTGTTCATCGGCGCCAGAACGGCGGACGAACTGTACGGACTCGACGACATGCTGCGCATGTCCCAGCGGTACCACTGGCTGCGCGTCCGGGCCGCGGTCTCCCATCAGCGCATCGTGGGTCTGGAGGGCACGCTGCCCGAAGTAATCGCGGAATTCGGCCCCTGGTACCGGCACGAGGCGTACCTGTGCGGCCCCCCGCAGATGCTCGGTGGAGCCGTGGCGGCCCTGCGGCGACACGGTATCCCGCCCCATCACATCCGCTACGACCCCTGGGACACCCCCGTCCTGACCGCCCCTCTGGGACCTCCCCAGCCCGAAGAGGAGACCGACCAGCTGTGAACGGACCCGAGACGACCGGCTCCTTCGGTGAACGACTGCTGCAGCAGCAGCTCGGCACCACCGAGCGAGCGGCCGACTTCTACGACCGCCAGGTGCACCCATATCTGACGCCCGCCATGCGGGAGTTCATAGCCCGGCAGAGCATGGTGTTCCTGTCGACCGCGGATTCCCGGGGAGCCTGCGACACCAGTTTCCGCTCCGGTCCGCCGGGATTCTGCGTCTCCCCCGACGACCGCACCCTGACCTACCCCGAATACCGGGGCAACGGTGTCCTCGCCAGTGCGGGCAACATGACCGAGAACCCCCACCTCGGCATGCTGTTCATGGACTTCACCCACGACCACATAGGGCTGCACGTCAACGGCACCGTCCGGCTGCACACCGACCACGAGGTCCGCGCGTGGTACCCGCATCTGCCGACCGACACCGCGCCCGGCCGCCAGCCCCACCTGTGGGTCCACCTCACCGTCGACGAAGCCTACGTCCACTGCTCCAAGTACATCCCCCACCTGGAACCGGCCCCGCGCCCCCGCCCGACCACGGCCCGAAACCGCCCAAAAGACAGCGCCTACTTCACGGAATCCGCCCCCTCCCCCGACGCGCCAGTCACCGACACCGGCCGCAGGCCATGGCGACAGCGCTTGCGACTCCTCCCCTGACCCTGACCATCTCTCGCACGGTGCGGCGGGGCCTGGTCGGTGCTAGTTGTCCTCGGCGTCCACGCGCACGGTGACACCCGTCTCGGAGATGGCGAGCGTGTCGGTGTTCACCGCCCTGACGCTAGTGGTTTCGGGCGTCCCCTCGGCGGACGACGCGGTGTTGTCACTCGATCCCATGACTGCCTCTCGTGTGATGTTGAACAGGGCGCTTTGGTCGTGTCCGAGTGGAGACCTGCGCGGTTTGCGTGGAAGATCAGGTGGTGGGTGACGATGGCGCGCCGGCCGCGTGCAAGGCTCACCTTCCGCCTGGCGGTGCTACACGGCCGGGCGCGAGAGGCGGTAGGTGCAGTGGGGCTGGGCAGGAGGGGATAGATGGACGACGGCTTCGACGTGGACGACGTGGTGTAGCGGGCGCTGACCTGCTGGCGGAGGCGACCACCGCGCTGAGCAGCACCCCGAGGTGCCGCTGTCCGCGGTCGCCGACATCAGCATCAGCCGCCACGGCGCGGGCGTGCTGCTGATCTGGCGCATCGAGGACGAGGCGACCCGCTTGGCCAGCCTGCTCCAGCACGCCCAGCGGCTCGGCCGGATCGGCGGCTTCGAGGAGAACCTGCTCACCGGCGAGATCACCTGGAACGGGCAGTTGTTCAGCCTCCACGGCCGCCCGAACACCAGATCCGCGTAGGGTCTGCGGCGGGTGTGCCGGATCCTGGTGCCATATCCAGGACCACCGCCCGCAAGTGGATCCGCCGCTGGCGGGCTGAGGGCCAGGCCGGTCCCTTCGGGCCAGGGACTGCCAGGTTGCCAAGGACGCGCGTAGCCGACCGCAGAGACTCCTCTCCCGGCCAGGGCGTGCTGGGCGTCATCAAGGCCACAGAGGGCAGCGAAGACGGCCCTGTCGATGTCCTGTTGGGTGACCCAGTGTGGGGGCGGATCGGCGAGCCGGACTGCCACCCACCGGCCTGTGGTTACAGGTCGAGGACGGCGCGCAGCGCCTGGTCCACGTGGGCCATGGTCTCGGCGGGGACCGCGCCGAGCGGCAATAGCCGCGTCACCCGGTTCCTCGAGACGGTCAGAAACAACCTCTACGGCGGCCAGGCCCCAAGGAGCGGTTGGGGCGGTCACCAGAGGCGGACGGAGCGGACAGCCATTACCTTCCCTCTGGCAAGGGAGCGCTCGTGCGGACCCTGCAACCGATTCAGGCGACTGGACGGACGTCGTCCTGCTCAAGGGGCGCGCCTTCCGGAACGGCACCATTCGCGCGTTTGAGGGCCTGCCGGGTGGCGACCATGTCCGCACCCTTGATGCCCTCCCGCTCGCAGTGCGCACACCCCGGTGTGGCTGGTTCTGGTCCTGTTGCTGCCGCTGAGCATGGGCGGGGCACTCGTGGTGCCCGCGCTCACCGCGCTGTTGCTGGACGCCGTCCCGGAGGAGCTCGCGGGGACCGCGTCGGGGCTCCTCAACTCGTTGCGCCAGACTGGCGGTGCGCTTGCCGTGGCCCTCTTCGGCGGTCTGCTCACCGTACCCGGCGGAGACTCCCCCGGCATGCGCATCGGCCTCCTCACCATCACCGCCCTGTCCCACGTCGTGCTGCCCCGCCGCTGAACATCCCCATGCGCGGCTCTCCTCGGCAGGGCTCCCCCGCCTCGGACAGGGGCCGCCTCCAGATGTCCGTGATCGCCCCATGGGGTAAATTCGACATATGCCTCATCCATTCCCTCGAGGCGCGTTCCGGTCCACGAGGACCGAAGGATCTCGTCGGCAGGCGGAGATGGCGGCGTGCGGCACGTGACCGCGCAGGCCCGCGTGACGCGTGGGACAGCCGCGGTGGTGGCTGCGGCGGCACTGGTGCTGGGCGCACCGGGTGGGGGCGGCAAGGACGCCACCGCGGAAGCCGTGGCTCCCCGGCACGTGTCATCGGCGGTCGGTGCCTCCGGGTCGGGCCGGCCGGGTCGGCACCCGGGCGGCCCCGTCGACTGCCGAAGGACCAGGTGCGTGGCGCTCACCTTCGACGACTCGCCAAGCCGGCGCACCCCGCAGATCCTGGACATCCTGCGCCGCTACGGCGTGCACGCCACGTTCTTCACCCTGGGCCGGAACCACGTCCTGAAGGATCCGGGGACGGTCAGGAGGATGGCCGCGGAAGGCGACGAGGTGGAGACCCTGACCTGGTCCCACACGATCCTCACCGCGGTCGGCCCGGAGGCGGCACGCGAGGAGATCAGCCGCGGCCGGGATGCTGTGGCCCGGGTCATCGGCCGGCGCCCGACGTTGCTGCGCCCACCGCAGGGCCGCACGAATACGACCATCGCCAGGATCTGCCGAGAGCTCGGCATGGCGCAGGTTCTGTGGAGCGCGACCGCCTCCGACTACGAGACCACCGACTCGGCGCTGATCACCAGCCGGATCCTGGCCCGGACCGGTCCCGGCGGGATCATCCTGCTGCACGACCGGGTGGACCCCACCAACCACGGCTACAACGGCACGGTCGCCGCGGTTCCCGCGATCATCTCCACCCTGAAGGCCCGCGGCTACACCTTCGTCACGGTCACCCAGCTCCTCGCCCCGGACGGACCCCGGCCGGGCGGCGTGTACAGGTGACCGCACGCCCGGCACATGGACGGGCCGCCGCTGGCCGCCGCCGGGCGTCGCTCGCCCGCAGGACCCGGCGGCCAGTGCGCCGCGGACCCCGGGCCGTCAGACCGGGATGCCCTGTTGGTCGCCTCCTTCGCGATCGGAGGCGTAGCGGGAACGCGGAAGCCGGCACCGAAGAGGGTGCCGGCTTCTGTGTCGGCGGGCGCGGGCCAACGCGCCTGCCAAGATCCTGAAGCTGTTTTGGGCTTGCGACCAGGAGCCGTCGGGAGAATCCCTCGCTCGGAACAAGCTTGGGCGTGCTGCCCGGACCCGGCTGTCAGCGGCCGTCGCGGGCGATGTGCCGACCGATGGTGGTCCAGACCGGCTCGGCCGCTTCTTCGGGCACGGCGCCGGCGAGGCCGTCAAGGTGCTGGACGGCCTCAACGGTGATGTAGCGGTCGGGGTCGGGGGATTGCAGGTAGCGGCGCAGCAGGTCGGCGTCGAGGTGCTGGCGTTGGAGGTAGGCGGCGAGGGTGCCGACCAGGAGGTGGTTGTGGGCGAGGGCGTCGGTCAGGGCGTACAGGACCAGGCGCTGCCACTGCTTCATGCTGTCGCCGTGCAGGGTCTGCAGGTGCTGGGCGCGGGCGAGGTAGGCGTTGATGCGGCGGCAGTGGTGGGTCACCAGCGCCAGGAGTTCCGGTGGCACCTCCTCGCCTACCGGGCGGGGGGCGGGCTCGACGGTGCAGGGGGCGGGCGCGGGCGGCAGGGTGTCGCGGATCTGCTGCAGGCCGGTGTCCTGCTGCGGGCCGTGGGGGATCTCGCTGCGCCGCTGTGGCCGCCTGCGCGGGTGGGGGGAGGTCATGGGCGTGCCGTCCTTTTATGGCCGGTCCCACGATCCGGCGCCTGCTGGGTGGCGTGGCCACACGGGCGGGGCGCTGTGAGTGACGCGGCGCGTCTGGGGCCTACCTGTCCGCGTCAGTCGTGGGCTGACGCAGCGCTCGGCCGGGCACCGTCACAGCGCGAGCAAGGGGCGGCACCAGTCGGGACAACGACGCGTCGGCTGGGGAGGGCACGGCATCGGCGGGTGACGGGGCCGAGTTGTACACGCGGGCCGTACCGTTCGGCCGGTCGTTCTCCTCGTGGGCGAGACACCGATTGCTTCTGGTGCGAGCCGATTTAGCCTCGCCACCGAGACACTGGCGTGTGACTCCGGTCATGTCATGGGGTCTTGGAGGGGGAGCTCTGGCGCTCCCGCGAGGTTGTTCCCGCAGTTCAGGCGGGACATTCACCTTCACGCTGCGATTACTGTATGCGACCGTTGAATTTCGGACGGTCATATCGGGGGTCGCGTGCATGCGTGTTCGGGGCGCTGGGCCGGTTGAGTGATCGTCACCGGCGCACGCCGGGCACCCGACACCTCAACGAAGAGGATCCATGCACGAAGACGTCTTCCGTGCCGAGGACGGCTACGGTTCCGCCACGCAGGAGCCCCTCCCCCTGCCGCTGGACTTCGAGGCGCACTACGTGATGAACCAGGAGGCGTGGCACTCCTACGCGCTGTACCGGCTCGGCCTCAACGACGTTGCCGAGCGTGCGGTGCACCGCGCGTTTCGGGTTAGGCACGCCACCGGGGGGCAACGAACCCCGGCGGCCCGCACCCCGACGATCCAGAAGCGGACGGGACGCCGGGCTGACGGCCGACGCGGGCGGGGCGGGGGCGTACCGGGCTCGGTGCGCCCCCCTCGGCCGCTGTGCGTCAGAGCTTCAGCCGGTGCACACCTCCCTCCACGGTGCCCACGTACAGCCAACCGCCGGCGGTGGCCAGGCTGGTGGCGCTGAGGTTTTGCAGACCGGTGGAAATGTTGTGCCAGCTGCGGCCGCCGTCCGTGGAGCGCAGCACACCCCGGCCGCCGCGCGGCAGGGCCACATCCCAGTAGCCAGTGGTGGCGGCGTAGAGCGTTTCGCCCACCGCCTGGATGTCGGCCACCCGTAGCGACAGTCGGCCGGTGTCGGCGCGGCGGAAGGTTTTTCCGCCGTCCGTCGACACCCTGATGGAGTCACCGCCGGTCAGAATCTTACGGCCGGTGAACTCGATGGTGTCCACGCGTCCCTCGGCGACCTTGGTGATGTCGTCGCCCGCGTTGTCGGAGCGGTAGAGCCCGTCGGGTGCGCCGAGCCACAGCCGGTCGGGATTCTTCGGGTCGCCCGCGACCGCCGTGAAGTACGTCCGGCCGTGCAGCAGGTTCTTCCAGGTGGCGCCGCCGTCCTCAGTGGAGAACAGCCCCCTGCCCAGCAGGTTCGAGTACGAGACGTACACCCGGTCGGGGTCAGCGGGGTGGACCGTCAAGGCGTACACCGAGCCATTGCTGGCGCCCTTCTCCTGCCAGGTGGCGCCCGCGTCGCCGCTGCGCTCCAGGTGGAAGTCGTCCCAGGCGCCGGTACGCACCCGCCAGACGACGCGGGAATCCTTGGCGGAGGCCTGGAGCAGCCGGGTCTCGACGCCAATCATGCCCTCGCCGCCGGTGGTGCCCCACTCCGCCCCGGAGACCGGCAGCCGTGAGCGGTGCGTGCCCTGCCTGCCCGCCGCGAGCAGATAACCTCCGCTGAGGGCCAGCGCGTTGACGGTGCCGCCCTGGACGCCGAGGCGGCGGTAGCCCCTGCCGTCTGCGGTGCCCCGGTAGACGCCGGCCGCGTCCGAGGAGACGGTCAGCGAGCCGTCCGCCCAGCGGTCGAAGTCCGAGGTGGTGGAGGCCGAGTTTGGGGCAGCGACGGTACGCCAGTGGCGGCCGTGGTCGCGGCCGACCCGGATGTTCTTCCCGTAGCCCATGTACATGTCGCCGCCGCTGAGGGTGAGGCCCGTGGCGCCGAGTCCGTAGTCGTCCAGGGTGGACCAGGTACGGCCGCCGTCGAAGGAGCCGACGACGCTGGACCCGAACTCGTACACGGCGACGACCTGGCGGTCCGCGACGACGCTGACGGAGATCTGACCGTCGGCGGCCTCGTACACCTTGGCGGCCCTGCCGAGGTTGCCCGAGGACAGGCCGTCGCGCTTCCACACCGAGGACCCGGTCAAGAAATAGACGCTGTCGCCGCCGATCGCCACGTCGTACACGGCGGATGGGATGCCGAGGGGCTGGACTGCCCAGGTATCGCCGCCGTCCCGACTGATGAGCAGGTCGGTGGCGGTAACGGCAAGCAAAGTCCGGCCCGACTCGTCGGCAAGGAAGTCGATCAGCCGACCGTCCGGGGTGTTGAGAGTCTTCCAGGTGCGACCGCCATCCTCCGTGCGCAGGATCGAGCCCGTACGGGGAACGGTTGATCGGCTGTTGGCCGCGTACCACCAGCGCCGGGCGTTGTGCGGGTCGACCACCGTGAAGGCCTTGCCCGCCACGTCGCCGAGCGGCAGCCTGGTGTGCTGGGTCCAGGTGGCGCCGTTGTCCTTGGTGGACCAGGGGCCGGTCTTGTAGTACTGGGTGAGGACGGCGGTCCCGGGGGCGCTCGGCGCGATGGTGATGTCGCCGCTCTCCGAGTTGGGGCCGGCGGGCTGCCAGCGGGAGCCGCGGCTGCTCGCGGGGGTCACTTCGAAGCCGTCGCCGTTGCTGGTCAGCGTCTTGCCGTCGGTGCTGCGGCCCTCGGCGGAGACCAGGTGGGTGCCCTCGCCGCGTCCGGTGATGCGCGCCTGGTAGACGTTGGCGGAGCGGAGTGCGGTGCGGACGGTGTAGGGCCTGCCGTGCGGCGGGGTGACGGTCAGGACGGGCGGCGCAGCCAGCGGCGCCGGGGTGAAGACGAGGGCGGCGGAGTTGCCGTCACTCGGGTCGGGGCCGGCCTGGAGGAACAGCTTGCGCACCACCAGTAGGTACGGGACGCGCAGCGCGGCCCCGTGCTTGGGGGTGACGGTCACCGCGCCGGTGATCTCGGCCTCGCCTTCGGGGCGTTCGGCCCGCACGGTCACTCTCGCCGTGGCGTCGGCGCCCGCGGGGATGTGCAAGGTGGACGGGCTGACCCGGGCGTGCCTGCCCGCCGTCAGCCGGACGGTACGGACCCTGGTGCCGGAGTTCGTCACGGTGAGCTTGGTGCTGCCGCCGACCGTGGGCCGGGAGAGGTCGGCGAGGCCGAAGGAGAGGCTGCTGGGGGAGGTGGTGATCCCGGTGTCCGCTCGGTCGGCGGCCGCGGCGACGTCGAGGCGGCCGGAGCCGGCCGTGGTCGAACCGTACGCCTTGAGCCACTTGGCGGAACCCACCAGTTCGGAGGTGACCTGCGCAGGGCTCTGGCCGGGGTGGAGCTGGCGCAGCAGGGCGGCGGCGCCCGCGGCGTGCGGCGCCGCCATCGACGTACCCGACATGCGGTAGTAGCCGGGAGCGTAGAGCGACTTGGGAACGGTGGAGCGGATGTCGTAACCCGGAGCGACCACGTCGGGCTTCAGGTTCCAGCGGGCACCGGGCCCGCGCGAGGAGAACGAGGGGATCTGGTCGGTGACATCCGTCCCGCTGATCGTGACCTGCACCCCGCCCTTCGCCAGCCGGCGGCCGAGCTCGGCGTACTGGGTGTCATCCATGCCCAGAATGACCAGGCGGTCCATGCGCAGCGAGTCGCCCGAGTCCTTCACGGAGGTCTGCGGCGCGAGCGGGACCGAACCGTCGGCCAAGGCGGCCGGCGGGCCGTCCTGCGCGGGACCCGCCGCGGTGAGCGCCGGGCCGCCGGCTCCGGAGGAACCACCGAGCAGCGCGACCGCGCCGCGGCGCTCGGCCTCGCGGGCCATCTCGATCTCGGGTATGAACAGGTCCCCGGAGGACGGGGCCACCAGCATGTTGACCCGGACGGCCTTGCCCCGGACGTCGCCCGCCCGCTTCCAGTCTTCCTCGGTGCCGCGCCCGGCGTCGACGAGGGGGACGGTGACGGGCTTGCCGGGTGGGTTGGCGGAGAGCATTCCGCGGTAGGCCTGGATCTTCCTGCCGTCCCGGTAGGTGGCGCTCGGGATGCGCAGCCCGCTGATGGAGGCGCCCACCGCCAGCACGCCGTCAGCGGCAGCCGGAGTGCCGATGGTGCCCCTGCCCGGTCCCTCGTTGCCGGCCGCGGCGACCACGACGACGCCCGCCTCGGTGGCGGCTCGCGCGGCGGCGCCGAGAGGGTCGGTGCCGTCGCCGGAGCCGCCGAGGCTCATGTTGATCACATCGGCGCGGTGCGGGTTGGCCGGGTCGGCCGCGGCCTCGATCCCAGCCACGACGTCAGAGGTGTAACCCTCGCCCATGTCGTCCAGGACCTTGTACGCCAGGATGCTCGCGCCCGGCGCCACACCGGTGACACCGCCCTTCTCGGCCGCCCTGCCCGCGATGATGCCGGCGACGTGCGTGCCGTGGCCGTTGTCGTCCATCGGATCGGCGTCGTCGTTGACGAAGTCGTGGCCGCCGACGACCTTACGGCCCTCCCCGAAACCGCCGCCGAGGTCGGGATGGGTGTAGTCGACCCCGCTGTCCAGGACGGCGACGGTGACGCCCGTGCCGTCGGCCCTCCGGCCCGCCGGGTCTTTGCGGCGCCACACCTGTGGGGCGTTGACCAGCGGCACGCTCGAGTCGGTGAGCAGGCGCACCTTGGCGTCGGGGACCACGGAGGTTACCCCGGGCAGCCGCTTGAGAGCGGCCACCTCGGAGGTCTTCACCGTCACCGCGACCGCGTTGAGCAGCAGGTTCAGTGTGCGCGGTGAACCGGTGTGCAGCCCGGCGCCCTTGGCCCGGGCGAGGAACAACCGCTGCCGCGCGGCGAGAGCGGTCCGGTCGCTGCCGATCGCCCGAGCGTCGGCGGAGCGCAGCACGCCCTGGCCGGACGCGGCGGCTTCCCCGGCGAGCGTGACGATGACGCGCTGTTCCGGATCCGGATGGGAGTCCGCGGTGGCGGACTGGGGTCCCGCCCACAGCAGGCCGCCGAGGACGGCGACCGGCAGCGCGGCGGTGAACGATCTACGAGGGGTCATGCCAGAACAAGTAAGGGGAATCCAGTGGTCTAAACAACGATTCTGTCTGGCCCATTGCTGCCGCTGGCACACACGGGCCAAGATTCCACCCATGCCCCAGCTGACCGCCGTCGGAATCGATACGTTCGACGAGAGCGTCTACCGAGCCATCCTGGTACGCCACACCGCCGCTCCTGCGGAGTTGGCCGCCGACCTGTCCTGCTCCACCGAGCGGGTTGCCCGCGCACTGGACCGACTGCGGGAGAACGGCCTGGTGGGACGGCTCGCCGGAACGCGTCGCCGGTACGCGGCCCTTGAGCCGGGTGCGGCCCTGGAGTCCCTGGTCCGCTCCCGCACCGCCGATCTCGACGGTGTCCGGGCGGCCGCGGAGAAGCTCTCGCGCCTCTTCTCGACGGCCCGCCAGTGCGACTCCGAACAGATCGAAGTCATCACCGGCGACGAGGCGTTGTGCCGTTGGTTCGTTCGGCTTCAGCAGGAGGCGCGCGAGGACGTCACCGCCCTGGACCGTCCGCCGTACGCGCTCACCACCTCCAACCCTGTCGAGGCGACCGCGCTCACCCGGGGCGTCCGCTACCGGGTCGTTTACGCCCCCGAGGCCCTGGAGTGGCCCGGTGTGCTCGGCGACATCCGGAAACTGGTCTCCGCCGGCGAGCAGGCCCGGGTCCTGTCCGGCCTGCGCATCAAACTGGCGATCGCAGACCGGCGTCTGGCCCTGATGCCGCTCACCCTCGACTTCACCAGCGAGGTCCGCGCTGCCGTTATCCGCCCCTCTGCGCTGCTGGACGGCTTGATCGACTACTGGGAGCTGTGCTGGCGCACCGCCACACCTCTGGAGGCGCCGGCCGAGGACCCGCTCGACGAGGAAGACCGCCAGATGCTCACCCTGCTGGTCAGCGGCCTCAAGGACGAGGCGATAGCCCGCCAGTTGGGCTGGTCGGTACGGACAATGCGGCGCCGCATCAGCAGGCTGCACAAGGAACTGGGCGCGGCCAACCGCTTCCAAGCAGGGGTGATCGCGGCCCGGCGTGGGTGGATATGAGTCCACCGGTGCCATGCGTCGGCTATCGCCGTGAGGCGTGGGCGCTGGGTGTCCCACCGTACGGACCTGGGCCGCCGCCAAGTGGATCGTTCGTTCGTACTCGTCAACGCGTCGAGGCACCGACCGCGGTACCGGCGGGCGCCGGGAGGGGGTGCGTTCCATGCGCGGACAGCGCGGCCAAGGCAGTCTGTCGCCGCCTCCCGCAGTCTGCGGACTGTGAGTCCGGCTTCCCTCACCACGTCGACGGCATAGGCGATCCCGTGCATCCACTCGTAGCTCCATGATCCTCGCCCAGTCGGCGCTGTGCAGAGACCGAGGGGAGCTGGTTGCAGCAGGTGTGGCTTCGTAGGCGCGTCGGGTCGCATCACCTCCCAAGGGGAACAGCGCGTGGGCGTAGCCTCCGCCGCGGGGACGAACCCCGCAAATTGATCAAGCCCCATATGCGTCCCTCGGCCGCAGCGGCGGCCCGGTGCTCCGGTGTGTGTTCAGCGGGCGGGACCGTCCAGTCGCAGACGGCTACCAGCCGGTCCGCGGCCTCGTGGGCCATGTTGGGCTCTGGGTAGTCCAGGCCGATCAGGCGCTGTCCGTTCTCGCGCAGTGTGATCACGTAGGTCCATGGCGAACGGGCTCGGTTCGGCACGACGCGCAGTCCGGGGTGCCGAGGCAGGTTGCGCAGTTCGTTTTCGGTACGGATCTCGGCCGCTCGTGCGGCGAGTCGTTGCAGCCAGTACGCGACGGGCTCCTGTTGGGCGTGGGGTTCGCGGCGGCTGATTTCGGCTCGCAGCTGCCGCAGGGTCCAGTGGGTCAGGTCACGGGCGTCGATGGCGGCACGCCGCTCCCGGGTCAGTTCCGTCCACGAGTTCTCAGGCGGCTTGGTCATGTTCGGCTCCCTCGGCTTCGCTCGGTGGGGCAGCTGGTTGGCGGGGAGCACGGTGTGATGCCACCTGGCTAGCCGAGCAAGACACAGCGCGGCGGTAGGCGACGGGCAGGGGGGAGTTCGAAGGCCCACCCCTTCGACGGGGGTGGGCCTGGTGCGCGGAAGCGCGGTGCGCGGAGGGTCAGTTGCCGGTCTGGTCGGGGTTGTTGCCGTGGCGGTCGCCGCGGTGGATGTCGCCCTCGATGTAGGTGATCATCGATCCGTCGGGGGCGCGCATCGTGTAGTAGATGGAGGACTCCGCCCAGACCAGTTCCCAGCCCGCGGTGTGCAGGGCGTCGCTGACGGTCTCGTCTCCGCCGGAGCCCGCGAAGAACCCGCGGTTGGGGCCTTGGTCGGTGGCCAGGGTGCGCAGGACGTCGTCCGCGGTCTTGGCGGTGCGCAGTTCCTTGAGCTGTTCGGCGATCACTGCCCAGAAGATGTCGAGCGTGTCGGGCACGATGCGTCTCCCTTGTTCACGTGGTGGTCGTGGCGTTCCGGCCCGGGCCGGTGGCGTGCCGGTGCGGCAGGCGGAGGTTTGCGAGCGGGCGGCCAAGGCCCGCAACCCCGCCGGCCGCACCGGGGCGGCATAGGGGCGTGCCGGGGGCGGCCGGTGTTCAGGGGGCGGGCTTGGCCGGACCGGGGAGGGAGAAGACACGACGCGCGGGGCGGGGCGGCGGCTGGTCGGAAAGGAGCTGCCCGGCCACGGCCTGCACCCAGTCGGGCACGCCGTCGGTGAACTCGACGGGGTGGTAGAAGCGGCGGCTCGTCCACACATCGAGGGTGCGGCGGCGGTCGTCGACCCGGCGCCCCCGGACGGTGAGCGTGCACACTTCCCACCGCTGGGCGCCATCGGCCCGGGCAGGGGGGCAGAGTTCTGCCTCGAATTCCTCGGCTCGCATCTGGTGCGTGCCCTCCCGGGTCGTGTCGAGCAGTTGGGGGCGGCTGATCGTGCCGGACACGGTGAACGTGGCCTCGGATGAGCTGAGACGGATCTTCACGTGGGACTCCTGGTCGGTGAAGGGGGCCCGGCGCCGCGCGAGGCGCGCGGGGGGTCAGTGGGTGGGGTAGTCCTCTTCGGGGCTCCAGTGCTGCCACGGCCACAGGCCGCCGATCCGGTACCGGCTGTCGGCGTCGGGGCGGATGAGGTGTCCCGGGCGGCCTGGTTCGGTGCGCAGGCGCGGGTCGGAGGAGATGAGCAGCGCGTCGTGCAGCCACTCGCAGGTGAGGTGGCGGCCGGTGTGGCTGGCGGGCAGGTCGGCGGCGATCTGCTCGGCCGTGGCGCGGGTGACGCTGATGGCGTCCCACGGGCCGAAGGTGCGGGGAACGGGCAGGGCCTCGTAGGGGCCCGACTCGCCGTCGTCGTCGAGGGCGAACAGGTCGGGGAGCAGCGGGGCGCGGTCCACCGGCGGCAGGGATGCGGCGGCGGTGGCGGGGATGATCGCGACGGGGGTGTTGCGGTAGACGATGACGCAGTCCTCGCGGTCGTCGGCGCCGTCCAGGCACAGGTAGCGGTCTGCGGTGGCGCCGTGGGCGTGGACGTCCTCGCACTCCTCGCACTGGGCCGGGCAGGTGCCGAAGCGGCGCGGGTGCGCGGTGAACGCCTGGGGGACGTGCTCGGCGTAGCGGGTGCCGGGGCCGTCGGTGAAGAAGGCGACGACCACGTCCCCGGCGTGGACCTGGCGGGCGCGGACCACGGTGGTGTGGCGGAGGGTCATGCCGTCGGGCAGCGGCCGGTAGCGGTCGGTGAGGGTGAGTGCGGGGCGGTCGGTGAGTACGAACTGGTCGGTGCTGCCGGGCAGGGTCATAGTGCGCTCGGGCACGATGCGGCCTCTTCTGGGAGTTGCGGGCGGTGGCGGGACGCGGCGCGCGGGGGCCGGTGACCGGGGCACGCCGTGGGGGTGCCGGGCCGCCCCTGCGGGGTGGGGCGGCCCGGCCGGCCGGGGGCTCGACCGCACGGTGAGGGGGGCGGGAGCGCCTTCCGGCCCCACCGACACTGCCTGGGGCGGGGGCAAGCGGCGCAAGGGGCCGCCCTGTGTCCAGGGCGGCCCGGCGCTGGTGGGGGGCTCAGTGCTCCGGGGCCCGCACAGCGAGTGTCCCGCCGGTCTCGTCCCGACGGCCGGGATCGATGACCTCCGGCTCGGGAGCGGGGCGTGGCTGATGGCGTGACCGTGCGAGAGCGAGGGGTTAGCCGGGCAAGCACGGTGTGGGGGGCCTTAGGGGGCGGCGGCTGTGGTGGTGGCCAGCGGCGGCTGGAGACGCGGGACCTGGCGAGGTCGGTCAGGTGGTGGGCTTGGGGACGGCGGAGAAGCCGACGGGGCCGACGCGGAGGTGTACGGGAGCAGGGGGCCGGTCGGGCGGGTACGGGACCGGCCCCGCACGCGGAGGGTGCGGGGCCGGGAAGGTTCCTGGCCGTACTCGTCGCGGGCCGCTGCGACGCGCTCTTGGCGGGTGGGGCCGCGCGGGTCGGTATCGCCTCGGGCGTCGGCGGCGGGCTTAGGCAGTGTCTTCAAAAGATCTTGAGTGGTGGATCATGGTCGGGTGATACGTCGCCATGAACTGTCCGATGCTGAGTGGGAGTTCGTCCGGCCG
>NZ_JBEZWU010000060.1:0-15076 GCF_040637655.1 Streptomyces sp. NPDC028722
AGCGACCACTCGTGATTCGTCAGATCCCCCCGACCCATGCCCCAACCAACGAGTGTCCGGTCGCAAAGTCACATGATCTGCCGGACAGAACCTAGTCGCGATGCACGAGTGGGCCGGAGTCGTGGATGCCGGTATGGCGACGATTGCGAGTATCCACTGGAACCTGCACATCGGCAGTCTGCTGGACCACGACTCCAACGGGCGAGACCTGCACCCGTACGCCCGCATGGAGAGCATAGGAACCTTCCTGTGCACGGAGTTGGACCACGGCAACGACGCAGCTTCGCTGGAGACGACGGCCACATACGATCCCGAGACGAGCAGCTTCGTCCTCGACACCCCAGCACCCGGTGCCTGCAAGTGGATGCCCAACACCTCGGGCACCGGTGGCGCCAAGAACGCCCTCGTGGCGGCCCGCCTCATGGTCGACGACACCGACCATGGTGTGTTCCTCTTCCTCACCCCTCTGACTGACAACCGGGGCCGGCATTACCCGGGCGTGGAGGTGCAGTCTCTCCCGCAGACCGCCAGCGCCCCCGTCGACCACTGCGCCACGTACTTCCACGGCGTGCAACTGCCCTTCGATGCCATGCTCCAGGGGGAGCACGGACGTCTGTCGCGTGACGGCACGTTCTCCAGCACGCTGGGCAATCCCCGGAAACGATTCCTCCGGTCTGTCCGCCGCGTCCACGCCGGCAAACTCTGCATGAGCGCCTACAGTCTCGGCGTGACACGGCACGCCCTGGCCGTCGCCGTGCAGCATTCTCACCGGCGGCTCACCTCCGGGATGACGACGGGCCGCAAGGTTCCCCTCATCGAACACCGCAGCCACCACGCCCCCCTCCTTTCCGCAGTCGCGACCATCTACGCCGCAACACTGCTGCACCGCGACGTGGTGCAGCAGTGGACGAGCGGCGCAGAGGCTGAACGTGAGGAAATCGAGCGTACGGCGGCCGTGGCCAAAGCTTGGATCACCTGGCAGGCCCGTGCGGTCATGACGGAATGCCGTGAGCGTTGCGGAGCACAGGGTCTGCTGCTGTCGAACGGGATCGCCTACCAACTGGCCGCGAATGAGGGGACCGTCACCGCAGAGGGAGACAATCGTGTCATCTGGGTGAAGGCGGCCGGCGAGATGCTCATGGGCGGGTTCACCCCGACGCCGCCTTCCGTGGTGCCCGCGGCAGGCCGAGCTCTGGATGATCCGGGCTATCTCCAGGAACTCCTCGCGGACATCGAGCGCATCTGGCACGGCAGGGCCCGCGGTAGGCTGCGCAACGGACGCTGCGGCGATCCGCTGGCACGGTGGAACGGAACAGTGACGCCGGCCCTACAACTCGTCGAAGCTCACGTGCACCGGCTCGCGGCGGAGGCCTTGCTGCGGGGCGTGCCACGGCCTCCGACTCCCAGGCGCAGACAGTCCTCGGCCGGCTTCACCGTCTGTTCGCCCTGAGCCAGGTGAAAGCGCACAGCGGGGACCTGCTTGCCGCCGGCCGTATCACCTCGGAACACATCCACCAGCTGCCCGACGCGGAGGAGGCGCTGATCGAGTCGCTGGCGCCGCACGCCCTGTCCTTGACCGAGGGTTTCGCCGTTTTGGAGGGCGTCATGGGTGACCATCCGATGCTGAGCGCGCCGGCGCCCGCCGCCGAGATGGTGCCCGCATAGCCCGGCAGTCGCGTGCCGGAGCCGCCGCGCGCCCGTGGAGGCGCGCCGCCACTACATCGCGTACAACGCCCAATGAGTGACGAAGGCGAAACCGTCGTCACCGCTGAGGATCCCGATGACTTTCCCACAGTAACCTCGGTACTCCCCCTCCTGCTCAGCGTTGAGCGGAACGACCGTCACGGGTCCGCAGGGCGCCGGGAGCGGAATGGCCGCGAGAAGCCGCGGGGGAGGCGGCAGACGTAGGACTTGCAGGACGCGACGTAAACGGTCGACGAAATCGATACCGTCGTTGATCTCCAACAGCACGTCGGCCAGGAGAGCCAGCGCACCCCGACGACTGTCAAGCTGTGCCTGGCGCAGCATTATGTAGCAGGCTTCAAGGTGGTCAACGCGTTGCCCGACATCGATGGCGCACAGTCTCGTCAACCGCTGCCCCGCCACGCCCTCCAGCACGTACCCGACTTCCTCGTCGGTTACGACGTCCGGCGCGTGGCTGCGGAACCTGGCGGGCAGCTCCTGCTGTAATTCCCCCCAACTGTCGTAGGCGACTCGTATGGTCGCTGCCTGGGCATCGGTCAGCTCGGTCCCGTAGTAGTAATGAAGTGAATGCAGGAGAGGCTCTTCCACTGAGAGAAAATTGACTGCCATTACCGGGTCATCCGGGACCAGGACGTGCACGGCGCCTCCATCATGATCGGGTTGGGACGGAATGGTCAGCGTTTGGCTATTCGCCTCTGGCTAGAAAGGTCAGCACGCGGAATCCTTCGGATTCGGCTGCCAGGACGCGGACATGACTGATTCCCTTCTGGCTATGCCACACCGAGCCGGCACAGCCATTGAGATCGGAGTCCGCCCTGGACAGGCTTTGCAGTCGGGGATCGTCGGCCAAGTCCGTGCACAGGCGGCGAATAACCGGACTGCCCCGGTAACGGAGGGACAGCAGGCGGCACTCCTCCACTAGGTAAGGCGCCCAGGCCGTCTCCCAGTCGATGAGGGAGGTGTTTCGTGCGTGGTCGGATAACAGAGCCCAGCGCCAGAAGTCCGGAGGAACGCCTCGGTCCCCGAACATCGCGGCAAAGGCCGCGTTGTATGCCACCAGCTGTCCATCCGGAGCTAAGACGCAAGTCATCTCCCTCTGGCCGTCAACGGCACACTGCCAATACGGCCGAGGCTCCCTCACTGCTGGCGGCGGCTCAGAGTCGAACAAATCCAGGTGGGCAACGCGCCTGTCGTGTGCACTGAAGCCGAGTGTCTGAGCAATCCGCAGGAACAGCTCCGGGGACGGACGCAGCCGGCCGCTCTCGACCTTCTGGTAGACGCCGGCACCGCACCGCAGGGCTTCATCGACATCGGGCTGCCGCAGCTTCGTCGGTCCCTGTCGGCCGGGGAGGGGATTAAGCCCCACATCCGGCCGAGACCGCGTCTCGCGGTACTTCCTCATCAGCCGCTGATATTCGCGGGATGCTCCACGCTTCACAGCCCCCCTGCCCCTGCGCGAGGCGTCCACAAGGCTCTGGTCCGTTGTGTGCCTGCCCTCATACGCATGCACAGTGATCGGCATCAAACCATGCTGCCGGTCTGTTTCCCTAGCCGTTCCCGGCCGCCGTCTTCACGCAGGGCGCTGACCGGGTGCGAATCAGCCATCGGGGACGCGACCTCATGAAGTTTCGGATCACTGATCCAGGAAAATCCTTGCTTGCATTGACTGACGGTGACGTGAATTTCCTCATATAACGACTCTTAGTAACTATCAACCGCTGCGGCGAGGAAAAACAGGGAGTCGGCCGGTAAGGGGAGGCCCGGCGCCAGGCCGTAGAGGCCGAGTCGCGGGGAGCAGGGTCGGAGGTACGGAAGGGGCGCTGGCGAGTCTTCGCTGACGCCCCTCGCCGTCACTGCCCGGTCTTGCCATCCGGGGGTGGAGTCGCCGTGTGCCAATCGAACCCGTCAGAGGTGCGCGGTACCACCTTGTCCAGGTACTCAGCAGCCCAGGGTGATCGTTGCAGCAGCTCGCGGCCACGTTCGACACTCATGTCGAGTTCCGCCAGCGCCCGTTCCGTGGCGATACCCGTGACGAAGTGCAGGTTCGTGTCGGCGATCTTCCGGGGCAACGCCGGGTAGTCCAGCCGGCACATCAAGTCGACTCCGATGTAGGCGGCGACCCACACGAAGGACGTTTCGTCGGGTCTGACTCCCGGCTTCAGCTCCTCCCGTCGCTTGGCCTCCTCCAGGAGCAGGGTGACCCGGGGGATGTACTGGGACCAGAGGTAGCCGAACGTGTCCTTGTGATCCTGATCGGTGGCAAGCCTCGCGGCAGCTTTCACCACCGGCACCTGCGGGGTGAGCCAGGCCAAGACGATGGACGCGTCGACAACAGCCTGGAGCGGTCCTACCTGCGGCGGCGTGTCGTCCATGGCGAAGCCCTCGGTGACGACCGCTACGGCGATCTCTTGTTTTGTCTGAAAGTGGTAGTAGAGACCGCCCTTCTTGAGGCCGGTCAGATCCAAGATGTCCTGCAACGAGGTCTGCGAGTAGCCCTTCTCCGAGAACAGGTTCGCTGCCACGTCAAGGATCTCCGCCCGCGTAGCGATGCCGCGGGCTTGGGCAGGTTGCCGCACTGTCACGTCCGTTTCTTCAGCCTGGGTCGAACTTCCACGCCCGAGGTCACGCCGCGGAGCCACCGCATCCTGCGCTCCCTGCGTGATCCCGCAGGCCAGCCAGGAGCGCAGCGACTGTACCCGCACAATCAGTGCGCCCAGTAACAGGGCGTTGATTTACCTCACTGCGCATGGAAGGGTCATGTCCATCAAACCAGTCTTGCGGTCGGTTTTGCAGTACCGGCAGCCGTGCACGCGTCGACGCGCTGCTGACGGTCAGTTCTCGTTCCCTGACTCCGCGTCTGTACCGGATCAACCGCTTCCCCGACACATCCATGAAGCGACATGCACGACACGACGACGGTGAGCCGGAGGCACAGAACGACTGCAACACGCGTGCAGAGGTGGCCCGACGAGAGGTGACGGAAGGAGTAGGCACCACCGCCGCTGCGACGACACCGCATGCAACCGACATCAGATCGCACCGTCAACTGCTCCAGCCGAGGATGCAATGTCTGAACCAGTGTGCCTACTTGGGGCTGGCGGTTCCCATGCCGCGGAGAATGAGTTCCAGCTGGCACAGATCGCTTCTTCACACCCCGTGGTGCTCCTTGATGCCGAGGCGCCGGCATGGGCGCGTCAGTACTTGAGCGACCACATAGTGGCGGATCTCGCAGATCCCGTCGCCACCCTTGAAGCAGTCAAAGACTACAGGTCTGGCCACGACCTGCGTGGTGTGCTTACCTATACGCCAGAGCACCTCCGCGCAACCGCCCAGATTGCCGAGCTGCTCCAGGTACCGACCACTCCGGCGGCATCCATAGCTCAATGCGCTGACTTCGCCGAACTCAGAAGAGCGCTCACACGGCACAGGGTGCCACAACCACGCTGGACAGAAGTCTGCGATGTCGAGTCGGCTGTCACCCAGGCGCGATTGCTCGGTTGTCCCGTCCTGATCAGACTGTCAAGCAAGACACGTCCAATTGCTGTGCCAGCACACGATCCCAGGGAAGTCGGTGTCGTATACGACGCAATCACCCGACCGGCGGCAGGACAGCCCACCGACCAGCGGGAAAACGCGTTGATCGAGGAATACATGCACGTCGAGCAGGTATCCGCCCAGACGGTCGTTGTAGATGACGAGGACATCCGAATCGTTGCAATAACCCGCACTGTTCATGGGCCGGCCCCGACCCACCAAGTCATGCGTCACTCCGTCTACGCACATGACCCACTACTGCACAACCCCGTACTGCGGCGGACCGTCACCCGGGCTGTACGCGCGCTGGGCATCACGCTGGGCGTCCTCAACGTGCATCTGACACTGACTCGCAGGGGCCCCCGCGTCATCGACGTCAGTCCCCACCTCCCTGGCGATCTGATTCCGCTACTTGTGAAGCGGGCTACGGGCATCGACCTGCCTGGTATCGCGGGAGACCTCTGCACAGGCCGGATCCCCCATCTGGCTTCGACCCGGCAGAGAGCAGCAGCTATCCAGTTCCTCTATGCCCCGGTGACCGGTCGGCTCCACCGTCTCGCGGTACAACCTCACGCAGACCGTCATCCACTCCTTGACCGGATCGTCCTCACCCAGCGAATCGGTGCCTATGTGAGGTCGGCCTGTAACTCAACCTCGAGCGATCGGATCGCCCACTTCGTGGTCCTGGGGCCTGACACACCGAGCTGCCACAGCGCTTTGGACCAGGCCGCGCAACACATACACGCCGATATCGTGCCTTCGTCCATAGAATCGACGATTCCTGCCACCGGGTGTCACGATGATTGGGCGGCGGTTTGACGTCGGCAAGGTTTGCAGCATCGAGATCAGGGATCGCGGCGAGCCGGCGAAACGGCGAGCCCCGGGTCCGCCGCGGTGATTGCCCACCGGTGGCCGTTGTGGGAATGAGTTCGCTGCCGGGTTGTCGTTTGAGCCCGGTAGTGACCCAGGGGCACGCACGCCACACCGGCGGGCTGATACGCAGCGTCTACCTGCCGCGCACGGTGGACGCGTTGGCGTTCGCGATGTCCACCTACGGCGTCCCGCTGCTCGTCCTAGGAGTTGTCGTCAAATGTCACGCCCACATCAGCAGGGCTGCGAGGGTGACGGCTGCTTGGTAGGACTCGGCGGTCTTGTCGTAGCGGGTGGCGATGCCGCGCCACTGCTTGAGGCGGTTGAAGCACCGCTCGACGATGTTGCGCCGCTTGTAGACCTGCTTGTCGAAGGCCGGCGGACGGCCGCCACGGCTGCCGCGCCGGAGCCGGTTGCGGATCTGGTCGGACCGTTCCGGGATGGTGTGCCGGATGTTCCGCCGCCGCAGCCAGCCGCGTATGGCTTTGGAGCTGTAGCCCTTGTCGCCGATGACGTGGTCGGGGCGGACCCGGGGCCGTCCCGGCCCCGGCCGGGGCACCCGGATCGCCTTCATCACGGCGGTGAACTGCGTGCAGTCGTTGGTGTTCCCGCCGGTGACAGTGAAGGCGAGCGGTCGCCCCACAGCGTCGCAGGCCAGGTGGATCTTGCTGGTCAGGCCGCCTCTGGACCGGCCGAGTCCCGGGGAGCGGAGCCCCCTTTTCGCGCTCCGGCCGCGTGCTGGTGGGCTCGGACGATCGTGGAGTCGACCGACACGAGCCACTCGATGTCCCCGGCCGCGTCGCCCTTGGCCTGGGCGGCCCGGAGCATGCGCTCGAAGGTGCCGTCCCTGGCCCACCGGCGGAAGCGGGCGTGCAGCGTGGCCCAGGAGCCATACCGCTCGGGCACGTCCCGCCAAGCGGTCCCGGTACGGAACTTCCACGCGATCCCGTTGAGCACCGTGCGGTCGTCCAACCGCTTCCTGCCCCGCAGCGACTCGGGCAGCAACGGCCGGACGAACTCCCACTCGGCATCCGACAGTTCATGGCGACGTATCACCCGACCATGATCCCCGACCGAAGATCATTTGACGACAGACCCTAGGCAGGCTGCGCGGCGTGTTTTCCCCCGCCAGTGCCGTCAGCCCGCCGGCCGCCGCGCCGGCCAGCATGGCGAGGAGGAACACCAGCGTCGAGCAGCGCGACGACGGTCACGAGCGCGGCGGTGAGGAGGACGACGGCAACGTTCACGACTGACTCCCGTCAGGAGGTGGGGCCCCAACCTCCCCACCGAAGCCGCGCACCCCGCCTCTCAACACACCCACAACACCCCAGACCAGCACACACTCCACACACCAACAAACCCCCCTCCGAGCGTTAGCTCACGTCTTGCTCAGGAAATGCGCGGAAGCTGGTCATCCGCCACGGAGGGCTGTCAAGATCTCGTCACACCGCAGGTGATGAAGTGATCGCTGTGGGTGCCTGTTTCTGAACCTGGTAGCTGCACGTCAACGGTCGCTAGTCCAGAATGAGAGCTTTGCATAAACGTTGGGGGGATGGTCACGGTGACCGTTCCCCGAACGGAAACGGGTGGGGCTCACGTGATGGAAGCAGCAGATGCGGCGTACGCGCCATGGCACTGCTCATCAGCAGCGCCATCCAGGGGCCCGCGAAGCCCGGCAGCTTGATCGATCTGAAGGTGGTGGCCACCACCTTGGCCTTCGGCCCGCCGGCTATCAGTCTACCGAGCCCACATGTGCCGGGGGGTTGAAACAGGCACTAAATAATCCCCTCTCAAGGAGATGTCATGCGCATGATCCGAACGGCTTTGCTTGTGCCCGCTCTCGTTACCGCTGTACTTGCCGGTTCGGGCCCGGTTTTCGCGGATGACCCGGCCTCCGATCCGGGTGACACCGTTGCCACAGCCCCGCCCGCTGAGCCTGAAGAAGCGGACCTCACCGAGGGCGCCCCTGACTCCCCAGCGGCCGCGCCCTCTGACGCGGCCGACAAGGCGGAAGGCGTGCCGTCCAGCCGTGGGTGCGAACAGGGCTGGTACTACTACCCTACGAGCAAGACGAAGGACTACCACAAGGGTGTGGGCGCCGAGCAGGCCAACCACAACGGCACCTCTCGCACGGCCAAGTCCACGTTCACATCCGAGGTTTCCGGCACCGTGGGAATCGCCTACAACGGTGAGCTCAACGTCAAGGGCAGCGTTGCCGTCATAGAGATCTCGGGGAAGTTCGGGGTGACCATCTCCGCCTCCCTCACCGCCAAGATAGGAAACTCCATCAGCGTGGACACCCCGGCTCACAAGACCACGTACGGCCGCTACGGCGTCTACCGCTTGAAGAGCTACGGCTACAGCCGGTACACATACGTCGACTGCGGCCAGGGCGCCAAGCACAACGTCACCATCTACACGCCTCACCGCGTGGGCTGGGCCATCTGGGAGGACTGAGATGTCGCGTCGAACCTTCGCAAGGCTGGGCATCGTCTGCACCGCGCTGCTCGTTCCTCTCACAGCCTGTTCATCGGAGCATCCCCGGGCCAAAAGGCCCTCGCAGCCCACGCGGACATCCCAGCCGCCGACCACGGTCCTGCCGACCCCGAGCACCGCAGAGCCCGGGGTGCAACATCCCCCGGAGCTGGACCCCGACGAGACACTCGCCGGTCGCCAGACGGTGACCAGCGGGAATGCCACTCTGCCCTTCAACAAGGGCAGGAAGGGAGACGCGCTGATCGTCGCGGTGCGGTGCCAGGGTCAGGGCACGATCAAAGTCGCGGTGCGACCTGTGCATGTCTCCTTCCCCCTGGAGTGCGTGGCCGGCAAGGTGAGCACCACCTACAACCAGGTGGCCGTCGGCGGCGCTAACCACAGCGGTGTGGTTTCCGTCGAGGCACCCACAGCCGTGCGCTGGTCCATGACGATCGGCCGCGGCCTCCCAGCGGAAGAGGATCCGCCCACGATCGAAGAATCGCACTAACTCAGCGATTACTGGATGTTGAGCCGGGTTGGCCCGCTTTCGTGCCGTCTGGGCTCTGATTGATCATGGTCGGGCGGCCAAACTCTTCATCCCCGAGACGCGGTCTGAATCAGGCTGAGCCCACCCTGATTGCTACTGGCTCCAACCAGTGCAGCAGGGGGAGAGATGTTGACGCGTCTCTCCGATGTGAAGCCTATTGCCGCCCTGCCCGTTGCCCGGGGGTCGCCGGTGTGGGTGATGGACGGCTCGGTGCGGCGGCGGGATGCTCCACAGAAAGCCTTTGAGGGACCGGGTGCGTAGCGCGTCCGGTCCCGCACCGTGCGCGGTTTGGATGGCTGGTCAGCCGCGCACGGCTGTGACCTGCTGTGGCCGGGCCCATGGTCGGCCGGCCGTGGCCGGTGTCCGCCGGGGCCCCGGTGAGGACGCTGGTCAGCGCCTTACCGGGGTCAGGGCGTGGCGCGGCGGCGTGCGGGGGCCTGGTTGACCTCCCTGCCCGGACGCCCGGACCCCGGGAGCTCCGTCCAGCCACCGGACGCCTTCGAGCACCCGGCGCCGGACTCCCACGTCCGCGCCCTGGTCGACGTCGCCGACAAGCAGGACACCGAAGCGGTCGCCCACTGGTACGCCGAGGTACGCCGCCACGGTCGGCAGGCCGGACGCCGGGTGACCGCCGACGTGGTCGCCAACCTCGCCGACTTCCTGCGCACCGGCACCGAGCCCGAGCGCATGGAGGCCGTGTTCACCCCCCGCCAGCTCCCTCCCGCCACCACCCGGCCGGCCAAGCCCGCCCCGGCCGGTCCCGCCGACCGAGCCGGGCAGCCAAGGGCGAGGCGATCACAGGCACGGTCGTCGCCCACGGCCAGGACAGCGGACGGGACAGCTCATTCCCGAATTTGGGAATGAGCGCCGACGGCACCGACCCGGCCGGGCAGAGCGAGCGGTGTACGCGGAGCGCCGAGCACATCGCCCGGCTCAGCGCCTGGATCGTGGACGGGGCGAGCAAGGCCCGGATCAGCCCCGAGCGCGCCGCCGGTCTCCTCCTGGACGCCCTCACCGACGACACCTTCCAGCACTGGATCAACACCCGCGCCTGGACGGAATAGGCCACGACACCGCCACACCGCCCGGTTTGCACCGTCATGGGGCCGTCATGGAGGCCGTCATCGTGTTCCCGTCCGGCACCGCTCCCGCCCTGCCATGACGGCACCCGTGACGGCATAGAGGCGGCGCCCCGCCGTGGCTTCTCCAGGTCGCACCTCTGGTCGCGCCTCTGGTCGCACCGGCGCCCGGCCCGGCGGAGGGGAAAGCCGCAGGCCGCAGGGCCTGCCGCGAGCCCGGCGGGGCGCCGACTACTTCCTGGGAGACCCCCCTCGCGGGTTCCGGCCGGCCCGGTTCCGCCGGGTCCCGACGATCCACGAGGCGCCCGGCACGGCACCGACGCAGGCTGCCTGCCTTTCAACTTGTCTTTCAACTTGCTCTACAAATAGCCCTTCAACTTGCCCTTCAACTTGCCTCAGCCGACCGGCGCCGGGACGGGAAACGGCAGCTCAGACCACGTGGATAAGGGGTACCGGACAAGCCGACAACTTCTCTGGGAGACCCCCTGGAGGCTGCGGCGGGGAAGTTCCGGCCCGGTCCCGCCGGGTCCCGCTGCCCGGCGGGCGGCCCGGATCACCGGGCAAGGATCATGCCGACCAGCGCGGCCATCACGGTCACCGCGCTGAACGCGGCGCCGAGGGGCTGGCCCCAGGTCGGGTGGCGGTGGACGACGTAGGCGGTGCCGGCCGCGAGCAGCACCACGACGACGACCAGGAGCAGCGCGACGAGCAAAGCGAGCGTAGACACGAGATTCCCCCTCGGGTTCGGGCACGTCCCGGACTGGGGGCGTGCGGAAGTTGGCGGTGGAGCGTTGGAAGTTGCCTGGCCCTTGTTGCGTCGTGGGCAGACGGTCCGGGGACGGCGGCGCCATGATCTTTGGCGCGGGGGTTAGCCCCGCAACCCTGCTCTGGCCATTCACCAGCGCGTGTGTCCCCGGTCACACGGTTGGCGGGGAGTGCGGCACCTGCCACGCACTCGACTCTCGCCCTCCCAGATGCCGCATTCAATGGTTTGACCTGCGAAAACACCGACTCTCAGGTATTGAATGCGGCGCACCAGTCCGGTACGCGCCCGCCGTGGTGAGAGGCGCGGGTGCCGTAGACGGCGGTACGGGCAGACAGGGCATGCCTTCCGGCAGCCCGCCCGTGCCCGATCCGCCCGGCCCGGGAAGTTCACCGCCTCGCGCGCGCGATGCGCGCGCCTTGGAGCCCGCCGCCGCGCCGGGCCGGGTCGGTGAAGAAGAACCGCGGGCCGCCGGGATGACCGGACGATGACCGACCGCCGCCTGCTGGGCACCGGAACCGACCACACCGATCCGTCCCCCACGCCAGACACCGACCCGGTGCCGGCGCCGCGCGCCCGGCTCGCCGCTGAACGCCTGCCCGCCACCCCGGCCGCCGAGCCGACGCCGCGCCCAAGGACCGGACGCGGCGCCCTCGGAACCGGCCTCGCCGCACCCGGGCAGTCACCGCGCTGTGACGGAAGCGGTCTGTAAGGCAACCAGCCGACCTACATAGCCTGGGTGCGCTTGGTGGCTTTCGTGAGGGCGCTACGCTGCACGGGCGGGGTTGTGCCGGCCCGCCGCTGGTAGAGCCCCGCAACCATCGCCGGTCCCGTGCTTTTCAGTGGTGCCGGTAGCCGGTGGCCATGTACTCGCCACTTACCCAGCCCTGGCGCCCGTGCGGGAAGCCGGAGTGCCGGCCGGAGGCGACCTCGCCGTACGCCCACCACGCGTGGCCGGAGGTCATGCCCCAGCACTGGGCGTAGAGGTCGGTGTGCTTCACCAGGACGGCCAGAGAGCGGTAGCGGGTGCCCTTACCCACACGCACATGCACGGAATCGGTGGCGTGCAACTGCTCGGCAACCCCTTCAGAGTTGCAAGCAGGGGCTCGGCTGCTAGCCGACGGTATCAGTGGCTAGCTATGGTGGTGGGTATGGCAAAGCAGACGAATATTCGACTGGACGACGCCGTCAAGGCGGCAGCCGAGGACCGGGCCAAGCGCCGCGGTCTGACCCTGCAGGGGTACGTGGCTGACCTGATCGAGGCCGATGTGAATCAGGCACGTGCCGCCTTCATGGCCGGCGCCGCGACGTTTCTGGCCCAGTACGCGGACGCGTTCGAGGCGGAGGCCGGCGAAGACCGATACCCCGGACTTCCGGAAGGGCTGGCCGAGAGCGCGCCGAGGGACGCCGCGTGAATCTCCGCATCGATCTCGCCTGGATCTTGGCGGTGGCGCAGCAGATCCCGGGGGATCCCCAGGTCGTCGACTACGGCGTGCCGGTAGCGGCCGAGGCACGTCATCGGGCGGAGGTCCTGGACCACGAGGTCTATCCCGAGCCCCATCACAAGGCCGCGGCGCTGCTGTGTGAACTGGCGAGGAACCCCAGCCTTGAGGTGCGCAACCTCTTGTTCGCGGCCACGGTGACGGCGGCCTACCTGTCGGCATGCGGCCTCCCGGTGAGCCCTGGCCTGGACACCGTGATTCCCTTGGCCCGCGCCGCCCGGGACGGGCTCCCGGTGCGTGAGGTCGCTGCTCAGATCAAGACCTGGACGAGCTGATCGGGCATGGCCGTGGGCGAGCGTCGCCCGGCCATCAACGCGCCTTTGGTCATGGACCGGAGTTCGGTGTTGCGTTGCTTGTAGGCCTCGCGGTCGAAGGCTGGCGGCCTGCAGCCTTGGCTGCCTCGTCGCAGCCGTGGCCCCGCTGGTCCGCCGGAGCGGGGATCACCGCCCGGATGCCGCGCTTGCGCAGGTGGCCGCGGATCGCGCAGGAGGAATAGGCCTTGTCCGCCAGGACCATGTCCGGCCTGGTGCGAGGGGCGTCCGCGCTGCCGGGGAACACGCAGGCGGGCCATGACGTCGGTGAAGGCCGGTGCATCGCCTGCTTGTCCGGCGGTGAGAACGAACGCGAGAGGTCGGCAGCGGGCATCGGCGGCCAGGTGGACCTTGGTCGTCAGCCCGCCGCGGGAACGGCCGATGGCGTGGTCGGCCGGTTCGCCGGCCGGGTCCCCTTTTTGCGGGCCCCGGCCGCGTGCTGGTGAGCTCGCACGATCGTGGAGTCCACGGACACCGCCCAGCCGAGGTCCTCATCGGCGTCGGCCTGTGCCACCAGCGCGGTGAACACCCGCTCCCAAGTGCCGTCGACGGCCCACATCCGCAGCCGGTTGTAGACACCTCGCCAGTTGCCGTACCTCTCCGGCAGATGGACCCACTGCGTCCCGGTCTGCAACTTGAAGGCGATCGCGTCGATCACCTCACGATGATCCCGCCAGCGACCACCTCGCTTCGGCGTACGGTCCGGGAGCAACGGCTCGATCCGCGCCCACTGCGCATCAGGCAACGGCACGCCAACGACCGACAGATCCAAACGAAACTGCCTAGTGCCGCATCAGGCAACGTTCGCCCCGACCCGGCTCTGGGGAGCCGCTCTGACCCACCCGTTGTAGGAGTTGTCGGTGACGGCTGCCAAGCTGACGCCGATAACTCCGCTCGCAGTGATCAACTGGGGTTCCGATGCCTGATGAACGATCCGGGTCCGCGCTGCCCTCGGTCGGCTTCGACGCCGCGTGGTGCGCCACCGACCTCGGCGAGTACCGCGCCTGCCGTTACACCTATGAGCGCTACCTGTACGAGAGCCTGCCGCCGCTCGACTCCAACCAGTTCACAGGAACTTTCCAGTGGCTCGGTGGCACCCGTGGCCTTGACCCTGAGCAGGTCGCGAAACTCAACGACTTGGCGGGGGACCTGGCGGCCAGGAACCTGTCTCTGCCGCAGGACTTCGTCACTTTCCAGACCAGCGCGAATCTGTACGGCTCGCTGGACGAGGTCTCGGTGACTGGCTGCTGGACCGACATCTCGCAACCACTACCCAGTCCGGTCGAGCCTGGTTCCTTCCTCGTGCGGTTCCTGCGGGATCAGCAGGACTGCGTCATCTGGTACCTCTACCTCCGCTCCTCCGGCGAGGCGTTCGTGGTGCACTCACACCTCGACTACGAGTACGAGTTCGAGGCCCAGCGTGACGGGGAGGAGACAGAGAGCGACCTCGATGACGCGGAGGAGCAGAGGGCCGCGATCCTCTGGTGTGCACCGTCGTTCGAGGAGTTCGCCCATCGCTTCTGGATCGAGAACCGTCTTTGGCATGCGGTCAACGGCGGCAACCTGTCCCAGCTCGAACCGCAGTTGCGCAACTACTTGCATCACTACGCACCTGGGGTTTCCGCATGACGACATGTCAGGCGCGATCATGTGCGGGTGGCAGAACGGGTACGCGTCCGCGAGATCGATGACGACGAAGGCAAGCGCCTGCTGCGGATCGTGCGCCGGGGCACCGGGTCGGTGGTGACCTGGCGGCGGGCCCAGATGGTCCTGCTGTCCGCCCAGGGCATGTCCGTGGCGAAGATCGCCGAGGTGACGTTCACCAGCGCGGACCGGGTCCGAGACGTGATCCACAACTTCAACGCTGACGGCTTCGAGTCCCTCTACCGAAGTACAGGGGAGGCCGGCCCAAGACGTTCACACCCCCGGAACGTCGTGAGATCAACACCCGGGTCGGCGACTGGGCCGCGGCCAACAACGTCGAGCTCGCCTACACCCCAACCAACTCCTCCTGGCTGAACCGCATCGAGGCCCAGTTCACCGCCCTGCGCTACTTCGCCCTCGACGGTACCGACCACGCCAGTCACAAGGAGCAGGGCAGCATGATCCGCCGCTACATCATCTGGCGGAACAGGCACGCCGCTGACGAACGACTACGTGAGGTAGTCGACAGGGCGAACGTTGCCTGATGCGGCACTAACGAGCTCGTGCACGGTAGGCGGTGAGGTGTCGAGGGCTGCGGTGGGGCTCTGTGCTCACCTCTGCTGTGCCGACGTCAGGTCCGCGGTCTG
>NZ_JBEZWU010000061.1:0-14738 GCF_040637655.1 Streptomyces sp. NPDC028722
ATCAGCGTCCTGTTCGCCATGCTCCGCGACGGAACCTTCTACGAACCCAAAACCCCACAGACCGCTTGACGAAAGACATAGAGGCACCCCCCCGGCACCCGGCACCGACCGCGTGTGTCGGCCGACGCAGTTCCGCCTCCTCCCACCCGTGCGGGCAGCGATCCGATGGCCTCCGGGTGGGGAAGCAGTTCCAGGCGGCGGTCATCATCCGCCGGCCGGCCGGGTGTAGTCGTCGACGACCGTCTGCACGATCTGTTAGTCCACGCCCGCCTCGTGAGGCCGGCCGCGCAGGAAGCAGGAGAGATAGCGGCGGGCTCCGGCGAGCAGGTGGTGGCGCCGTGAAGGCTCCGCACATCACGTACACCACAGCAACGACATCGACGGCCATCTGTGCTACGTCGAGCACCGGCCACACCCGCGCCCACTGCTACCCGAGGGGGCCCAGCTGCGCCCCACAGGCGCTCCCACAGGCCCTGCGGCCCTCCGAGCGGTGACGAGTGGTTGAAGTCACGATGGCTCGTTATCACCATTGTTCGGCTACGCGCGCTGTGCGAGCGTGATCGCGACCAAGCCGTCCAGTCAGTCCAAGGGGGAGATCATGCGGAAACCTCGCGTCATGGCGTCCGTCGGTGTGGCCGTGGGGATCGCGCTCAGCGCTCTCGTCGGGGCGACGACTCAATCGTCTGCGCAAACGGCCCGTCAGAGCACCGCTCAGCCGGCGGCCTGCAGCCACATCACCTCACGGTCGGGGGACACGTTCTCCCAGTATTCGGCAAGGTTTGGAATCAACGTCTACAAACTGCTGTGGGACAACAGCAGCTGGTTCTCCGGCGGACCGAATGACCCCGTTCCGCCGGGCAACCTTGTCTACATCTGCCCCTGAACAGCACCCGGTTCTCAGCAGGTGCGCTGAGCACAAGTGCCCCAGCATCCGGCTAGCGAAGCCTGAAATGCTGCACGGCGTCCTGGTCGGCCAGCAGCCCCCGCGGGTCCGTACAGAACCCTTCCGTATTTCTTCTCAAGCCGCCAGGTCTGGGCCTTTCACGCGGCCGTAGGGTGCCGCTGCGACCCGCAGACTGGGCGGTGACTCCCTGCTTCGGCCGGGTTTCGGTTGCCGGCCTTTTCGCCACCGCATCCCAGATGCTTCCCGCCGGGCGGGAGGCCATCAGCAGATCTTCACCGCAGAGCCCGCCAGGCGGGCCGCCCGTCCAGCCCGAGACAGTAGGCCGCTGGCGTGTGCACAGTCCGCCGCATGTCGAAGCAACTGATCTACGCAGACCCGTGTCCACTGTGCTCGTGACCGATGCGACCCGAGTTCCGCAGCCCGGGCCGCTCCGCCCAACAGGACCACGCGGCCCGCACCGACTTCCGTCGGTTCCACTGCGACGGCTGCGAGGCCGCCCGCCCCCAGGAGTTCTTCGACGCGATGCGCGACCTCTACGAGAGCTGACCCGGGCCGTGCGAATGCTGCGCGCCGACCACACGAGCGCCACCGGCCACGAAGTCCGACTCCAGCCGACGCCAACGTCACCGAGCGCACACCAGCGCACCACTCCCCCGACCATCCGCCCCCACTGAGCACACCGCGTCACCGATGCCCTTCAACACGACCAGCCGCCACCGCCCCGGCCGACAGGCCGGGGCTTCGTGCGTCCTGGAGGAATTCGCCGTGCCCACATACGAGACGCTGCCCCACTTCCACCACCGACCTGGACCGCCTCACCCCACGACAGCGCCGCCACGATAGGCGCCCGCCGGCTCGGCACAGATCGGTTCGAGAGCGTGCGCAGCGGCCCCGCAGACAGGAGGAGCAGGGTTCCACTGCTGGGCCCGCGGGGCCGATGCATCATTCACGTACCCTGCGGTGCGCCCGATAAGCCCGATCCCTCCCAACCACCCCTGTGCAGAGCCGTCCTACGCGAGTGGGGCCCGGCCGTATCCGGCCGGGCCCCGATCACCTCTCACGCACAGCGCGCTCCTCGCCGGCTTTCGTCTACCAGCGGTACCAGCGGCCCTTGCGCCCGCCACTGTCGGCGGAACGGACCACGAAGCCCAGCAGCCACACGACGAGCACGATCACCGCGATCCACCACAGCGCCTTCAGGGCGAAGCCCGCGCCGAAGAGGATCAGAGCCAGCAGAAGTACCAGAAGCAGGGGAACCATCGTTATCAACCTCCTGGCCACCGCATGCCCTTAGATCACTCCTACAAGCACACAGAGTGCGCGTTTCTTTCAGGAAGTCCAGGGCATATGCGCGCCGCCATGCAGGGTTCCCCCAGCCCCGCCCCTAACGCACCCGCAACTCACCGGGCACGGCAGCAGCCAGCGCCGGTGTTGCCACTCCTCTTGGCGAACGCCGGCGGGTGGCGGACTGGCGAACCGTTCCGCCCGAGCAGAGGGATGCCATGACACTTCCGCGTCTACGGCGTCCTCGCACCAGGGCGACCGCCTGCTCGCCACCGCCGTCCCGACCGTCCTGGCCGCATCACTGGCCGGCCTCGCACCCGCCCACGCCACGACCCGCACCGCCGTCCCCGCTACGGCACGGGATCAGGTCACGTGCCCGCGCGGGTTCGTATGCATGTACCCCGACATCCACTTGAACGGCCAGCCCTACGTCAGACGTGCCGTCGACGGATCCGTACGGCACCTGCCGGACTACATCCGCGGCAGGGGCAGCTCGATCATCAACAACAGCAGCCGCACCGCCCGCATCTACCAGAAGGACAACCACCTCGGCCGGCACGTCTGCGTCGGCCGCGACGGCGGAACCATCGGCGACCCGCGCTCCAACCAGCTCAACGACACCACCCACAGCCTCCGCAACAACGACACCCCCTGCGGCGGATAACCGGCGCACCGCCCCCCGGACGGCGCAGGGACGCGGCCGCTGTCCCGCAGTCGGGTGAACTCCCGGCCGCCGGTGAACCCGCTGCCGGTGCGGAAGCGTCGTGCCTCCTGCCTACCGCGGGTGGGGCCAGGCGGCCAGGACGTCGCCGTTGTCGGCGTCGGTGACGATGAGCTGGGCGCCGGGCATGCTCCCGTACTCGCTGACCCAGCTCCGGAACTTGTCCCACGCGGTCGCCTCGCAGCCCCACCAGCCGTGCTGGGCCGACCGGCCACCGGATCCGAGCAGCAGGTGGTAGCGGCCGGAGCTGGTCATGCGCGGCGGATCCGCTTCGACCGATCTGAGGGCGCGGGTGCCCTGGGCACCTCTTGCATGATCTGGCCGCGCCAGGAGATGGGTCATGAGGCGCGGCGCAAGGGCATGATGGCGGCCGGGCCGATGGAGCCGGGGCCGGACTTCTTCCGGAACGGCACCCGCGTCTGCACGACATGAAGACCTGCGGCAACGCCCTGCATCTCCGCGCCTCCCGCGCCCGCCGACGGCACTCCCCCGAGCGGAGCCCCCCGCAGCCGGGTGAGGTGGGAGTACGGGCCGACCGCCGAGGCGGCCTGGCGAAGGCCGTGGCCGGCGTCCACGCCGCCTACCGGCCCGTCCTCCCGCCGCCCGGCACCCGGCACCCGGCACCCGGCACCCGGCCGGCCGGACGCGCCAGCTGACCCAGCCATGCCGGTACTTCATGACCTCTCGCTCTTCCGGGCTCATCCGGACGGGAGGTCAGAGCCTGCCGCTGCGACGAACCGGACGATCACGCCCTTGCTGGAACGGATCCGTGTTCCTCGCACCGGTCCGAGCCGACTTCGGTGCAGGCCGGACCAGGTCCTCGCCGAGCGGTCGTGGTGAGTGGCGTCCGAAAGCCATCAAGGCAGGCGGTGAGGGTAAGGGGTAGTGACCACGACCGCTCGCAAGGAACGCAGGTGCCCCGCCATGTCCCAGACACAGGACGTCGTCGAGCTCATCCTTCAGGACCACCGGCGCATGGAGGACCTGTTCCGCCTGATGCGCAGCGTCGAAGCCGACCGCGCCGCCGCACTCGAGGAGTTCGCCGACCTTCTGATCGCCCATGCGCTGGCCGAGGAGGCCAAGGTCTACCCCGCCCTGAAGAGGTACAAGAACATCGACGACGAAGAGGTCGAGCACGGCGAGCACGAGCACGACGAGGGCAACGAGGCCCTTCTGGCCCTCCTGGAGGTGGAGGAAGTCGGGTCCGACGAGTGGGACTCCAAGCTGGAGGAACTCGTGGAGGCCGTCACCCACCACGCCGACGAGGAGGAACGCACCATCCTCAACGGTGCGCGCGAGAACGTGGCCATGGAGCGGCGTGAGGAGCTGGGAGCGGCGTTCCTGGAGGAGCGCGAGCGTCAGCTGAAGGCCGGCTGCGGCTCAGTCGACAACGTGCGCCGCATCGTCGAGTCCTGACCGCAATCCAGCAAGACCTGGGAACCGATGTCCCCGGCGACCACCACGCAGACCTGGGTCCAGGCTCCCAGCGGGGCGCCGCGGCGACGGCGAAGCGGCGACCGGGGCGCGGCCGCCTGCCGCCTGCGGGGTCGCGGTGAGTGGCGGGTGGCCGTGCCCAGCCCAGCCGCCGACACGACGAGCTACCCCGCGGACGCGGGGGGGGTGAAGCCGGAGGTGACCGCCGGGCACTGGGAGAAGTCCGTGACCGGCGCCCCTTTCGGGCCTCGGGTCCGGCGCCCTTCTCGCGATCGGGCCCGCACACAGGGACGCCGGCGCGGGCGGGCGACTCGAAACCCGGGATCGGGGAACCGGAACTGGTGCCCTGACCCACGAGAGGAAGCCGGGTGCCCGGACGCCCGGCTTTCTCACCGGAAGAAGGACCACGATGGCGCACGAAGAGGACGACGGGCAGGCCGTGCCGGACACCCCGGGTATGCGCAGCGACGGCGACGGCGTCACACGCCGCCGTCCACTGCGCGAGCGGCACGTCGAGGAGACGGTCGAGGTCGCGGTGCCGGTCCGCACGGCCTACAACCAGTGGACGCAGTTCAAGACCTTCCCGCGCTTCTCGGCCGTCGTGCGCGACGTCGAGCAGCTCAGGCCCACCGTCACCGCGTGGACCATCGGCTACGGCCCCCTGCGCCACCGTTTCTCGGTCGAGATCGTGGAACAGGACCCCGACGCCTACCTGGCCTGGCGTGGCCTGGAGCAGCACCCCACCCACGAGGGCGAGGTCGAGTTCAGGCCCACGGAGTCCGGCGGCACCGCGATCACGGTCCGCATGCTCCTCCAGCCGCACGGGGCCGCGAAGGTCCTCACCCGCTCCTCCAGGCTCACGGAGCTGACCGCCCGGCTGGTGCGCGGGGAACTGGTGAACTTCAAGCACTTCATCGAAGGGCTCGGCCAGGAGGGCGGTGCCTGGCGCGGCACCATCCGCAACGGCCGTGTTCAGCACGACACCCCGGAACCGCCCAGGAGCCGTGTCGCCCAGTGGCCCGTCGGCTGACCCGCCTACCCGCACACGGCAAGAGAAAGGCGAAGCGATGCAGAACCCGCCCGGTGAGGAGCCGGAGACCTCCCTCTCCGTGACACCGCCGAAGAAGTGGGCGGCCGGGGTCCCCGCCGTCGTACACGCGCTGGAGTACTCCCTGGAGCAGACCTCCCCGCGCAAGACGGGCGTGGACCTGCTCACCATGAACCAGGTGGGCGGGATCGACTGCCCCGGCTGCGCGTGGGCGGACCCCGCCCCGGGCCGGCGCCATCGCAACGAGTACTGCGAGAACGGCGCCAAGCACATCAACGACGAGGCCACGACGCGCCGGATCACGGCCGAATTCTTCCGCGAGCACAGCGTGTCCGATCTGGCCGTCCGTTCCGACATGTGGCTCAACCAGCAGGGCCGGCTCACCGAGCCGATGATCAAGCGGCCCGGGTCGGACCACTACGAGCCCATCGGCTGGAACGACGCCCTGGGTGTCCTCGCGCAGGAACTCCGGGGGCTGGACTCACCCGACAAGGCGGTCTTCTACACCTCCGGCCGGGCCAGCAACGAAGCCGCTTTCGTCTTCCAGCTCTTCGCCCGCGCCCTCGGCACCAACAACCTGCCCGACTGCAGCAACATGTGTCACGAGTCCAGCGGCTTCGCCCTGAACGAGACGCTCGGCGTCGGCAAGGGCACCGTGAGTCTCGACGACCTCCACCACGCGGACCTGATCTTCCTGGTGGGGCAGAACCCGGGCAGCAACCACCCTCGGCAGCTCTCGGCCCTGGAGGAGGCCAAGCGCAACGGCGGCCGCATCGTGGCGGTGAACCCGTTGCCGGAGGCGGGGCTGCGACGCTTCAAGAACCCGCAGAAGCCGCGCGGGGTCGTGGGGCGGGGCACCCAGATCGCCGACCGCTTCCTGCACATCAAGCCGGGCGGGGACCTCGCCCTGTTCCAGGCACTGAACCGGCTGCTGCTGGAGGCGGAGGACGCGTGTCCCGGCACCGTCCTGGACCACGACTTCATCGACGCCCACACCTCCGGTTTCGAGGAGTTCGCCCGGCACGCCCGCACCGTCGACTGGGACGACGTGCGCGCGGCGACGGGACTGACCCGTGAAGAGATCGAGAAGGTCCGCGACGAGGTCCTGCGCAGCGAACGCGTCATCGTGTGCTGGGCGATGGGCATCACCCAGCACAAGCACGGCGTGCCCACCATCCGGGAGATCGTCAACTTCCTGATGCTGCGCGGCAACCTGGGGCGTGCCGGCACGGGCGCCTGCCCGGTGCGCGGCCACAGCAACGTCCAGGGCGACCGCACCATGGGCATCTGGGAGCAGATGCCGGACACCTTCCTGGACGCCCTGCGAAAGGAGTTCGGCTTCGACCCGCCGCGCCCGCACGGCCTGGACTCGGTGAACTCGATCAAGGCGATGCTGGAGGGCCGCGTCAAGGTCTTCCTCGCTCTGGCCGGGAACTTCGTGCGCGCAGCGCCCGACAGCGAGGTCACCGAGAAGGCGATGCGTTCGTGCCGGCTGACCGCCCACATCTCCACCAAGCTCAACCGCTCGCACACCGTCTGCGGCGACACCGCTCTGATCCTGCCGACGCTGGGGCGCACCGAGCGTGATGTCCAGGCCGACGGCGAGCAGTTCGTCACCGTCGAGGACTCCATGAGCGAGGTGCACACCTCCCAGGGACGACTCGAACCGGCCTCGCGCATGCTGCTGAGCGAGGTCGCCATCCTCTGCCGGCTCGCCCGGCTGAGCCTCGACGGCGAGAAGGACATCCCCTGGGACAGGTTCGAGGGCGACTACAACACCATCCGCGACAGCATCTCCCGGATCGTGCCGGGCTTCCACGACTTCAACGCACGGGTGACCCGTCCGGGAGGCTTCCAGCTGCCCAACCCGGTCAACGAAGGCGTGTTCCGGACCGAAACCGGCAAAGCCCGATTCACCTGCAACGAGCGGGTGGTCCCCCCGGCCCCCGAGGGACACCTACTGCTGCAGACCCTGCGCTCGCACGACCAGTGGAACACCGTCCCGTACACCGACAACGACCGCTACCGAGGCATCCACGGCAGCCGCCTCGTCGTCCTCGTCAACCCCGCCGACCTGTCCGAACTCGGCCTCGCCCAGGGCGACCGGGTGGACCTGGTGAGCGTCTGGGAGGACGGCACCGAGCGCCGGGCCGAGAACTTCGAGGTCGTGTCCTACCCGGCGGCCAAGGGTTCGGCCGCCGCCTACTATCCGGAGACGAACGTCCTGGTGCCGCTCGACAGCGTCGCCGACATGAGCAACCAGCCCACGTCGAAGGGCATCGTCGTCCGCCTGGAACCCACGGGCGACCGATCCCGGCCGGCACCCGTCTGACCGGGACCGACGACGCCGTACCCCGGCGGGGCCCACGCACGGAAGCCGTGACGTGCCGGGGCCGGAGTCAGGGGCGTTCGTACAGCTGGAGCAGACCGCCCACACAGAAGCATCCGGCGCCGAGGAGAGTGCCCCAGTCGGCGGTGTCGGCGTTGACCAGGCTGCCGGTGGTGGGGCGGGTGTAGGCGGCCAGTGCCGAGATCATGAAGAGGACGGAGCCGAGCTGGTTCACGGCGGCGATCCACCAGCCGAGGCTGCGGCGGCGCAGGCAGGGCCGTCCGCGGTGGCAGATCTCGACGAAGGCGAGGTGGCCGGAGATCAGGAACAGCAGGCAGCCGATCACGTCCGGCGCCCAGATGAGCCGGTTGGTCTGCTGGATGCTCAGCCCCTGTAGGAAGGAGTCCAGCAGGTCGACGGCGAACACCAGTGTTCCGGCGAAGAGGACGAAGGTGCTCAGCCAGTCGACCCGCGCCGGCTCGTAGCTCCACCAGCGCCAGTCGCGGGTGACCAGGCGGCCTTCGCCGCCGGGTTCGTGGCGGGGAGCGTTGACGACCTGCAACAGGCAGACGTAGCCGCCGGTACTGAAGAACAGGCCGCCGGCGAAGTAGACCGAGGCGCAGGTGATGGCGTCGCCGGAGCCGAACTGGGCGACAGCGGCACCGGCCGCGAAGAGCGCGCCACCGAGGACGAAGGCGGTCGCGGCGATGGCGTTGAGCCGGCGCAGTCGGCCGAGCGTGAGGTCGTCGGCGCTGATGTTCCGGCCGGCCGGTGCTCCGGACGGACGGACTGCGATGACGCCGCGGCGCCGGGCGGGCCGCGACTCCCACACGGCGGTGCCCCCGCCGGGCGGCTGCCAGGTGAGCCTGGTGGTGAAGGGCCCTGCGCCCTCGGCGCGCGGCTCGGCGGATGTCATGCGGGCGACATGGCGGCGATGCCGTCCTCTTCCTCGGGGTTGATCAGGGAAGACGGAGCACCGTCCGGGGTGCTTCGATCTGCGGTGCGGCCGGGGCAGCCTCGTGCGTCGCTCATGGCATTTCCTGGTTCGTCGGGCCGATGGGGCAGCCGGCTTCGCGCACCCCTTCAACATGCATCGACTGTGCCAGAGCAAACCGCGCATAACGGCTTTTTCATGTGCGTCGGTCCGTGCGCGTCCACTGCTCTTGCCCGCCTGTGCGGTGGTGGGCGGTTCGTTCACGGCAGCAGGCGCTGTTCCTTCGCGACGGCTACGGCGCCCGCGCGGTTGTCCACCCCGAGTTTGTCGTAGATCCGGCGCAGGTGGGTCTTGACCGTGGCCTCGCTGATGAACAGGGCCCGGGCGATGTCGCGGTTGCCCAGGCCGCGGGCGAGCTGGGCCAGGATGTCGCGTTCGCGGCCGGTGAGGGAGACCCGCGGACTGCGCAGGCCGGCCATGACCCGGGTGGCGACGGGCGCGGAGAGCGCCGGACGGCCCTGGGCGGCGGAGTGGATCGCGGCGAAGAGCTCCTCCGGGCGTTCGGCCTTGAGCAGGTAGCCGGTCGCGCCGGCCTGGATGGCACGGGTGATGTCGGCGTCCGTGTCGTAGGTGGTCAGCACCAGGACGTACGGGGGCGGGCCGGGGGCAGCCGTGAGGCGGCGGGTGGTCTCCACGCCGTCGATTCCCTCTCCCAGCTGGAGGTCCATCAGCACCACGTCCGGGGCCAGCCGCCCGGACTGGGCGAGTGCCTCCTCGCCGGTCCCCGCCTCGCCGACCACCTCGATGCCCGGGGCGCTGTCGAGCAGGGCGAGCAGTCCGGCCCTGACGACCGCGTGGTCGTCGCAGACCAGGATGCGCACGGGGACACGGCCCGGGGCCGGGGCGGCGGGGTGGGTCATAGGGGTGCCTCCAGGGGGACGGCGGCGGACAGGACCGTGCCCTCCCCCCGCGCCGACTCGACGGTCAGGATGCCGCCGAGCTGCCCGAGCCGGGCCCGTGTGGCGGGCAGGCCGTGGCCGCGCGTCCCGGCCGGTGCGGCGGCCGGGGCCGCCGGGTCGAAGCCGCGGCCGTCGTCGGTGACGTCCAGGACGACCTGGTCCTCCAGGAGGGTGAGGGTGAGCACGGCGGTCGTCGCGCCCGCGTGTTCCCGGACGTTGGCCAGGGCTCCCTGGGCGACGCGCAGCAGGGCCGACTGGACGCGGTCCGGCAGCAGCGGGGCCCGTGCGCCGGCGTCGATGTGGACGCGCACGCCGAGGTGGTCGCCGGACTCGCGTGCGGCCAGGGCGCGCAGCACGACGTCGAGGCCGCCGCGGGCGAGGTCCGCGGGGGCCAGGTCGTGCACGAAACGCCGGGCCTCGGCGAGGTTGTGCTCGGCGACGGACGCGGCGGACCGGACGTGGCCGCGCGCCTTGCCCGGTTCGGACTCCCACACCCGCTCCGCCGCCTGGAGGAGCAGGTGCTGGCTGGACAGGCCCTGCGCGAGGGTGTCGTGGATCTCCATGGACAGCCGCTGGCGTTCGGCGAGGGTGCCCGCACGGCGCTCGGACGCGGCGAGGTCGCGCCGGGTGCGCAGCAGGTCGTCGATCAGGGAGCGCTGCCGGGCGGCCTGTCTGCGGGTGTGCAGCAACACGGCCGTGGCGAGGGCGGCGACGGCCGGGCCAGCGCTGCGTGACCCGACCGTACGGCGCGTCCAGCGAGTTGTAGGTCCGGGCCAGCCGCAGGCCCTGGCCGACGCCGGCGATGTCGAAGTCCGTTGCCGTCAGCATCAGGTTGCCGGTCGAGTGGTCGATCTTGGCGGTCAGCGCGTCCGTGATGGCAAAGCTCGCATAACGGTGCCAGGGCACATCACCCTGCCCCTCCGGCACCAGATTCAGCACCGACGCGTCCGCCGCGACTCCGGCGGACTTGGCCGCCTTGCCCGACGCGGGACCCTTGGCCCGCGGGTGGAATCCGCCCCTCCCCTTCGCGACGACGAACACGGACGAAATGGGACCGGATTGGGGCTGCCGAATCCGTCCTGCGAGCAATGGAACTCTGTAAGCTCTGAAACGAACGGCTGGAAAACGAAGGGCATTTGTGAGCCGTCCGACCGAATCTGTTCCGGGCTGCCTGCCGCTCGGCGACCACGGTGGAGGCCCAATCAGTAGCCGTCGCTGTTCACAGCGGCGTCGACTGGGGCAGAGCGCCCTCCATCGCGGCGAGGCATACCCAGAACGCGGGCGCCGCTCGGCCGACGGAAGCTGTCCGGCCTCGCCGTAGTGCCGGGTGCCCGCGCGCGCCACGACGGGATGCGCAGCTGCACGCAAACTCGCTCCGAGCCAGTCGCAGGGGAGGCCCGCGCCTACGGGTCCGAGACCGCGCTTAAGAGGCGCTGGCCTACGCCGTCAACCCTTGTGCCTCTGTGTGGCCGACGGTTTCGTCGACGTCAGCCCGGGGCCGAAGCTGTCGACGTCTTCGTAGGCACCGCTCTCGAACCCCGGGTCGGTGCCGGCCGCCGGGGTGCCTTCCGGGCGCCGGGGTGACGTCGTCATAGGCACCGGACCGGCCGCACACACCCGCCGATCAGCGGGAGCGGCCGGGCGGAGGTCGGCTACTCGCGGCGGGCGAACGGCCACCGGTTCATCACCAACGACTTCTTCGCCTTCATGTACTGCCTGGCCTGCGTCGGCTTCGACGTGTTCGGGCTGTGGCCGTACCACCTGTACGGGCTAATCCGCTGCACCGTCTGCGGCGCCGACGACCAGGCCGACGACCGCTGGTCGGCGCGCGACTGGGAGCGGGCAGCCCGGCAGGAGCGCTCCGAGAACGAGGGCCCCTTCGGGATGGATGCACTGGTTATTGGCGAGCAGCGCCAAGGAGGCCGCGGCAGTCGGCATGGCCAGGAGCAGGGCTGCTGCCAGGTCCAGTTCGTGGGCTTGTTTGTTCGTGGTCCGACGGCAGCGCTCCATCAGCCTGCTCGACGCCTTCGACCTCACCCCCGCCACCGCTGCGGCCGGCCTGCCGCGCAGGCGCTGCGGCAGTGATCGAGGATCGCCGCACCGGCCATGGTGAAGACCGTTCAGTCACTACGCTTGCGCCGGTGCTCTTTGGGAAGGTGACGATCGCGGTCAGGAGCTTCCTCGCAGCCGATGTTGGCGTGGGCTGTAGAACACGCGTGAGCCGACAGCGTTGCTCGTCGTGGCCGTATGGAGTCTGCGGCTGAAGTTGAGTGCGATGTCCAGGGCGAAGAAGTCCTGGCGGTCCGCGGTCCGTGCGTGCAGGCGGATGCGGTGCTTGGCCACCGGTACTGTCTGGGGGATCTGGAGGTTCCAGGTCTGCTTCCACGGCCCGGCGGGCGGCTTGGGGTCACCCGACAGCCCCGCGCCCATGCCGGCAAGCAGATCGGGCAGCCGGTAGTTCCTGTCCAGGATCTTCACCGGACCGATCTTCATGATCACGTTGCAGGTGACTCGGGTCAGGTCGACGCTCTCTTTGAGGCGGCTGTCCATCTGCCAGCGGACCTGGTGCGCAAGTCGCGGCAGTGGGGGGGTCAGCGTGATGTCGAGGATGTCCAGGATGTAGTGGTCATCGCTTGCGTCCTCCACCAGGCAGTTACTCATTCGCTTACCCCCGGAGTGTCATGGTTGGGGATGCCTCTGCTGTCGTGCGTGCCGCACCCGGGGGGCGCGCGCGGGCGTTCGGCGCGTGGCTGTCGGACAATGGTCAGGTCTGGCACCCCGGCCCGATTGCGGCGGGCCGGGGTGTCGCATTATGCGGCCGGCTCAGGACTTGTCCCGGTCTCCGTGCTCGTCGTTGCGCTTGATCACCCGGAAGCTGCCCACCACTCCGTCCTCGACGTGGATGCCGTCGACGCAGTTCACCTGTACACCGTCGCTCTGGCTGTGGGGACCGACCGTGGCGACGGGAGCGCCGTTGTCGCACACCGCCCCGCGGAAGACCTCGACGGTCTTGCGGCTGTCGTTGCGGATGTTCAGGGTCTCGGCACCCAGGCCGCTGACCACGGTGATGCAGTCGCCCGGGCGGGTGGAGTACGACCGCTCGTTGATGTGGATACGCCCCTCCTCGAAGTCGTGGTCCTCGTTGTCGCGACCCCCCTTGTCGCGGCCCTCCTTGTCGCGGCCCTCGTTCCCCTTGTCCTCGTTGCCCTTGCCCTCGTCGCCCTTGCCTGAGCCGCCGAAGGGCGCCGAGACAACTGTGGCGGGGGCGATCTGGGCCGCAGCCGGTACGGGGGTGGCCGAGGCGTAGGTGATGCCGGTGGCGGTCAGGGCCGCCCCGGCCGCGACGGCGGCGGTGACAAGGGCGGAACGGGAGATCTTCATGTGGGTTCTCCTGGTCTCAGATGGCCGGCTCGGCAGCCGACAAGATTGAACGTACCGACGACCCCCATAGCTGTCATATCGGGCAAATCGGGGAGGCCGGTTCAGGGGGCCGAACGAGGTGCCCACAACACCCGGACGCCGCGTTCTCGAGCGGCTGGCGAGACAGCAAATCCCCACGCCAATAAGCAGATTGACATACTATTGGGCCATTAAGGTGATTTACTGACGCCTGCTCACCCCGTCTAGCAGCGTGTCGCTGCGGACGCGATGAGGCGGAGTGCGTTAAAGAGACCGGCCGCGCCACGCGCCGAGCCCTGCGCACCGACGTGCGTGAGCGCAGACCGTGCCGTCACGTGAAAGCAGCGCGGGCCCGCGGGACACCGCAAGCCCACAAGGATGGCGTCCTGCTGTCCCTGTTCGACCAGGACGAGGGCCTGCGGCATCAGGTGTTTCTCACCGACACCCCGTCTCCGGGGCGGATCCGCCCAGTTCCTGGAGGTCCGCCACCGCGGGCACGCAGTCGTCGAGGACCACATCCGGTACGGCAAGACCACCGGCTTCGGCCGCTTCCCCTCCCGCAACATCAACGTCGATGCCCTCTGGCTCGAACTCAGCCTCACAGCGATCGATTTGCTGGCCTGGACACGCACGCGTCCTGCTGCTGGACGGCGAACTGGCCACCGCCGAACCGAAGAAGCTCCGCTACCGGCTGTTGCACGTCGCCGCCCGTCTCACCCGCGCCGGCCGACGACTGCGCTTGCGGATATCGGAGACCTGGCCCTGGAGAAACGAACTGGCCACTGCTTTCCACCGCCTTGCCGCACTGCCCCGTCCCGCCGGCTGACCGGCAAAACGCTGACCGCCCACGACCCGAAGGACCCTGGAGACCCCGACCACTGCGCCGGGTCTCCACCATGTCCGAACACCGAAGTCGCGTCGGCCAACCGGCAGCTACCCCTCAACGACGCCTCAGCACCCCAACCGAAACAGCGAGGCTAACGCCTGAAAACAGGCCACGACCAGGCCAAACACGGCACCCGCTATCACGCACCAACTCGTTATGACCGACTCGGTGACGTCCCGTTAGGGTCACCGTATGGCACCGGTCGGCCGGTGAAGGCGTCCAGGAGAAGGCGGTCACCGAGCGGCTTCCGCAGTTCCACCTTCACGCTCTGTCTGCTGCACGCCGCGGAACTCCTGCCCGGTGATCGGCAGGTCGACGACCTGGGCCCGCTGTATGCCGCGGTGGCCCGGACCAATGCTCGGGCCATGGAGCGTGACGTCTACGGTTCGGTGCATCTGAAGGCTGCGGCGCTGCTGCAGACCTTGGTCAAGCTGCCTTGTCTGGAGCACTCCAACGAACCCTTCGCCTGGCATGCGACCGAGGCGTACCTCGCCCTCAACGACTGCCGCCTCGACTACCCGCCCAAGGCCGCCGTCGTGCTGGTGCGCGACATCGCTGACGGGACGCTGGGGGTTGCCCGCGTCGCCCGACAGCTCCGAGAATGGACCGCTGGCACGTCGAGCGCGAGATGAACAGCCCCCCTGCCGCAGATGGCGTTCCCCGCCGCGTACGCCGGCGTCCACGGCGCGGTGAGCCGGTGCTCGGCGAAAAGGTGCTCCAGTGGGGCCCTGCGGCGCCGGTACGGCTAGGCCGTTTCGTTTGGATCACCGAGCGGACCAGAGGAAGATGCCCGCGACGTGCAGTCCAGCCAGGTAGATGGTGGCGGTCTTCTCGTAGCGG
>NZ_JBEZWU010000062.1:0-13107 GCF_040637655.1 Streptomyces sp. NPDC028722
ATTCACCCCGATCCCGAAGCGGTGGGCGGTCGAGCGGACCTACGGCTGGCTGATGCTCCACCGACGTCTCGCCCGTGACTACGAGACCCTGTCCGCCCGCTCCGAAGCCATGATTCACATCGCCATGACCGACCTCATGGCCCGCCGCCTCACCGGCGAGAACGTCATCTCCTGGCGCGACCCGGCACCACAGGCTAAACAGTAGATTCCGGGATGAAACACCAGGATAAAACGACCTCTTACTGCCCTTCCGTCAGTTGCCGGTGGTCCAGTACTCGCGGTGATGGCGGACGTGAGCGATGTTGATGTCGTGCCGGGAGTCGACGGTCAATTGGAATCGGGAGCGGTTCGTGAAGGAGTCGATGACGTGCAGGTCGTCGGTAAGGTACAAGGCCCCGTTGTCGAACAATATGTGGCAGTTCGGGCACAGGCACAGCAGGTTCTCAATCCGGTCCGGACCGTTATGGGGATGCCCAACGGCCTGGATGTGCGCGCCTTCACTGTAGGCCCCGATTGACCCGGGAACGCGCAGCACGGTTCCGCACATCTGGCAGCGGTTGCTGTACCACTGCTTGACGGTCTTCACGATGACACCGTCGCGCACCTGGCTGTCCACGAGCCGCGACCGGCGCTGAACAGGGGCGGCCTCGGCCTCGGTTGTGCCCGGCGGTTGCTCCACCGTGGTGCCCCCGGTGCTTGCAGGGCTCAGTGCGGGCCCAGCGCCGCGGAGCGGACTGGCGATATTCTCGCGAGGCTGGCGGACGACAGTGTGCAGTTGCCCATTGACGTTCTCGATCACCTTCCCGATTTCGGCCCCAGGTGGCCCGAGCAGCGTCTGGAGATCCAGACAGGAGCGCTGCGCCAGAGTCCACGCCACCTGGAGGTGCTGGCGTCGGATCACGGAACTGCGCTCGGCCAACGCCAGGACGGCGGCGATGCGATGGATGTGGGCATGGACACGGACGAGTGCGTTGGCAGGGCCCAGGTTGTCGAAGGCCATCTCGCAGCCGCGAACGACGGAAAGCATCTTCGCGGCCATGGCGTCCAGGGACACCCGGGGACGCTGATCGACGGCCCACACTCGCGCTTGTGCAAGGTCAGCCAGCGCCGCGCTGGCGCCACCCACATCGGCGGACTCCGCGATTGCGGCAGTGGGCCGTCGCCGGAAAATCATGAGCCGGGACACGGTGGCTGTGTCTACGCGACGGGTCGAGTGCTGCCATGCCTGCCGTGAAGTCTCCCAGAGCACTCCCAAGGGAGGCGGCGCCATGGACGTGGACTGCTGCCACTCGTAGGGCCGGTACTCCTCGCCATCCCAGGCCATCCGCAGAAAGTCGTAGTCGTCCAGACTGATCCGGCGCCCTGAGAAAGGCTGATGCAACGGATCGCCGGTCAGCAGCAGGGACCGCTCGTTCTCAGAATCTACCGTCTTCAAAAGAGCGTCGACGGCCTTAAATACCTCCTTTTCGCCCGTGGACGACACTGTGCGCGGCGGGCCCCAAGCTTCGTCCTCGAGCCCGACCTGCCGCAGCGTCCTGGCCAGGGAGGGGGCCTGCTGGTCTTCATCGCACAGGAAAACTCCCCACACCAGTACAGGCCTATCCATTTGCACCGTGGGAGCGACGGCCGTCGACCACCAGCACACTGCCGCGGCGAAGGCATCGAGCGCGTCGATTCCGCTGCGGGCATGTACCTGCCGGGCGAGGTCTCCCAAGGGGCCGGGCAGGTGGTCGGCGTCCAACATCCCGCTTCTCCTTCTCTTGTCTTGGCTCTGGTGCGTACTGCCGCGGAGGCCGTGCGCTGACGGTCTGCTGAAACCGCCGTCAAAGGCTCCCCCGGTTGTAGTGCACAAACATGATCACACCTTTGCGGTGTCAGCTGATCGGCTCACCAGAACGACGGTGCCCCGGCCGTGTCGAAGGCGGCCCGGCCCGGCAGCTGGGCGCCTGTTTTGAGATCCAGCAGGTAGCCGGCCTCTCCGGACGGAGCACGGGCGAAGTCCACCGCGTAGATGACCAGATCCAGCCCCGCCGCCGGGCACGTGGGCACGGCAGCCGGCGATGGTCGAGGGCGTCGGCCAGTTCCCGCAGGGCCGCGGGCGGAGGAGGGCCCTCTACGACGACCGTGACGTCGATGTCACTGCGGCCGTGCCGGTAGTCGCCGAGCGCGAAGGACCCCTGTTGAGGCGCGGGGTCGCTCAGCGCGCCTCCAGCAGCGCGCTGGCGAGGTCGTCGGCCGTGGTGGGCGTGATGCCGGGCTGGTCGACGAGCGTGGCGTCGATCAATTCGGCGAGCCGGGGAGGCAGCGTGGGACGGCGGTCGCGGATCGGGACGGGCGGCTCACGCAGCACGACGGCCACAGGGTCGGCGCCCGGTGGGAAGTCGCGGGGTGCGCGGCCAGTGAGCATCCAGTACAGACAGGCCATCACCGCCCACAGGTCCACCTCGGGCTGGGCGTACTTGAAGTCGATCACCTGACCGCGTGGCATGAAGGCGAGGCTGCCGCCCATCGCACCGGTCAGGGTGTGACCGGACAGACCGGCGCTATCGAACGCTTTGGCCAGGCCGAGGTCCGCGATCTTCAGAGTGATGGCGTCCGGTGTCCCGGTCAGCAGCAGGTTCTGCGGCTTGAGGTCCCGGTGCACCAGCCCCAGGTGCACTGCCTCGGTGCCGTCCGCGAGCCGTACCGGCACCGGCGCCGCGTGAGCGTACGCGAGCCCGCGGAGTGCTTGCAGGGTCAGCTCCACCGCCTCCCATCCCTCGTCGGCCTCACGGAACAGGTCGGCCATCAAGGCGCCAGGCGTGGCGTGAGCCTGCTCCGACCACACGCGGTACAGGATGTTGTACTGGTAGGGCCGCATTGGATCGGCAGATGCATCCGCCAACTCGGAGGTGTTCTTCCGGCACCAGCTCGATACCCACCTCACAGAGCCATTCCTGGTGTTCGCCCGGAAGTCCGTAAAGGCGTTCGCCAGGTGGTCCTCCACCATCGCGGCCAGTTCGGCGTCGACCAGGTGCCCCTTTTCCTCCTCGTACACTCCTCTGCGCTGCTGAGCGAGCAGCATCTGGAGCATTCCGAACCGTACAAAGAGCAAAGTTCCCTGCTGCCGGTCCTGCATCGCGCCCAGGTACTCCATGTTCACCAGCAGCTCGAACAGTTGGCGGGTCACGCCCACTGCATGCTCCCAGTGCCCCTGCTCCAGCAGAACCCGGACCGCCTTCACGCTGTTCGCGCCGCGCATCAAGATTTCTATGTCGAAACGGACAAGCTGATCACCGGGGTTTGGCGTCGTCCGGACGGCCTGCTCCGCCGCTGTAGCGATCTCGCCCAGCAGTTTGAATGACGGGCTCAGTCGGCGCTTGGGGGATGTTACGTGTCGTGCCTGAGGTTCCCCGCCTCCATGGCGCCGGGGCGCCTTCGCGGGTTCTTCTTCCGCTTCCTACTGGTCGCCATCCTCGAACCCTAGCCATGGCATTCAGAAGATCACCCCTCATTTACGGTGACGTGCCGGGGCTCGATAGTTGTCACCGGTAGAGCCGAATACGCTGGCAGAAGGGCCTGGCCGAAGCAGCCTGCTGGTCACCTGGGAGGCAGCCTACTTGTCGTAAATGCCCGATCAGCAGTCTTCTTGCCACCAGGCCGAGGCGTAACGCGCGACGACCTCGCCGGATGCTCGGCGAGCAGACCACTGCCTGTGGCCCTGATCGGCTGACGAGTTACGCAAAATCCACCGACATGTGCCCTCGCCTGAAACCTACGCAGCCACGGCACAGGGTGCGGCGCAGGATGCTGTAGCCGACGGCGACGGCGACTACGTACGTCGTGGCCCTCTTTTAAGGGGTCACCCAGCACTATGGATCGGCCGGTTGGACCCAGGAGACAGTTAGCCACCAGATTGCATGTGCTTGAACAGGGGGCGGAGTTCGCGATGGCCAGCGATGACAGCAGTGACGTCCTTTTCCGGGCCGATGATGGGTCGGCGGGGCCGGTGCTGCCGGTGCCGTCGCCGTTGACGGCTACGGCGCCTTTGCTGCTTCACACACAGGAGTTGTCCTGGGAGGCCCTGGAGCATCTTGTGGTAGCGCTGGCGGTCCAGGTCGACCACGCCGTGGAGGCCCGCCCATTCGGGCGTAATGGTCAGGCGCAGGACGGGGTCGACGTCGTCGCGTCCTTCGCCTCAGGCCCTGCCACGGTGTATCAAGCGAAGAAGTACGAGAGGTTCGCCGCCTCCGATCTGCGCAAGGCGGTGCTCACTTACGCCAACGGGAGCCGGCCCTTCGGAGCCCGACGTCTAGTGATCGTGACCACGGCGGATGTCCGTGACACCAAGGTCGATCTGGAGCTGGCACGACTGCGCGGACAGTACCAGGATCTGGTGATCGATCTGTGGGGGCGGCAGCAGCTGTCCGACATGCTCTTCACACTGCCGGGTCTGGTGCGGCGGTTCTTCGGCGAGCACACGATGCGAGTGTTCTGCCGACCTCTGCCTGCACAGGAGGAGGCCGACAGCGCTCGTGCGGCTGGCCGTCAGGAGCTGAAGGATTATTCGGCCTACCTAGACGTATATCTGAGGGGGGACCTGCACGAGCTGGTTCCGCTGACTTTGGCGGACCAGGACGGTGCAGAGCGGGTGTCGTCGGCGGAGCTGGCGGCATGGCTGCGGCCCGGGCGTCACGTCCAGGTCGTCGGCCCTTCGGGGACGGGCAAGAGCCACACCCTGACGCACACGGCTCTCGGACTGCTGCAGGCGGGCTGGCTGGCGATCCTGCTACGGGCGAGCGTCTATGAGGGGCAGCTGGGAAGCAGCCTTGATGAATGTGTGTCCCCCTTCAGCCCACATGAGGCGCAGGTCCTGGTGCAGGCCGCCCGGCAACGGCAGCTACCGATCGTGCTGCTCGTGGACGCGGTCAACGAGTGCCCCTCCCAGCTACAGGAGCGGCTGATACAGCAGGTCAGTTCGTGGTGCCTCCGTGTCGGGGCGACAGTGGTGATCAGCAGCCAGGAGTTCGTGCACGTGCCCGCGGCGCTGAGTGGTGCCCGGTTGAGAACAGCCGATCCCAACCCGCAGCAGCACACGGCACTACTGCGCTCCCACAGGGCCGACCAAGCAGCGCACGGGCCCGACGAGGCGGACTGCGCGGCATTCGATACTGCCTTCGAGTTGTCCTTGGCCGCGCAGCTCGCCCAACGTCTGCCTCACGGAGCGGGTCGGGCCGCCCTGCTGGAGGCCCATCTCGGCGAGCAGCTGCAGCACCTCTCCCAGCCGACGGTCACGCGGCAGGTGCTGCACCGCTGGGCGCTGCTGATGGATGAGCGGCTGGCCGGGTGGCTGCCGCTCGCCGAAGCGCGACGCAGCGCAGCGCAGTTGCTGGCCGCGCAGAAAGTGGCCGTGAGCACGGTGGACGAGGCGTTGGAAGCGTCTGTGGTGCGGGTGCGCCACCAGCGGGTGGAGTTCCGGCACGAGTGGTACGCCCAGCTGTTGGCCGCCGAAGCCTTGATGTGGCGCTGCGCGGGCGTGCCGGAGCTGGCCGGTGAACTGGGCCGGCCGCACCGTCGTGAGCTGTCTGCCTGGGCGGTGGCGTTGCAGAGCGATTTGGAAGCGGTACGTGGTCTGCTGCGCAAGCTGTCCGAGATCGAGGTGCTCACTGAGGCGTTCCGCGGGCGCTTGGGGCCGTTGGCCGACGAGGCGGTGCTGGCCGAGGCCCGGCAATGCCTTCAGGCCGCTGCCGAGGCGGCGGCCACCAGCCAGGTCGTGTGCACCGACAGCACCTACACCGTGAGACCGGCGCAATCCTGGAGCGGTTACGAGCAGGCAGTGTTCCGCGCTATCGGCACCACCATCCGCGACGGGCGCCTGCTGGAGCCGCTGGCTCGGCTTCTGAGGGAGACCGACCAGGCGTTCCTGCGCGGAGCCGTGCGTGCTGCGAGGCACCCTCGGCACGCGGTACCGCGCCTGATCGCCGCTGCCTTGAACGGACCGACGCCATCCACTGGGGAGATTCGTCTTCCTGCTGCGGTGATCACGGATGCAGCTCGTCTGGCCTGGGCGGATCTAGGGCAGGCAAGCCATCACCAGCCCGTGGGGACGCCTGTACTACAGCGATGGATCACTTCCCTGGACGACACCGACGTCGGACTGACCGTCCTGCTGTGCTACGTCCTGCAGAGGACGGATGACCCCACATCCGCCGCGCTGGCGCCGGCACTGTTCACCCGAGCCTGGGACACCGGCGCCAACCAGCTGCGGTTCGCCGGCCTCGATCTACTCACCAGCATCCGCACCACCGCGGACGAAGCCACCACAGCCCAGATCATCGAGCTGCTGCACAGCCTGCACCCCGACGACGTGTTCGTCTCCACCATGCTCGTCGAGGCACTGCACCGCTACGGCCAGATCACCTCGCCTTACGCCGTCGACGAGATCACCGAGGAGATCACTTCACTCCTCACCGATCTGAACCAGCCCGACGCGCATACCCGAGCGCAAAGGATCCTGGAGAGCCAGTTCGAAGAAGTCATCGCCGCACCGTACGTCGAAGCGATCGATGCCCTGGACCCAGACACCCGCCGCGCGCTACTGGTCTTCGCCGTGCGCGAGGGGGACGCCACCCTGTTCACAGACGTCTTCCTCAAGGAACTGATCCGCGACAAGCACCCGGATGCGCTACCCGCCCTGCAGCACTGGGCCTCCCATCTGAGAGTGCCTTCCCCCTTCTGGCAAGATGCCGTGAACTGCCACCTGCTCGGCATCGAAGGCTGCGCCGCGCACCTGCCCGCTCCTCCCCCGCTCTTGGACGGCCACCAGGGCACCGACGCCGACGCCTGGCGCTGCTACGGCCACATCCTGTTCTGGCTGAACTGCCCCGGCCTCGGCCCACACGAACAAGACGAGCGCTGCGCTCCCCTGTGGGAGCAGCTGACCGGGCCTTTCCTGAACGCCGCAGTCGATCCCCTACATCAGTTCCAGCACGCCGCCATGTTCGCCCAGGACATCCGCACCAGCGCGCTCGGTCGCATCATCGACGCCTTCCCCGCCCAGGCCCGCACCGTTCTGCACCACGGCCTGCACGCCCCCGACCAGTTGACCTCACTCTTCCCGCACCCTCGGCCAGACGACCGCACCGCAACCGTGATGCGCCTGCTCGCCCGCATACGCAACCACTCCTCCCTCCCCCTGCTCGCCGCCTACCGCGACCACCCTGCTCTCGGCAGCACAGCCGCAGACACCATCCGCCACATCAACAACCGCACCCCTACGGAAGGCTGACCGCCGGAGAGAGGACGCCTCGCAAGTACGCACCGGACAAGATCGCCGAGGGCCTGCGTCATCACGGGCGGGACACGACTCAGCCGCCGGCCACCCTCGGACTCACGTGATCATTCCTCACCGATCGCGAGAACGACGGAGCCCCGGGCCGCGGAGCGCTACTTCTTCGCGGCCCGAAGGAGCTGATCGACTGTGCGTTCAGTCGATTGTTTTTCTGTGGTCATTCCGTAGGGTTCCTGCTCTGAATCGCTCAGCGTTTCCTTGCCTTCCGGGTCTCGGGAAATGGAAACGTCCAGCCAGGGATTGGTGTCTCCCTTGGCTACGTCGATTCCCCCTTTCGGAAACACCCACCAGCCCGTGGCATAGTCCGTGGAGTGCGTCAGGTTCAGCATCTCGCTGCTGTGGTAAATCTTGGAATGGAAGCGATAGAAGTCGTCTCCTTTCTGTGTGAGCCAGTCCGGGGCATCCCGGAGATGCCTGCCGGTTTCCGAGTCCCAGGAGACTTCGCGCGAACTCGCATAGCTGTTTCCCAGTTTGCCTCGGTCGGCTCGGACGAAGGAGGCGGTCGCGTCGATCTCGACGCGACCGAGCCCGGATCGCAGCGGCACATCGATGACGAAGTCGTTCGAGAAGTCCATCCCCGGGTCAAGGCGACTGCCCGGTTCGGCGAACTTCCCGGTGCCCAACATGCGCGAGGACGCATACTTTACGTGCCTGAATGTTCGGTCGTAATGCAACGTCTCCCACTTCCAGTCGCTCTCCCCGATACCTTTTTCCGAGTATTGAGTCGGCCACCCTAGGACCGTCCACATGGTGCCGACGACATAGACCCTCACCGAACCGGTGTTGCGGAACTCCACATGTGCCGGAACGTGAAGCGCGGTACCGTCCGCACTCAGAGTGGATTCGCCGAACGAGATGCTGAACGGGATTTTCACGGGAGTGGAGTATGGGATGTACATCTGTGAATAGGTCAGGCTCACCAGCCCAATGACTCCGGACGCCACAACGCTCAGTGCGATGCCCCTGGGATGCTGGATCGCCTGCCACACCTTCTGCCGTGTCAGAGCCCACAGCGCCCAGGCCACCCAAAGCACCAGGCCGATCCACAGCCAGAGGAACGGGGTGTAATCCCGGCCCTGGATCTGTGTGATCAGGAACATCAGATCCGTGACCAGCACGGTGCCGACGCCCGCCAGGACGACCGGGCCCGAGTATCGGATGGCCCTCTTGCCCCAGTAGTCGCACACAGCCAGCGCTGCGACCGCTTCAGCCAGCGCCGCGGCAATGAAGGCGACGCCCACGACACGACCGCCGTACGCCAGGGCGTTGAACGCGTCCGTAGTACCCACATGAAAGAGGACCGCGGCCGAGACCAGGAGGCCCAGCGCCATCAAGGCGCCGGCGGCCCATCTTCGCCATGGACAGTCGGGCCAGGAGGACTTGCCCGCCTCCCAGTGGACCCGACCGGGGCCGTCGACATCAAGGTCGTCCGGAGGCAGGCCCGCCCGCCGGAGAAGGCGTCTCAGCCCGCGCGCCGACCAGACCCGTCCGATGGTCTCTCCTCGCACGCGCACGGCCCGCAACCCCCGTGCGTCCGGGGCCTCCACGACGATGAGAGGGTGGTTGCTCACGAACTCAGGGTGACTGTGTCGGAACGACCGTCCCGGAAGCGACACACCTCTCCTGCCCGGCAGACCGATGAAAGCCCAGGCCAGCACCCCCCAGTCTTCAAGAGTCGGCCTCGGTCTCGTCGAGTCCGGTGACCTTGCGGAACGCGTTCGCGGGCACTGGGCTATCGAGAATCGTGAGCACCATGTCAGGGACGTGACGTTCGGAGAGGACGCCTCGCAAGTACGCACGGCCGGTGCGCCGCGGGCATGGTCTCACTGCGGAACCTGGCCATCGGCGCGCTCCCCCTGACCGGGTGGGACAACATCGCCGAGGGCCTGCGTCATCACAAGCGAGACATGGCCCGGCCGCCGGCCGCCCTCGGACTCACGTGATCATTCCTCACCGATCGCGAGAACGACGGAGCCCTGGGTGGTACCGGGCGCGGCAATGAACCCGAACCGGGCACGGACCTCGGCCACCAGACCGGTGCTGGTGGCCGCCTGACGGCGCGCCTGCGCGCGAACGCGCGGCTGCCAGCGAGCGCGTACGGCATCGGCTAGGCACCGGGCGAGGTCCGGGCGGGCCGGCGGATCTGCGTTGGCGTAGCGCTCGACGGTCCCCTGAGACACGCCCAGAAGGTCGGCGACCGGGCGGGTGTCCTTCAGCTGCTTGACCATGTAACGCATTCGCGTGCCGGCGAACTCGGGGATCGGGCGGGTGAACGCCCTTGTGACGGCGCGGTCCAGGAGGGTCCTTCCCCGACCAGTCCCGGCTGCCGTCCCGGCGAACCACCGGCACGCACAGCCGCCGCGCTCAGCTGCCCCGCCCGCAGGTGCCGGGTGAGTTCGATCAGGCGCGGAACGGTCGCTTCATCGCAACGTCACCGCGATCGCGTCACCGATGGCAGCGCACGGTGTTCGGTGTGGCCATCCGCATGCGTGGCGCCCCGCCGCAGGCGGCGCGGCGGGAACGCAACGAACACGGCCGACAGGCTACCCCAGCTGCCAGAGCTGGAATCACAGAACTTGCGTAGGGGCACGGCGGTCATCGGACCGCTGCCTAGAGGAGAGACCAGGCAGACGCGAGGACGGCCAAGCGCGGGCACGAGGCCAGGCGGGCGCGGGCGCGCGGCGCGAGGGCGACCGGGCGCGGGGGCAGGGCCAGGTCAAAGGGCTGGTGTTCGGTTCTCGGTGTGCTCGTGCTGGCCGTGGGCGGCTGGCTGAGGAGATCGTCTGCCTGCTGCCTGCTGGCCTCCGGGCCGACGGCGGGTGACAGCGGCCCAGACCGGACTTTTGCACCCAGAAGGAGTAGCACGATCGCCGTGATGACGGTGCTGTTGGTGACCATGACGGCCGCCGACAGGACCGCAGCGGCCCGGCGGGCGGGGCATCGGAGCGCCAACGGCGACCGACCCGCCCACGGCGCGCGGCGGCCGGGCAGCGCGACCGGAGCGCGGCGGCGATCGATGGCGGAGTTGGTGCGCCTCGGCGTCCGCGGCGCGGCGGCCTGGGCGCCCGCTCCACGGCGGTATGCCGAGCTGACACCTTACGGGGACCACCCCCCCTGTGGCGCCGTTGAGACATGTCGCAGTTGTGACACCAGAGGCCAGTGACATGCTCATCGCCGCAGCAGATTCTGTCGGACAGCGCATGAATCCCAGCTGTACGAGAGGTGTTTGGCTGATGGCATGGATCCGCCTGACGGCGGCGATATCAACAGGGTTGCTGGCCGCCGGAGGCGTACCGGTCGCCTCCGCCCAGACGCCCCAGGACACCGCAGCGCGACCCGCCGACGGCCAGGGCGCGCCGCTCGTTCCGATCAACACCCGAACGCCTGGGAGGCCTTACTTGAGTGTGAGCTTTTTGATAGTGCGTCCTGCAGTGCCCGTCTTTGTTGCAGTGACTGTTGCGCACACACGTCGGTCTCGGCCGGGCTGGACCGAGCGGAAGCCGACCCTACGGATCACCAGAGCTGTCTATGCAGCGGCGGTACTGTCGATCACCTTCTTCCCTATCACCGCGGCCTTGGGGAAGTACGCCAACCAGATCCACTTGTGGAACCGGAGCAACGTCGTGCCGATCCCCACCACGGATGCGACCGCTATAACCAGCGTCATCACGTTCGTCCCGCTCGGGATATTCCTGCCGCTGATCAGCTGCGTGTTTGGTGACCTCGGCCGACTGGCCCTTGCGCGCTGGCCGGCTTGAGCTTCGAGCTAACCTAGTTACTGTCCGACGCAATCTTCAACAGCGGCCGGGCCTGCGATATCTACGACGCCAATGTCTGGGCGGGGTTCGGCTACACCCTACTGCGAAATACCCTCAGTCTACCCAAGCCAGCCGGCTTCCCGCAGGGCATCGCCCTACCCGGATCGGCTGCGGAAAACTGAGTTAACAATCCGCGACAGCTTGCTTTGAGCACGGTGCGCAGCGGGAAGGCAGGCGGGGCATTGGGGCTAGGCAGGTCGAGAGGTCGAGCGTGGGGCCCCATCACCCCTCTCACGGCAGTCGTCGGGGATCCCCAATCCGCAATGCGGGACAAGACGTGCTTTGTTCCTGGCGTGAGTCCTGCGCTGAGAAGGTCGCAGGCCGACAACGGACGAGGTATGCATAACGGATCTCAAGCGCTCCGCTTCCACATCTGCACCGCCAGCATATTGGCGAACAGAGCCGATATATAGACGCACTGGCCAGAAAGCCGCCTGGGGCCGGAGCGACTAGCCGATGCCCGACGCGCTCAATGCGCCATCGCAAGGACGCCGCAGCATGACGGCCGCCTAGCGGCATGACGATCACGTGGGCCGTTTCGAGTCTGGGGCCAAGATGGCCGGACAAGCGGCACATCGTGATGCTCTACATCTTGATATTCAGGACGAACTACCAATAAGCAGGATAACAATTGTCTGACCTCGAGTCGCTTCACGTCACGTCACCCTGGGACGCACTGGAGGTGGAACGTAAGATTGCCGCAACGATGCGTGCCGTCGAACACAAGACCGGTGAAGATTTCCACATTGTCGCCCATTTGCAAGGCGCTTATAGAGTCTTGTGTCACAATAGCGAAGGACTCTCGAAGGGCTTGACTTGTAAAGCTGGAGATGTCTGCCTGATACCTCCGCAGCGCTCCGTCTATCTACGCTTGGAACCTATCCAAGTTGGCCCAATCGAACACATCAACATCACACTGCCACTCGCCGCATTTCGTCGCCATCTCGACGAAAATTGTCGAGGAAGTGGGCCGGATTTGCACGACCTTACTCGCGTTGCATACCCAGATCCGGTGATTACGTCAAGCGCTGTTGCACTAGTACAAGCGCGCGAAGCAGGCGCGTGTGAACTGTATGCAGAGTGCGCGGCCCAGTACCTGATCGCGCACATTCTGGCACCCAAAGTCTCGGTGCCTCGAGGTCCTCTCACCGTGACTCAGTTGAAGACGATCCACGAGTATATACACGCACATCTAGCGGCCCGTATAACGCTAGAAGATCTCGCGCTTCAGGTGTCACTTAGTCGGTATCACTTCTTACGCCTATTCAAGCAGACAACAGGAATGACGCCACACCAATACCTGACGCAACAGAGGATGGAAGCGGCGAAACACTGGCTTCGGACGCGCAAGCATCCTGTGGGGCGTATCGGCCAAATGTGTGGATACGCCACCGCAGCTCATTTCAGTCGCGCTTTTCGAAAGTATGTGGGTGTTTCCCCATCTGACTACCGAGGTAGCTTCGAGAATTAGATCACCGGTCGGCGTAACTCTACTCGCCGTTTTCAAAAATGAGCGAGTCGCAGCCAGGAGTAAAGAATCCGCCGTGGACCGGCGTCTTCCACGCCGACGCGAGGGGTGTGCCGTAGCGCACCGGACACTCCCGGGTCCTCCGTGTCGGCGCGGGGGGCCGGCTGCCCGGCGAGCTCGGCACACCGGAGGAGTACTGGCGGCTGCTCGCCGAGGGTGTGCCGTTGTCCCGGCTGTCGGGCTGTCAGGGCCTGCTCGTCGCTGTCGGCTCGCTCGGCCGCTGTTTCGGTCACGGATGGTCGTGCCGTTCGGTCGGGGCGCCGCCGTGGGCCGCGCCGCCTAAGAGGTCATCTCATTTGGCTGAGTAGGCTGTCGGCTGTGGTGGGGATCATTGAGCGGCTGGTGCCGGACGAGCTGTGGGAACTGTTCCAGCGGGTCGCGCCGGAGGCGCCATCGCGGCCTCAAGGTGGCGGCCGGCGTCGGCACGGCGA
>NZ_JBEZWU010000063.1:0-12186 GCF_040637655.1 Streptomyces sp. NPDC028722
ATCAGGAAGCAGCGGCCCCGCCTCATCCCCCACGGGGCGGGGATCAGACGAAGCGGGGCCGCACCCCGCCCGCCGGATGCGATCCAGCGGCCGGGCGTCTTAGGGGACCAGCTGCAACCCGCCGCGTCACTGAGCAGCGACAGCGGGGCAGCTGTCGGTGTGCCGGTAGCCGGGTATGCAGGCGGCCGACCGGGTCGGGAGCCGTATGTCCTCGAATCCTTCGCCGATCTGTATCGGCTGGTCACACGCCACGCAGATCCTCGCGCGGGCGGCCCGCTCGATCGCGTCGTCGTCCACGGGCTCACCGAGCGGCCCGGGGCGCTCGTACAGCGTCAGCATCGCCTGGACGAGCGCCGCGACGTCATACACGTACCAGGTGGCCGTCGCCACGCCGGCTCCCGGGCATCGGCGAGGGTCCGGTTCGCCGTGGCCACCAGATGCACCGCGGTGTCCCGGTAGGTGCCTCGCATCCGGGGCGCGAGGCGCACCAATTCTGAGAACAGCAGGCCGGCGTGGTCGGTCAGCCGCCGGCACTTCGTGTCGAGGTCCTCGCAGGGCTCGGCCAAGTATCCGGACAGCACCTCCGTGTACGCCTCCCGCATCGTCGTGACGTCGACCGCCACGGTCTGGTCAACGTTCACCGTCACCCTCCAGCGTGGCGAGCAGCTCATCCACGTCGAGCACCCGGAACGACGAGAGCCTTCGCACGAGAGTCGAGCCGAGCAGCAGCGGGGCCGGGCGTTGCTGCGAGCGGCGCCCATGAGTAGTGCACCTGCACGCGGTTGGATCTCGCGGTGCCGCGCCTCATGGAAGGCGTCCGGGGCGATGGCAGCCGGCCACCGTGTGATGACCGCGCCGATGGTGCCGGTCTCGTGTGTGATGGCCTACGACGAAGGCGAGCCGGTCGGCTTCGCACACGGTGCGCCGGCCACCCCGGGCCGCGAGTGGTGGAGCGAGTGCGTGAGCGAACCGCCCGCGGACCCCTCCGTCTTCTCGTTCTCCGAGCTGATGATGCGGCCGAAGTGGCGCAAGACCGGGGTCTCCGTTCGGTTGCGTGACGCGCTGCTGGCCGACCGCCCGGAGGCACTGTCCGTCCTCCTCCGCCGACGTCAACGACCGTATCCGCCGCCTGATGGGCCAGCCGGTGACCATGGACCGGACGCAGCAGTACCACGAGTTGCTCGCCGAGTGGCACGACCTCGCGGCGGACGACATAGAGCCGGCCGTGTGAAGCATGCAGCAGTGCCCCCGGTCCCTCGGATCGGAGAGGGGCAGGGCTGTTTCACCGGGCACGAGGCGCGGGTGCTGGCCTTGTGGAACCTGCGCTCACCGGTCAGCGCCTTGTCGGGTAAGACCGTCGAGGACGACGTTCATCAGAGGCCGTGCCCTGGATTCCCACTCATCCCGGTCCAGTCGGCCGAGGTATGCGATGAGCAGGAGGACCCCGTGGGCGTCCACGTCTGCGCGGATGGAACCTGCCGCTTTCCCGGCGTCCAGCAGGTGACCGAGGGCGCCTTCGATGGGGTTGTGGCTGTGGGCGACAAGGTCCTGCCACGCCGCCGCCTCAAGCGCTGCCAGGACGCCGCGCTTGATCTCGGCGTAGTCGATCACTCGGTCGAGCCAGTGACGCAAGGCTTCCATGGGCTCGTGTTCCGCCAGCAGAGCGGAGGCGGCGGCCACCAGTTCTTCGACATCGCGCCGGTAGACCTCGGCGAGGAGCGCTTCGCGGTTGGGAAAGTTCCGGTAGAGCGTTCCCTGTCCTACACCGGCGCGCTTGGCGATCTCGTTGAGGTGGACGTGGTGGGACTCGGCAAGGGCCGCGCGGGCGGCCTCCAGGATGCGGGTCCGGTTCTGCGCCGCATCCGGACGGCGTGCTGGCGCACTCATAGGCCTCTCCTGATGTTCCGCCCACCACAAACGGACACGTGTCCGGTAGGGTGAGCCATCCAGCGGACACGTGTCCACTTTACTCGGAGGCAGTAGTGCTCTCTGTTCACGACAAGATCGTCGCCATCACCGGAGCCAGTGGCGGCATCGGCGAGGCCACGGCCCGTCTGCTCGCCCAGCGCGGCGCCGCGGTCGTCCTCGCAGCGCGCCGCAGCGAGCGCATCGACGCCATAGCGCAGGACATCCGAGAGGAGGGGGGCCGTGCCGCCACGTGCGTCGTCGACGTCACCCAGGCCGAGGACCTTCAGCGCCTGGTCTCCACCACCATCGACCAGTACGGCCGTCTCGACGTACTGGTGAACAACGCCGGCATCGCCCCGATCAGCCCACTGGCCGACCTGGACACCGAGAGCTGGTCGGCCATGATCGATGTCAACCTTCGCGGCACGCTCAACGGCATCGCCGCCGCACTGCCCGTCTTCCGCGAGCAAGGGGCGGGCCACGTCGTGAGCATCGTCTCCGTGGCCGGCCTGACCGTGTCTCCCTCAATGGCCGTCTACGCAGCGACCAAGAACGCGGTGCGCACCATCCACGAGGGTCTGCGCACGGAGTCCACCGACGGGGTGGTGCGCACAACAGCCATCTCGCCGGGATACGTCCGCACCGATCTCGCCGACTCCATGACCGACCCGCACATCCGCGAGCAGACACGCACGAACATGGACGCGGTGGGCATCCCTCCGGCGGCAGTTGCCCGTGCGGTGGCCTTCGCCATCGAGCAGCCCGGCGACGTCGAGATCGGCGAGATCAACGTTCGCCCCACCGTCCAGGCATAACACTTGCTGTCACCGGTCAAGTGAGCAGCTCGAAGGCCATCCGGGTCTGGCTCGGGCGGCGGGGCATCGCCACACTGTCCCGGAACGGGCCGACCAGATCCGCAACCGGCTTTGGCGCGGGAGATGCGATGGCGGAGAGGCCGGTCCGTCTGGCGGGCGAGCCGCCACCGCCTGGAGGACGGCCGCGCAGACCCAGTCGGTGGTGGGAAGAAGAGGGCGTTCGCTTCGGTGGCGGGTCCACAGCGCCACCTGAGTATCTGACGACGGAACTCCCCTTGGATCGCAGGGAGTTCCGCTGCCAGATGTGGTTGGCGTGCGGGAACCTCGGTCAGCGCACGGAGATGCTGATCAGTCGGGCGTCGCCCCGCTTGCCCGCGTCGGTCGCCAGTGCCACGTATCGGGCGGTGGCGTCAGTGGAGATCCGACGGCTCCTCCCGTGTCCGGTGAGTTGACCGGCTTGCGTGTAGGTCAGACCGTCGCTGCTGAATTCTGCTTTCTGGCCCGGAACGCGACCGCCGGTCCATTCCGTGCGAATCTCCCGGACGGGGCGCTCGGCGCCGAGGTCGACGACCATGCGGCCGTCGGGACCGGGTGTCCAGGCCGTGTGCGGGTCACCGTCGACGGCGGCCGAGGGGTCCGACATGCCCGGCGGGAGCGGGTTGGTCGGGAAGGTCGTCCGGCCCAGCGCGAGATCGTCCAGCGGGTAGGTCTCGGCGCCCCGCAGCGTGACGGTGGTGGTGCGGCCCGCGCGGACCTCCGCCACCTCGCTGTGTCCCTGGCCGGTCACCCGGAGGCGGCAGTACGGGCCGGTGAGCCGCACGGTGGCGGCGTCGACCACTTCCGCCTCGAGCCCGGTGGGCAGTTTTCCTCCGGAGGTCGCGCTCACCACGATGCGCGGAGGCAGGAGTTCGGCCGTGGCGGCGTCAAGATCGGCCTCGTATGCGGTGCCTTGCGCGGTGAGGGTCTGGCGTCCCGCGAACAGGATGACGTGCGCGCCGGATTGAGGGATGTCGACTCGCGTCGTCACCTGCTGTTCGGACAGGTTGAACAGGCTGAGGTGCTCCTCCGTGAGAGCCGCGCGGACGCTGTCGTCCTCGGCCTGCGGAGCGGCACCGCGCGCGAGGTCGCGGAGCTTGTCGGTGGATATGCCGGGAAAGCCTTCCACCAGCAGGGGCGCTGCCGCGCCGTCGGCCAGGACGATCGTGTCGCCGTACACCGCGAGCGGCTGCTTGGATCCCCGGACGACGAGGCCGGCCCGTCCGTCGACGTCGAGCCAGCCGCCCTTGCTGGAGACGTCGGGCTCGGGCCAGGAGACGACGTCGTTCCACTGCTTGCCGTCGGTCGATCCCTGCACGGTGTAGGCGCGCCCGGCGGCGGCCTCCCAGCGGAGGGTGACACGGTCCACCATGTGTGTCGCTCCGAGGTCGACGGCGATCCAGCTGTCCGTCCGGGGCCGGTCCGCCTTCGAAACCGCCCATCGGCTCGTGGCGTTGCCGTCCACCGCCAGCGCCGGCTCCTTGCCGGGGTCGTACGAGGAGGCGGTCGCCGTCCCGCCCCGGGCGAGGTCGGTGCCGTCCGAGCCGTCGCGGGCCTCGAAGGCGTAGAGGGAGTAGCCGTACGTCGGGTCGGGCAGGACGCCGATCATGCGCAGGTGTCTGACCTCGGTCTTCGCGAAGGTGACCTCGTCGACGCGCGGGGTGGCCGCAGCCGGTCGGGCGTCCTGGGCGGTGACGGTGGCGCTGCCCTCGGCGAAGCGGTAGGTGCGTGAGCCCGTGAGGCCCGCCATGCCCGGCATGGTGAGATTGTGGATCTCCAGGTGCCCCTCCCTCGCCGCGACGCCGGTCGTCGCGTAGACGACGGCGCCCGAGGGCAGAGTGGTCAGGCCCGCGCGGCCGGTGCTCAGGCGCAGCATGGTGGCGCTGCCGTCGAATCCGTCACGGACAGTGCTGTACGTCCGCACCTGGCGGCCGGTCACCTGAGCGGCGGTACTGGGCAGGAACATGGGGTTGGCGCCGCTGACCTTGAACAACCAGTTGTCGTGGGCCGGTTGCCAGGCGAACTTCACGAATCCCGGCTTGGTCACGGCGCCCGCCCATGCGCCGGTCGACTGGTGGGACACGAGACCGGGAACGGTGCCGAAGTCGGTGACGCCCGCGGCGTGCTGGAACAGTTCCTCCGAGGTCAGCGGGCGCACAGTACGGCCCTGGCTCGCGGCCCACAGATGCAGGAGGTAGCTGATGGCCACCTCCGCGCGGGCCTCGGGCTCGTACTTCGGTTCGCCGGAGAACTTAGCCAGACGGTACTCCGGCGGGTACTGCTGGTAGGCCTCCAGCCGGTCGGCGAGCGCCACTTCCGCCCAGGCTGCCGCGCGGTCGCCGGTCACCTGGGCGAGGAAGGCGAGCGGGATGACGTCACGGCCGTAGAGGTGCTCGCGGTCGTTGACCATCGGCATCAGCGGCTCGCCGGCGTCGCTCATCACCCCGAGCAGGGTGCGCCACAGCTGGTCCGCGTTCGGCTGGTTGGTGAGGACCTGGGGCAACGGGCGGCCGGCGGTGATGAAGTGGGCGGCGTTGCGGCCGGACGTGCGGAACAGTTCTTCCTGATAGTGCGGGCCGAACGATCCGTGGTTCTCGACGATGAAGGTGTCGTAGAGGTTGCGGGCCTTGTTGTCGGAGACGGGGACGCCGTCGACACGTGCCGGGTTGACCAGGTCGGCCTGGGGCAGTCCGGTCTCGTTGCGGGACCAGGTGCCGAAGGCCTTGTCCCAGTCGGCGTGCCGCGCGTCGTCCGGTGCCCAGGCGAGCCCGGGAGCGAGGGACTGCGCGTAGACGCCCATTTCCTCGAGCTTGGTGTCGCCCTCGTGACCGCCGAGGAGCCCGTGCGGGGTCCAGCTGCCGGAGTTCGGGTCGTCGCCGGTCCCCAAGTTAGTGGTATAGGCGGCCTGTTCGCGGGCGATCGTGTCGACCTTGCTCCGGGTGGCCCCGTCGAGGTCGTCCCATAGCAGCCGTGCGGCCAGCACGAAGTACAGCTGGAAGGTCGTGTCGAAGAACAGGGTCCGCCCCCACTGGGTGCCGCCGGTCAGCCTGTTGGACGCGGCGAAGTGCTGGATCGTCGCGATCGTCCGGGCCTTCAGCGTCTTTTCGTCGATCCCGGCGCGGTCGCTGTCGTATGTGCCGTGCGTGAGGAGGACCGCGTTGCCGAGCACCACGGCGAAGCCGAAGTCCTTGTCCGTGTAGTAGCCGCGGGTCGCGTCCCACTGCGTCTCGGACCAGTGGGTGTGGTTCAGCAGGACGCGGTAGTAGGTCTCCGCGATGGTGTCGGGCGCCGTACCCGGGCGTCCATGGGCGCTCGCCGTGCCGCTGCCGAGGGAGACGGGGACGGTCGCCGCCAGTGCGGCACCGAGAAGCTGGACGAAACGGCGGCGATCGACATTCATGGATGCATCGGGCACGCTGGGCGCCTTTCGATAAGACAACGTTGTCAAACAGCTGTCCGAGATTGTTCGTCTGGAATCATCCGTCCGTCAAGGGGTGAGGCGGGAGTGATCGCGGTCGTCTGGGGACACACTGACGGCCTCCGGCGCGGTCCGGGCAGGACGGCATCCGCGCGGGTGCCCCTGTCGAGAGGTCGACGGGGGCACCGGCAACTGCGCTGGAGCCGAAGACTGCTGTGTGCGTGAGGAAGCGGTACCGGCGCATTCGCGGCCGTCGTTGCCTCTTGTATCTGCCGGCAGTGGAGGGAGTTACTCGGCAAGACGCTGGGCGTTTAGGCGCGTGGACGGCGAAGGCATCAGGGTCCTCGGGCAGTGAGGGGGCTGCGGGCAGGGTTGCCGGTGCCGCGCCGAGCACGGTCGGCGCGGCACCGGGGGAGACCGACGTACGGGCCGGCGTCACCGTCGACCCGGCCACCCTGATGAACACCGGCGGCAACTACCGCAGCACAGTGCCCGAGTCCCTGACGCCGCGGATGCTGGACATCGAATACCGCGAAGGCGACGTCAACCTGCTGCCGGACCTCGCGCGGCGCCCGCTGCCGGTCGGCCTGCTCAGCCGTGAGGCCGGTGACCGACTGGTGTGCAGCCCCCCGGTACCAGGACATTGTCGCCGGTGCCTGGCACACCGGAAGGGGTGCCCCGAGCGTCCGGGCGACGTGTGGTTCGCTACGCCGGCCGAGCGGGGGCCTGTGCTGGAGGCAGCCTTATCTGCCCGCGTCGCCGTAACACCGGGGGTGGAGACCCGCTCCTGAAGGTGGTGCGGCATCGAGCCGGCCGCGGATCTTTCCGCACGATCTCCACGAGTGTCATCACTCGGCTGAGTGCTTGGCTGCCCTGAGCAGCGAACGTCCCCGAGGCAACGGCCGGGGTCACCCACGAGCGAGATCGGCCCTACCGCTCAGAGACCGAACGACGCGAAGCGTTTCCGCCATGGCTGCACGTCTACCACCACCACCGCGGTCACGCCGCCTTGAGGGGCCGACCACCCGTCAGCCGCTCCCCGACCTCATGAACCGCTTGGCCGGTCGGGCGCCTTTCCGCGAGCTCCCGCCGCGCGCTGGTGAGCTCGCATGATCGTGGAGTCCACCGAGACGGCCCAGTTGAGGTCCTTCTCCCGCGTCGGCCTGGGCCGCCGGCGCGGTGAAGACCCGCTCTCGAGTGCCGTCGCCGGCCCGCATCCCGCACCGGTCATGGACGCCCCGCCAGCTGGCCGGGCGATCGCGTCGATCACCTCACGATGGTCTCGCCAACGGCCGCCCCGCTTCGGTGTCCGGGCCGGGAGCAACGGCTCGATCCGCGCCCCCTGCGCATGAGTCACCGGCACACCCGGACCAGCGACCAACTGATCCGGACCAAACTGCCTGACACCAGCCCCAGAGGGGGCGGCACCGGGAGGCCAAGCCGTCGTTGTCCTCCGCGTGCCCCGCCCGCCAGGCACCGTTCGAAGCGGGTGAACCACGAGGAGGTGGAGGACCTGTCTGACAGAAAATCTTGTCCAGGGGCGCGGGCCAGAGGATGAGTGCTGCTAGGCCGTGTTCTAGAAGGTGTTGGCTGCCTGGGTTGCCGTCCCGGGAAGTCGCGGCCGGTCACCCAGATGATGAGGTCCTTGACGATCCGGCCGATGCTGGTGTCGGTGTCGACCTCGTGTTCGCGCCGTGTGCTGTCGCGGCGAACAATCTCGTAGCCGCCTTCGTCGAGGACAGCCACGGAAGCGAACCGCGCGGGGTCGTCTTCGTCGGGTTGGATGACGATGAACGTATTGTCCGAGTCGTTCAGCTCGCCGATCAGGCCGAACAGCGCGTCCTCAGACGGGTCGTCGATGTGGTGTCCGTTCTCGCTGTCGACGCAGCAATAGGTTTCCGTCATCGGTCCGCCCTTACCCCCTGTGCCGACGTGCTGCCGCCGTCAGCATGGGCACGCTTAACGGGGATTAAGACCCTCCGAGAGGAATCTATCGACGGGGCATGGCAGACGGCCATAGGCGGCGATCTGCGCTTCCCGGAGGCACTGGGGAAGCGGCCGCCCGGGTCGGGCCTCGGCGAACGCTGCCTCGCCAGCTGCGCCCGGTCGGTCCGGGCAAACAGAGTCTGGTCCATGGAAGATCCAACGGAGGCGAGTCGGGTCCGGCGGACACGGTGGGAATGACATGCCTCCCGGACCAGGCCGCGGTGGACATCCTCAACGCCGCGCGGAGGCGTCGAGGAGACCGCCGTCGCGCCCGCCGGCCGGGAGAGGGTGACGCTCGCCGCGGGCGTGGAGGCGCTGCCGGTGATCGCCCAGGGCTGGGCTGGCATACTTCGTAGCTCGATATATAGTCGACGCATGACACGCCAGAACCCGTCCTTGACGGAACCGCAGTACTTCATCCTTGCTGCGCTCATGGATGGACCGTTGCACGGCTACGGCATCATCAAGGCTGCCGAGCGGGCCACCGACGGGCGGCTCCGGATCGCTGTCGGCACTCTCTACGGCGCGCTGGAGCGGTTGGAGCGGGCCGGGCTGTTGGCCGCCGACCGTGAGGAGATCGTGGACGGGCGGGCGCGGCGCTACTACCGGCTCACCGAGGACGGCGCCGAGGCGCTCGCCCGGGAGGCGCTGCGGATGCAGCAGGCGGCGGCTGTCGTCATCGGACGCTCGCGGGATGCCGGAGCAGCCCCGGCATGAACCGTTTGCTGCTTGCGGCCTATCCCAAGTCCTACCGTTCCCGGCGGGGAGAGGAGTTGCTGGCCTGCCTGGCCGAGGCGTATCCCGGCCGTTCCTGGCCCCCGCCGCGGGAAGTTGCCGCCTTGGCGTGTGCCGGGGTGCAGGCCCGCGCCCGTGCCGTCGTCGACGACGCGGCTCGTCCGTGGTGGCTGGACGGCATCCATCTGGCCGCCCTGGCCCTCGCCGTGCTGGCGCTGGTTCCGTATCTACAGGACGTGTGGCACTGGGCACTGCACATCGACCCCGGCCAACACGCCATCGCCTTCCACTTCTCCGGCTGGTATCCGTGGGCCGGAGGTCCCACGCGGATACGGCTGCTGCCCTACGGGCTGCTCCCGCTGGGCTGCCTGATCGCTCTGCTGCGTGGCAGAGCGTGGATCGCGCTGCCGGCCGCGGCAGCCATGCTCTGGGCCGGCGCCACGACCCACGGCCGCACCCTCTTCGGCAGCGAGGGCAAGGCGGGCTTGAGCTACTACGGGTTGGGCGCCCCGCTGACGGCCCGTGACCTGGTGCTCTCGGGGACGCTGTGCGCCGCGTGCGCCGTGCTGGCGCTCTGCCGTCCCAGCCGCCTGCGACGCCACTCCTACCGCTGGATGGCCCCTGTCGTGCTCGGTATGTTCATGGCCGGGGGCCTGCACATCATCTCCGTCAGTCCCGTTTTCCAGCGCGGCTTATTCGTCCTGGAAGTCACCGCGCTGCTCGGCGCGTGGGTTGCGACGGCAGCCACCGGCGACCACCGGTGGCTGATCCCCGTCGCGGCGGTCGCGATCGTCCGCACGCAGGCGATCGTCGTCCAGCCGGACGCGTTCATGCAGTCCTTTCCGGACCTGGTCGTTCTCCTCCTGCTGATTGCTCCCCTCCCCGCCCTGGCGATCACCGCCCAGCGCCGACAGGGGCAGGCTTTCCCCGAATAGGAGCGGACCCCCGGTGAGCCGGCCGAACCCGGCGGCCCACGTCGTGCCACAAGGCGTGCGTGACCTAACTCCCCTCAACGGAAGAAACAGAGCGATGACTCAGCACGATTCTCCGGCCCCGCCCGCGCACCGTCCGGAGGCCTCAAGACAGGCCCCCGCCGACCCCAGCCCATCGCGTACGACACGGCCGTGGATGCCGGCTCTGCTCTACACCCTGGGGTTCCTGACGGTCTACCTGCTCGCCATCTGCACCCCGTGGGGGCAACGAGCTGAGAACGCCCTGTTTGGTCTCGGTAAAGGGAACCCCGAAGCGGCATGGATCTACCCCCTGTCAGGAGCGGCCTACGGCTCGACGCCCCTGCCGCCGCTGGAATTGAGCGCCAAGCCCACCCTGATGGTGGGCCTGGCCGTCATCGTGGTCCTCACCCTGGTGCGGCGGTGCTGGTGGCCGGGGTGCGCGGCACTCGGGGTCGTCATTGTCACGACCGGAGGCAATGAGGTGCTCAAATCGACCCTGCCCCGCCCCGATCTGGTGGGCGCGCCCGAGAATCTCCTTGATCAGGGTTTCCCCAGCGGGCACACGGCCATCCCCGCCGCGCTGACCCTCGCCGCCGTCCTCGTGGTTTCCCCCCGCATCCGCCCTTATGTCGCCACGGCCGGTGTGCTGTGGCTCGCCTGCATCGCCGCCTACAGCGCGACCAACGGCGGCCACCGGCCCAGCGAAGTGCTGGGGGCCACACTATTGGCCTGTGCCTGTTACGGCCTCGCAACCTGGCTGCTGCCGCCAGCCGCCGCGCCGGGCGTCCCGCGGAGCCCCCGAGCGCTGCCCGTCATCCCCCTGACGCTGGCATTGGCCGTCGCCCTCGTCTCCGGCGCACGGAACGACACCCTCACGAGGTCACTGGTCTCCGCGGCGACGGGCTTCATATGTGCGGCCCTGGTCTGGTACGCCGCAGTCGATCGGCCCGCACACACCGCACGCCGCACACGCCCCGCACTGGGCTGATCGATAGGGCGGCGTGGCTCGCCCGCCATGTAGCAGGGTCCGCTTTGGATCTGGAAGGGTGGCCGGTCGACGCCGATACCGGGTTCGACCATCCACTTCGGTGCGGCCGGCTCAGTGCGACGGCCGTGTTCTTGCTCGGCCGGCCGCTGCGTGACCTGGGCGATTTTGCGGTCGGTGCGTGCCAGCCACATCACGTTCCACACCCGCTTTCTGTGGAATCAGGTTTGTCAAACATCGCCGGCGCCGCGTGCACGCTGCTCGATGATGGAGTGCAGCTCAGCGGTCGTTTCGGGTACGACAAGTGCGGTGCTATCGGGCGTGGCGACGGGACGTCCGTCGCGGCCGACGGCACGCAGATGGACACCTTCATCGACAACCTGTTCGCCGAGTCCAGCCTCCGACACAAAGGCGCGCTCAGCCCGGTTGAAGCGGGGTCGGCCGTACACGCCGACGGCTCCCGTCCTGCGAGCAGGGGGAGCCGTCCGGGTGGGTCGTAAGGCGTGTGCCTTCAGTGGGTCATGCGTGGCGGTGCGAGTGCCGATTACCGGTGATGAGGCGGTAGACGAGCAGCAGGATGAGGGAGCCGACGATCGCGGCGATCCAGGTGGACAGGTTGAAGAACCCGTCGATGGAGTCGACACCGAAGATCACCTTGCCGAGCCAGCCGCCGAGCAGACCGCCGGCGATACCGATGAGCATGGTGACGATGATGCCGCCGGGGTCCTTGCCCGGCATCAGAGCCTTGGCGATGGCGCCGGCGAGCAGGCCGATGATGATCCACGCGATGATGCCCATGGTGTGTCTCCGCTTCGTCGTCACATAAAGGCTGTGTTAGCTCTCCGTCTATACCGAGCGCGTCCGAGTAAACGTCTCATCCCGGCGTAACCCGGCCGGCTCCTGAATCGTGAGGGGCTCCCGGCAGGATCCGCTCTTGGCCTTGTAGGTGGTCCAGGGTGGGCAGCGTTCGTCCGTAAGGGGGCGCTGGTCGAGCGACCCGTTCCCGTAGTACTGCGGCGGCGGAGGCCCCGCACCCGGCTCGCCCGTGATCGGCTGGGCCGGGCCGCTTGCGACTTGGTGAAGCTGGGCTTGTGTCCCTTGCGTGGCATGCGGCGGGCGCGGTACTCCGATTCCGGAACCGATCCGAGGGGGGCGATCGTATGAACGTCTCGGACGAGTAGCGCAACGCGTGGGAAGGTATCTGGCGCCAGACTTCCGAGGTCCGGGGGCGAGGCGATCTGGGACTCCGACGTCCTTAGACCGTGTCCTACATGGTCAGTTGCCAGTTGTGCTGGACATGGGGAGTGGACGGTGGAGATGGATCGTTCCGGACGGCTTGTGGGAGATAGC
>NZ_JBEZWU010000064.1:0-11804 GCF_040637655.1 Streptomyces sp. NPDC028722
AGGTCCCGCCAGGGCGAGTTGGTGCGGTACTTCCACGCGATAGCTTCGAGCGTGCGGCGGTGATCGGCCCACCGCCGTCCGCGGACCGGATCGGCCGGCATCAGCGGCTCGATCCGGTCCCACATCGCATCAGTGATCACTAACCGGACAGGCACATCCGATCAACTGATGAGCCACCAAAGAGACACGGCCTTGAGGTAGTTCTCCTCCGTGGGGTCGGCGATGGGCATGCCGTTCCACAGAGTGCCATGAGCACCAGGCGGAGGGTGCGGGAGCCGAAGCGGTGGACGACGACGGAGCCGACCGACTCGGTACGGGTGAGGTAGACCGGGCCAGCCGAGCCGACGCTCGGCGTGCTCAGGACGTACGTGCGGGGGCGGGCGAACTCGGGCGCGATGAGACTCCAGGGCTGTGTGCGACCCCTTAGCCGCTCCGAGTCCGCATCGGACAAGTACGGACTCGCAGCAACTTTTCAGCAGGCCAGGGCGGCTTCCCGGGCCGGCTCGGCCGTCGGCTCCACGGCGGCCACCGGCTGTGCCTCCGGCTTCCGCTTCAGCGCCTGCCTCGCCTCGTAGCCCTTGTTCCCGCACTGCTGCCAGTGATCATGCGTGTAGACGGCAGCGCTCGTCGTGCGGTACTTCTCCCACAGGCGGTCGTACTCGGTCTTCTGCTCGTCGGCCCAGCCCTTCGTGGGCGGCCGGGACGATCGATACCCAGCCATCCCGGCGGCCGGCTCCGGGGCCTCCCATCCGTCGTGAGGCTCCCGCGACCAGGGCAGCGTGGCCTGGAAGCGGTGCAGCTCGGCGCGAGCCTCGCGGGCAGCCCGGCGAGGGCGTCCCGGACGGGAAGGGTGACGGAGTCCTCTCCAGCGGCGCCGGCCGGTTGAGACTGAGCACTAGATCTGGCGGATGAGCATCAGATCTGGCGGGCCGTGCATTTGAGTCGGCGGGGCGGGGTAGTGCCGGAAAGGCCTGACCTGGGCGATTTCCCGAGATTCTCCGCCTCGTGGCCCGCGAGCATGGTGCGCTGATGGCGTGGAGAGCTGGCTGTGTTGGGTGGTGTGCGTCAACCGGCCCTGCCTGGCAGGGAGGCGGCCGGGAGTTCGGGGCACGTTGGGCATGCACAGGGCGGTCGTCAGGAGCCTTCACAGGACACAGCCGGTCAACGCTGACCGATCGCAGACCCGCGTTTTGCATGGTTCCGCACCTGCGGTGCGCAGGGATGCCGAGCGCGCTTGGATGCCGCAGTCAACAGTGTCTTTTGGGTCCTTTATCCGGCCATTGGGTGAAAACCTCCGGGTTGGGCGGCGGACGCGCGTAGCGTCCTGACATTCGCAGGCGGTCTGACCTGCGGCAACCGGGCTGGTGGAGGGAATAGTTGTGGCCAATGGTGATACGACTCCGGAGCAGCGGCTGGAGAAGCTGCGGGGGCTGTTGATGGGTACGCGCAGCGATTCGCGGGTGGTGCGGGCGCTGGGCCAGGGCGATAAGGGCAATGTGCTGTTCGGTGCGGCGTTGCATGCCGCGGACCGTCTGCGGGTGGGGCAGGCCCCGACCGACCTGGAGCAGAAGGCGCTGGGGGTCTTGCGCGCGGCGCTGTCGGATGCGGAGATCAAGCAGTGGGGGCAGGTCTACCGGGAGGCGGTGACCCAGCTGGGCCGGCTGGCGGTGGTGCCTGAGGTGATCACCAGGCGTCCGGTGACCTCCGGCTACACCACCGCCAACCTGAAGGCGGACTTCGGGCCGGTGGCGGCCGAGCACATGGCTCGGGCGAACAGTCAGGTCGTGGACCGGGAGGTGTTGGCAGCCGGGCGTGACTTCGACAGCCCGTCTTTCCTGGCGGGCGTGCGCGGGGCAGGGTTCGGGGTGACGGTCTTCGACGCCGCACCGCCCTCAGCCCCGGCGGCGGGCACCGCCGAAGCCGAAGCGGGGGCCGAGCCCGGGGAGGAGGTTCTCGCGACACCCGCGCCGTTCAGGGCCAAGCTGGAACTGGAGAGCTTCTACGTTGAGCGGGCCGTCGGTGACCAAGGGGGCGGGAGGGACGAGATCTACTGGTGTACGTCCTCCACCAGCGACAAGGTGAGCGGTCCCGGCTACAAGTCGCAGGAGTTCGGAGCGGTCAAAAAGGGTGACACCCGCACCTTCTCCACCTCGAACCGCACGATCTTCGACGGCCAGGTCGGCAACGCCATGATCCTGAGCATGTACTGCTGGGAGGCGGATCAGTCCACCAGCGACTGGTACGACAGGCTGCAGACCGCCATGAACCAGCTGTCCAAGCACCTGTTCGACACCTGGCAATGGCAGATCATGAGCCAGTTCATTCCCGTCGGTATCAAAGTCGGGATCGCGCTGGACCTGGCCATCTTCTTCACCTCGATCGTCGAGCACCTGCGCAACGAGGACGATCTATCCTGCGAGCGGGTGTTAGTCCTGGACCGGTTCGACCTGGCTCTGCTCGCCCACCAGGGCAGCACCAACCTGCACTTCAACGGCGACGGCTACCACGTCCTGAAGATGAAGTACTCCGGTGACAAGGTGCCCTTCCCCACCGGGCAACTGGAGTACGCCGTGTACCAGGGCACAGCGTGGGGCAAGCCGCTGACCCTGCCCTGGGAGAGCATCACGCCCCCGGCACTGGCCTCCTACGGCGGCAAGCTGTACGCCGTCTGGGCCCGTCCCGGTGACCAGAAGGTGATGTGGTCCCGCCTGGAGGGCACCACCTGGCGCACGCCCGCGGCCATCGGCACCGACCAGACCGTCCACCAGCCCGCCCTGGCCGTCGCCCACGGCAAGCTGTACTACGCCGTCACCGGCAACAACAACAACCTGTACTGGCGCACCTTCAACGGCACCACCTGGAGCCCGGTCACCAAGCTCTCGAACTACGTCACCAACCTGGGGCCTTCCCTGGCACCCGAGTACAAGGACAGGGTGTGGCTCACCCAGATCGCCACCAACCGGGTGCCCTATCTCAACACCCACGACGACCGGCAATGGAGCCAGGCGTACGAGGACAACATCAACTGGCGGACAGAGCGGCCCGTCGCCGTATGCCCCTTCGACGGCTACCTGTGGCGCGCCGCCGCCGGCACCGACCGCTTCGTGTACTACAGCGTCGCCAGCGGCGGCGCCGAATGGTCGGACCGGAGCCGCATCCACAGCTGGCAGACCAACCACACCCCCGCTCTGACCGCCTTCGAGAACAAGCTGTGGATGTTCCTCCGGGGAAACGACGGCAACCTGTACGTAGGCACTCTCCCCCAGGCAACCCACAACTGGAGCACCGCCGCCATCGTCGGCGGCAGCCAGCCCCTGAAGCTGATGGACGCCCCCTCAGCCGCCGCCCACAACATCAAGCTCTACGTGATGTACCGCCGCCCGGCCAGCTGACACATTCGCCGTGTCGCCGTCGAGCAGCGAGCGGTGCGCGCGTCTACCGCCCCCGTACCGGTTGCTGAACACGGGCCGCCCCGGCGTTGCCGTACCGGCCCGTGTTCAGGCGTGGAGTGAGGTGGGAGGTGTGACGCCGGCTCGACAGGGTCGCATGGCGGCCGCGGCGATCGTGCCGTGATGACTGAGCGCTGGAGATGGCACATGCCGCCATCTCCAGCGCTCAGTCACACCGGTACGGCGTGCCCGACGGTGGGGATGAGGAGGGCGGCGAGCACGGCGGCCGCGGCTACGGCACGGACAAGACGCACGGCAGGGTTCTCTCGAAGATGACAGACAGGGCCGTGTCTTCGTAGCCGCTCCGCCGGGCGGCCCGCCCGGGAACGGGCAGCAGCGCCACCCATTCAGGCGGTAGGTCCGATCATCGGCGACCGGGCCCAGCCGCTTAGGATCCGGGCCGTGACTGACAGCCCGACGACGAGTTGCTCGCGTTGGAACGCTCCTCGGAGGAGGAACGCGCCAGGCTCACCGGCCTTACCGGCGAGGAATGCGACGCGCAGTGGCGGCGCTGGCGCACAGCGGGCGCCGGCCGCCGTCACCGCACACGCCGGAGCCATCGGGACCAACCGCTACGAGCTAGTGTCAGTGCCCGCTCGCATACTGACGCCCATGCAGATATCGCCGTACACACTCAAACGGGCCTGGCACCAGGTGACCGTGGGCTCTGACGTGCTCGACGAAGCGATGCTCCCGTCCACCGGCACCTCACCCGACCAGTACGAGCAGCAAGTGGGCGAGCCGCACGGTCGCCTCTTCCTGGTCCTGGACGAAGACGGCACGGTGCGCGGCCAGATCGGCCCCTACCGCGAGGTCTTCGTCACTCAGGACCTGGATCAGGTGCTGTATTTCGCCGCCGAGGACGCGGTTCGCGCACTCGCCGAGCACATCGCGGCCCGGTCCCCGGGCCGCGGCCCGATAGCCGACCTCGTCTCCGGGCAGGCCGAGCTGCTGGACCGGATCAACCCCGCCTGGGGTCGCAGATTCCGCAACGGCGGAATGGACAGTACACAGCCCACTGCATGCGGACGCGACCCGCTGGAGCGCCTCGCCTGGATCGCCGGCAGCTGGCGCGAGCAGGACCCCTACACCCACCTCGCTTTCTTCCGCGGCGAGAACATCAGCGCCGAACAGCTCGCCCTGCTGCACGGAGCGGACCCCGCACAGATCGCCGCCGGTACCCGTCTTGCGGATCTGCGCAGCATGGACGCCGGGACCTTCGACTACTGGGACATCGTCTGGGAGACCTGCTGCTTCGGGAAGGCCGGCGGGTGGGCGTTCTTGATGTACCACGAGACCCCCGGCTTGGGGCCCGATCATGAGGCTCTGGCCCGGCTCGGCGTCACCGAGACGGTGCACCTGAGTGCCACCTCCGCGAAGGCCATCTACACCTTCGACTACATGCGCGACGGCCGCCGTATCGACGACGACTGGGGCGTCCTGGAACTGATCTGGTACGACCGCGGCCGCGCCCCCTACTTCCGAGGCGGTCAGCTCGACTTCCTCAACCAAGCAATACGCCGCGCCGAACTGGACCACCTCGAACTCACCAACGAGTTCGAGCTGTACTTCCACGCCCTGGAGGACGCTTTCGACCTCCAGCTACCCCGGCAGGACATTCAGGAGGGAAGCGTCCGGGCCGCGCAGTGGGCGCGCCGCAACAGTTGAGACGAAAGGTTGTCTCGCAAACAACTCTGGATTCGCTTTGGCACACGTGGTCGACTGAGCGATCGAGGTGCGAGTTGCGGTAGCCGCCTGGTCTCGCCTGTCTGGGCTGATCAGCTGGATGGAACCTGCCTCAGTGGCTCCCATCGGCTTCGACAATCTGCGCCAGTGGCTGACTTGGAGAGGCCGAAAAGCGGGGCAGGCTACCGTGGGTCGGGCCAGACGGCCAGGACGTCGCCGTTCTCCTCGTCGGTGAGGGTGACCCGGGCGCCGGACCATGCTCCCGTACTCGCCGACCCAGCGCCGGAACTTGTCCCGCGCGGTCTCCTCACACCCCCACCAGCCGTGCTGGACCGGCCGGCCGTCGGATCGGAGCAGCAGGTGGTAGCGGCCGGAGCTGGTCACGCGAGGCGGATCCGCTTCGACCGATCCGAGGGCGCGGGCGCCCGGGACACCTCTTGCATCGTCTCGACGCACCAGGAGAAGGGTCATGAGGCGTGGCGGATGCGCATGGCGGCGGCCGGTCCGATGGAGCCGGGGCCGAACTTGTCACGGATGCGGTCCATGGCCTGTTCGGCGACGAGGGGGGACTCGCGCGCGGTGTCCAGGCTGATCTGCTGGGCGACCTGACCGGCGTCGATGAGGTCCTCGCCCTTGAGTACGAGCCCGGTCAGGCGGGCGCGTTCCAAGCCAGCGGCGTCCATCAGCTGGTAGGCGAGAGTACACAGATCCTCGTCGTGGGCGGAAGGCTCGGGCAGACGGCGGGTCTTCTCCCAACTGGAACCGCCCGCGAACGTCAGAGTTAGGGTCAGGGCGCGGGCGGCTTGACCGCGGCGGCGCAACTGGAGTCCGAGCCGGACGACGAGGTCCAGCAGGACGGCCCGGACAGTGGCACCGTCCAGGGTGTGGCGAGGAAAGCGGTGGCGGACGGCGGCGGAGGCCGGCAGCGCGCGGGGAACGACGGGGCGGGGGTCGATGCCGCGGGCGCGGTCGGCGGCGAGGCGGCCGGCCTTCTTGCCCAGCAGGCGCTGCACGGTTGCCGAGGAGACGGCGGCGAGCAGCCCGACCGTGTGGATGCCGTAGTCGCCCAGGACGGCGGCCTGGCGAGGGCCGATGCCATGCAGGGCCTGGACGGGCAGCGGGCCGAGCCAGGCGGTGACCTCCTCGGGGGCGACGACGAGGACACCACCGGGCCCGGTGATCTGGGCGGAGGCGGTCGCCGCGACCGTGACCGTGGGACCGACGCCGATCCGGAGGTCGACTCCGAGCCGGGAGATCGACCGGATACGGAGGATGTCGCCCAGGTGGGCCGCGTCCGTGCCGTGTTACCGCAGGGCACCCTTGAACTCGACCAGGGCAGCGGTCGGGGGCAAGGCCTGTACCACCGGTGACAGGTCTGTGAGCAGCTCCAGCACCCGCCGGTAGGGATCCTCCGGCAGTCGGTCAGGGCAGCGCACATGCATCACCGTCGACCATCCGGCCTGCGTCGTTCCATCACTCATCCGGACCACCTCCACATCCCCACGCTATCGAACATAGAATCGAACACGCGGGTGCGACACGGCGCTTCAGTTGGCCAGTGAGCATTCCAGTTGGACATTCCAAGCTCAACGCGGTGCCATCACTGTGACTGACGCGCGGTCGCCCGATTCGGGTGGAGCCTCGCGAGCCCACCCGAATCAGCAGAACGGCCGGAACTCCTTGAAGTCCGGCGTCGGGCGCGGATCGGGCAGCCGGTAGGCGCCGGTCCGCGCCCGACCGCTGGCCGAGTCGGCGGTGCCCTCGGCCAGAGCACCCAGTATCGGACGCCACCCCAGATTGGTCTCGAAGTACGCCACGGCAGCGCCGACCGATGGCCACCAGACATCGTCGAGCAGCACAACGCCGCCAGGTCGGACGATCTCGCCCAGGAAGTGGAGGTTGACGAACACGTTGTGGAAGTGGTGGCTGCCGTCGACGAATGCCGCGTCCGCGGCGAAGCCCGCCTCGGCCAACCGGGCAAGGAACCGCTGCGATGGTTCGGTCACCAGCTCGGCGATGTCGTCCAGGCCGGCGCTGCGCAGCAACTCCCACCCGACACCGTCGTACGCCGTGAACTGGAACGGGTCGATCACCACATGCCGCGGGTTCCGTGAACCGGCGCGCAGCAGCGCCTCGCCGATCGCCAGCGCCGAACTGGCATAGGCGAGTCCGATCTCGACGACCGTGCCGACTCGCTCGCCCACCAAAAGGTCACGTACCTGATCACAATCGCGCTCCGGCAGCGTGACGGTGGCAAAGTCCGGACCCCCATCGGGACTCCGCGGCGGCCCGTGCTCGGCGAGCTCGCGGCGTGCGGCGGTCACTCGATCCGGCCACTCGCCTGCGACTCCGTCCGGTTGCACCATCGAGTTCACCAGGACACTCCTTCTGGCTGAGGGCACGAGACGTGGCCAACTGTGACACTCAGAGCGGCCAACTGAAGCGCTCAGCCCCAAGAATATGTTCGATGATTTGCCGCCGGACCCGGAACGGCTGCACACCCTAGAAGTTACGTGGAATCCGGCTGGGTGATCATGTGGCCCGTCTATCCCGTGAAAGCGGCGGCGGTACGGCGTCATGTGACCATGCAGTTATGACACGTGGACGGATCATCTTCCTTAACGGCACGTCCAGCTCAGGAAGTCGACCGTGGCGCGGGAGCTTTTGGGCATCCTGGACGACGGCGTTTTCTTCCATCTGGCAGTCGACGCCTTCAACGCGATGCGCAGCATGCGGGAGCTTGGCTCAGAGGAATTCGCCGCCGCGCTGCGGCGTACCCGGATGGGCTTCCACCGCTCGATCGCCGCCATGGCCAAGGTTGGCAACGACATCGTGGTCGATCACGTGCTGAGCGAACCGTGGCGTCTGGTCGACTGTTTGACGGTGCTGCGCCCTGAGGATGTCCTTTTCGTCGGTGTCCACTGCCCGCTTGACGAGTTGGTCCGCCGCGAGCAGGCGCGGGGCGACCGTCCGTCGGGTCTTGCGGCGCATCAATACGAACTGGTTCACCGTCACGGCGACTACGACCTGGAGTGCGACACCAGCACGTCGAGTCCACGCGATTGCGCCCAGCAGATCAAGGAGTTCCTCCCGCACCGTCCCAGTCCCACCGCTTTCACCCGTCTGCGTTGGCGCTACCTGACCGACGACAAGCAGGCCTCCACGCTCCCCCAACTGCTGACCCAGGCCCCGGTCTCGGAGGCCGGATCTCCTCGCGCGACTACAGCTGACAAAACTGATTCCACAGAATGCGGGTGTGGCACGTGATGTGGCTGGCACGCATCGACCGCAAAATTGCCCAGGCACGCAGCGGAAAGCCGAGGAGGAGTACGGTCGCCGCACGAAGCCGGCCGCACCGGAGTGGATCGTCGAACGCGGCATCGGCGTCGACCGGCCACCCGTACAGGTCCACAGCGGAACCTGCCACATGGCGGGCAAACGACGCCGCCCCGTCGACCGGGAGGAGGCCCGGCGACTGCTCGCCGAAGGCACCAGCGCCTGCACCCACTGCCGGCCCGACACCGGTCTGGGGATCACCGACTGACCGCCGGCCGCGCCGGGCGGCCGGCGGTCGGTCCCGGGGCGGGATCCGGGCGGCGACCTCCCTCGCCCAGCGTCCGGCCACCGAAGCATCCGGCCCGTTCCCGGCAGCGACCTCGCGCAGCCAGTCCAGCAGGTTGTGCGCCTCCTCCAGCGTCAGCAACGCCAGCCGCTCACCCGCTCCCTCCACCGGCGCGAACTCGATCTCGTCCAGGTCCATGTCCTCGAAGCCGTCCACGCCAGGGCAACGCCGTGTACCGGCTGAAGTCACGCCCGCCCCGGATCGACGAGGGGCAGAGCGTCGACGTCCAGGTCGTCGCGGACACGGGCGAAGCGAACCGGATGACGCCACCGGCCCTCATCGACGGCGGTATCGGCGACGAACTCGGCGACCAGTTCCGGCTGCACGGGGATGAAATCGAGGTCGCCACGCCCCCAGCCGGCCGAGAAACGGACACCGTGCCATGGGTGACCGGCGTTCGCCGGGGCCAGCAGGGCTCCCACCTCCCGGCACGCCGCGGCCGGCAGTGGTGAGGTGAGGACGACCAGGCGGAGACGGCCCGCCGGGTCGTAGCGGCCCAGCAACAGCGCGCTCGGCTCCCGGACTCCCCCGGTGACTGCGCCGACCAGGCCCTCCTGCGTGGACCTGGCCTACTGGCGAAGAGAGGCCCGTGAACATGGCGTCAGTCGTGGCGCCATCCGCACCGCCGTCGCCGACCTCCTGCCCGAGCACACTGCACCCACCCAGCATGACGCCCCGGCCTCAGAGCTGCCGGTCACCCTCGACATGCCGGGCAAGGTCGCCGACTTCCTCCGCACGACCGAGTTGGAGCCCGACGAGCGCGCCGCGCTCGACCACGGCGTCACCGTACGGCTCGGTCAGGGTTACGCCCTGCGTGTCAGCGCCGCGCCCGCGGTCCACGTCCGGCTCCTCGCCCGCTGCCAACCGCTCGACGGTGCCCAGGATGTCCCGGTGGTACCGGCACAGCGAAAGGCCGGCCGTGAGTACGAACACCCTCACGAGGTCAGCCGGGGCGTGAAGAACGGCTTGGTATTAACCGCTGCACCAGCCCCAAACCCCCGTGCGGTTCCTATGGTTGGCTGATGCGCGCACACCCTATTGACCGCCCGGCCGATCTCGACGTTGTACGTGAGTCCTACGACCGGGTGGCCGACAACTATGCCCACATGGTCGTGACGACTGGAGTCGGCGACATCCGCAGGGATCCGTGGCTCAAGGCGTCGATCGACGCCTTCGCTGACACCGTGCACGGGCTCGGGCCCCTCCTCGATGTCGGCTGCGGGCCCGGAACGGTGACCGCCTACCTCGCCGAACGCGGGCTCGACGTGTCCGGGGTGGATCTCTCTCCTCGCATGATCGAGAACGCACGCCGCCTTCATCCGGAGTGCCGCTTCGCTGTCGCTTCCGCCACCGAGCTCGACCTCGGTGAAGCGTCCCTGGGCGGCGTGCTGGGGTGGTGGTCGCTGTTCAACCTCCCCCGTGACGTCCTTCCCCAGGTCCTCGCCCTGTTCGCGCGCGCGTTGAAGCCAGGCGGACACTTCATCACCGGAACACACGTCGGAGACGAGGACGCGGTGCGCACCGAGGCCTACGGAGGCGTACCCGTCCGCTGGACGACCCACAAGTGGCGGCCGGAACAACTCGTCAACCTGATCGAGCAGGCCGGCCTGAACCCGGTCGCCGAATTGCGGCTCCCCCCGACGGAGTACAGCGGGCCCGGTCTGGTCGTCATGGCCAAACGCCCCAGCTGACGATCGTCACGACTCGAAGCGGCACGGCTCCGCCGGTCGCGTTGGCTGGACGGCTCGTCCGTCCAGCCCGTCCAAGAACCGCGCGGACCAGCGGCGACACCGGATTTATGGGAGTGGGCTACAGGTCGTTGAAACCGCTATAAACTCCCGCTGCACTCGTTCAACTCAAAGGGGGGTTCCTTTGCGCGCACGTCTTGTTGCTCCGGCTATCGCTGTCGCTCTCACCGGTGTTCTGTTCAGCGCACCGACCGCGTCTGCGGCCACTCTGCCGTCCACCAACACCGCTCACCACTGTGTCCATCACACCACCGGGCTGTGCGGCTGGACGCACCACCAAAAGCCCAAGGACAAGTACGAGACCGCCAAGTGCAAGGACGCTTCCCTGTCCTACTCGCGGCACTCGCAGGGGACGTGCTCCCACCATCACGGCGTCCGCTACTGGTTCAAGTAGGCCCCGACCCGCGGCCAATTCGGCCTCCAGCTCATCTCACCGGTGCCGACCACACGCTGTGCCGTTTCGCCCCTTGCGTTTGCCGGCACGGTCAGGGGTCATGCGCACAGCAGTACCTCAGACCGGCAACCGAGGAAGGTGAGCGACATGGCCGCCAGCGAGAAGGCCAGGGCCAAGGCCGAACAGGCAGTAGGCAAGGCCGCTCAGGCAGCCGGACACGCCGTGGGCAATCGCAAGCTGATTGCCAAGGGCGACGCGGCCGAGGCCGCGGGTAACGCCCGCGAGGCCAAGGAGTCCCTGAAGGACACCGGCCGACATTGACAGACAAACAGCAGCACCTGGGGGGCGGTCCGTAACCGGGCCGCCCCCACGCATGTCCTCCCCCTCTATGCGTCCGTACCACAACTGGTCGAAGGGCGCAGTCAGGTCGGCCGTTGCTGTGGGTCACAGCGCCGCGGCGCGCCCGCGAACCACAAGGTTTGCAGCCGCCGGTGGGCCCGTCGACCTGCTGCCTGTTGCATTTCACAACCCGGAGGTTTTCAAGGTCCTGCCGAACGCGTGCCTGTCGCCGACGGCCGCGACGTGTTCGACGTCCTCACCACCCGCAAGGAGCCCGACGGCCTAGGCTAGGCTGCGGGTTCCTCGGAATGATCACCGTTCTCCCGTCGAAGTGGACCCAGATGCCCACCACCGGCCCGCTCACCGCCGACCGTCTGGACCCGCAGGAGATGGTCGTCCTGCACCGCGTCTTCCGCCGCGAGATACCGCTCCTGGCCGATCTGGTCGAAGCTGCCACCCCGGGCGACCGGCGGCGTACTGCTGTGCTCGCCGACCATCTTGGCCTGGTGCTCGGTGCCCTGGGCGAACACCATGAGGGCGAGGACGACCTGCTGTGGCCCAAGCTG
>NZ_JBEZWU010000065.1:0-10423 GCF_040637655.1 Streptomyces sp. NPDC028722
TTAACTCGGCGCTCGGCCCGGTACTCCCGAAGCTGCGGCCCGGGGACATGTCCCCGGGCCGCAGCTTCGGGAGTACCGGGCCACGTTTGCGGGCCCGTAGTCCTGTCCCTCCCGGTTCAAGACCAAGGAAGCGGGCTACGGGCAACTATCTACAAGAGAGCGGGTCAGCTCCGCCGCGCGAGGCTGGTCCTGGATATGGAGGCTGTGAGCAGTTCCTCGTCGTACAGGCCGACGGGGGCTTCCGCAGCGGCGGCGACGCTGTTCAGCATGCCCTTGGTGGTGCGTAGCGTGAGCGGGTCGCGACGGGCGAGCGGGCGGACCCACTTGGCGACGGAGGCCTCCAGGTCCTCGGGGGCGACGACCTCGTGCAGGATCGACAGCTCCAGGGCCCGGGCGGCGCCGAAGTTCTCGGCGGTCAGCAGCAGTCGGCGGACTTGGGCCTGGCCCGCTTCCTCCACGAGGCGTGGCAACACCCCTCCCCAGGCCGGCGGGACACCGAGGCCCACTTCGGGCATCCGGAACCGGCACGTGTCTGTCCCGATCCGGAGGTCGCAGAACACCGCGAGGCCGAGCCCGGCTCCGATGACCGCACCGTGCAGCTCGGCGACGGTGACCACGTACTGCTGCGAGAGAGCCGCACACACGCGTTGTGCCCGGCTGGCGAGGGCCCGCAGGCTGGCCCCGCTCGGGTCCTGTTCGAGCAGGGCGGGGAACTCCCGCCGGTCGCCTCCCGTGCAGAAGTCTTCGCCTGCACCGGAGAGCACCATCACGCGGACGCTGTTGTCGTCCTCCAGCGCGCGAAGCACCTTCAGCAGCTCGGCGAGCATCTCGGACGTGATGGCGTTGCCGGTCTCGGGTTGGTTCAGCCGTACCCGGAGGACGGTTTTGTCGTGGGTCACATCGAGGGTCTTGAAGTCTTTGAGCATCGTGTCTCGCTTCGGGGAGTGGTCAGGACAGGGTGAGGTGCAGGGAGGTGATCCGGCGGAAGGCCACCCGCGGTGCCCACTGGACGGGTGCGGCGAGCTGCGGGCGGATGGTTCTGCTCATCAGTGCTGTGACCAGCACGCTGGCCTCTAGGCGGGCCAGGGCATTGCCGAGGCAGTAGTGGATGCCCGCTCCGAAGGCGAGGTGGGGGGCTTGGCGGCGGACGTCGAAGCGGTGCGGGTTGGGGTACTGGGAGGGATCATGGTGGGCCGCTCCGACCATGAGCTGGACCATCTGGCCGGCCGGAACCAAGACGTCACCGAGTTGGGTGTCGGCCGGGACGATGCGGCTGATCATGTGGATCGGAGCGTCGTAGCGCAGGGCCTCCTCGACCGCGTCCGGGACCAGGCCCGGGCGTTGGCGCAGGATGTCCATCTGGTCCGGGTGCTGTAACAGGAGATGCACCGTGCTGGACAGGACGTGGGAGGTCGTTTCCAGGGCGGCGAGAATCATGAACAGCGCTACGGCGTGGACCGCTTCGTCGGCGCGGTCCTGGTCGCCTTCGAGCGTGTCCCACGTGCGCAGCCACGTCGAGACGGGGTCATCGCCCGGTGCGCGTCGGCGCTCGCGAATCAACTCGGTGAAGTAGCTGCGCAGTTTCCGCGTGGCGTCATCGGAAAGGGCGAGCTGGGAGGCGCTGGGGAACAGCTCCTGTGCGAAAACTTGATCATGGGTGAGATCCCGCAGGAGCGCGTAGTCGGCGGGGGGCAGTCCCATCCACCGCCCTATAGCGATGATGGGCAGTTCCTCGCTGACGCGTGCGTTGAAGTCGGCCGGGCCGTCACGCAGCCGATCCTCGAACTGGTCGAGAAGGCGGTTGGCGGCTCGCGCGAGCGAGGGTCTCATCGCGTCCAGGGCGCTGTGGGGAAAGACGTTCCCGAGCGCTCGGCGTATTCGCATGTGGTGGGGCGGGTTCAGCATGGGCAGGGAGCGGCCCATCTGCCGGGAGGCGGGGGTGTCCCACCGGCTTTTGTCTGCCTGCCCGGAGCGCCAGCTGTGGTCCGGGACCGTCCAAGTTCTGTCCCGGAGAATCTGGTCGCACAGACGGTGGGAGGTGACGAGATATCCGCCCCACGGTGCGGGGATGACGTCACCCATCTGTGAGAGATGTTCGTAAGCGGGGAGTGGATTTCTCTGGCCTGCGCTGGTCCGTAGTCGGGCGAAGAGAGAAGTGAGCGCCCGTCGGTCGACGGCCGCAGCAGCCATGGAAGATTCCAAGGCAAACCTTTCTCGCAAGATCAGAAAGCGATGGCGGGCGCTGCATACCCGTGCGGTTTTACGTTCATTCAAACGGAGATCTATGCCACACTCTGGACTGTTCGTGCGGCTGTCCGCAGAAGGTGTCAGGGCAGCACAAAACGGCCGAGGGTATTCACTCGGCGTGTGGGGTGACGCTGAGAGTGAGGGTTAGGGGTTCTGCTCCAGGAACGCCTGGACCTCGCCATCGACTTCGCGGCGGGCGAGGACCTGCGCACCGAGATCTCCGCGAAATTCCGGCTGCCCGGCCTGTCCGGCGAACTGCGCGGTGCCGGCCTGGAGCTGGCGCACTGGCTCACCATCCCGGCGCAGCAGATGAGCCTGGCGCTCGCCGTCCCCGCACCCACCACACCCTCCGGCACCGGCTCACCCCGGGCCACCGCATGCGTCCGCTGACCAACCCCCCGCATCCGCTCGTCCACGACCTGGAGCACCTGATGGCCGTCCCCGCGCTCGACACCACCCGCACCGAGACCCACACGGTCCGCCCCACGCACGGCGTCGCCGCCGTGGTCGCCCCCTACGGGACCGGCAAGCACTACCGGGCCGAAATCGCCGCCCGGGGCTGGGACTGCGTCGCCGTCACCCCGGCCGACCGGCTGCTGGCACCCATGTACCGGGGCAGCCTCGACCCCGCCGGCTACCGCGAGGTGGTCGTGCACGACGGGGACATCCACGCGACCGCAAGCGCCCTGAAAAGGGTCGGCGTGACGATCATCCTGGCCGGAACGGAGATCGGGGTACCGCACGCCGAGGCGCTCGCGCACCGCCTGGGCCTGCCGGGCAACGACCCCGTCACCTCTGACCTGCGTCGCGACAAGGGCGCCATGGCGGCCGCGCTCAAAGCCGCAGGCCTGGACGCTCCACGCAGCCTGAGCACGGACAGCCTCCGCGAGGCACTGGAGTGGGCAGACATGCAGCCGGGCAGCGAGTTCGTCCTCAAGCCGGCCGACAGCGGCGGATCAGACGGCGTCGCGTTCTGCTCCAGTCCGGACGCCATCAAGGCAGCCTGGCGCGGCCTCCACGAAGTTCCCAACGCGCTGGGGGGCACCAACGATCATCTGATCCTGCAAGAGCGCCTCATCGGCACCCAGTACGTCGTCAACTCGGTGTCGGCGCGCACTCCGGGCGGCGGCGTGCGGCACGCGTTCACCGAACTGTGGGCGGACCACCGCACCCGCACCGGCCACCTCTACGACCGCCTCGACCTGCTCCAGCCCTACCACCTCATCCCGCGCATGCTCACGCAGTACACAGCGCGCGTTCTCGACGTCCTGGGCATCAGCAGTGGCCCCGCCCATACAGAGCTGATGTACGTGCCGCGCCGGGGACCGGTCCTCATCGAGACGGGTGCCCGCCCGGAGGGCTCCTACGACCCGGTCGCCATGCGGGAGGCCACCGGCAGCGACCACGTGCGGGACGCCGTCCACGCCGCTCTCACCGGATGGCCCGCGCTCACCGCCAGCGGCCGACGGCCGCGGCGCTTCGTCACAAAGGTCTCGCTGATCGCCCCGACCGACGGCGTCCTCGACCAGGCGCTGCTGGAAACCCTGCTCGCCCTGCCTACCGTCCGCGGGCACGTCGGCGCCCTCAAGCCCGGCACGCCCGTCGTCCGCACGGTGGACCTGCTGACCTCCCCGGGACGGCTGACCCTGTCCGCGGATGACGCCGCGGCCGTCGACGCGGACCACCAAACGATCCGCGCCCTGGAGGCGGACGGCCTGTACGTCGGGGCGTCGCGGTGACGGCGACCGCCGGGCCTGTCCCGGTACTGGCGCCGGCGTGGTGGCCGCCGTCCGCTCCGGCGGGTGCGGGCCTGGGGCGTGCCATCGAGGCCGCGCAGGCGCAGGACCGGTGCGCGCTCGCCACCTACCTGCCGGTGGGCTACCCCGACCGGGTCAGCGGCATGGACGCCCTGCACCTGCTGACGCAGGCGGCTGACGTGATCGAGCTGGGCATCCCCTACGCCGACGGGGGATTTGACGGCCCCGTCATCCAGGCGGCCTCCCGCACCGCGCTCGACGCGGGCTTTCGGATGCAGGACCTCTTCGTCGCGGCGCGAGAGCTGTCCGCGAGTTCGTCGGCCGCGCTGCTGGTCATGACGTACTGGCAGCCCGTGCACGCCTACGGCCCCCACCAGCTCGCCGCTCACGCCGCGGACGCCGGGATCTCGGCCCGGTACTCCCGAAGCTGCGGCCCGGGGGCATGTCCCCGGGCCGCAGCTTCGGGAGTACCGGGCCGCCACAATGGCCGCACCGAGCCCGTGAACGTCTACGACTACCTCACCCGGGCTCCTTCATCCTCGGCCTGCCCCAGCTCCACACGATCCTCGACCACCTCGCCTCAAGCGGGCGGTATGACCAGATCGACGGGAACGCCGCCAGGACCAGCGCACCCTCCTCGCCCTGGTCCACCATCCACCGTTCCTTCGGCGAGGCGATGGCCTCGGCCGCACGGCGTCGCAGCAGCGCCGCGGCCTGGCGCAACACCCTCTGCGTCATCGCGGCCCCCTTCGTCACGCCGGGACGCCTCGTTCTCGCCCTGGGCTCTGAACGGCGCGAGCGTACGGTTGAGGCATGGCCGGGCAGGTGCGCCGCTGCGCATACATCTTCTGCTCTCAGCCGCTGCCGTGCGTTCCCGCAGCGACAGGCGGTTCTGCTCCGCGGCGTGCAAGGCCGCCGCGCGGCGGTGGCGCCGCCACTTCGAGGAGGCCGTCGAGATCGGCCTGTCGTACACCCTGGGCCGCCAGACCGAGCACGTCGTGCGCTGCCCGTCGTGTGGCCGGCGCTTCGCCCTCGGGCACGGCCACCGCCGTGACTCCCGCTACTGCCGGCCCGCGTGCCGCCAGGCCGCCTACCGCGAGCGCCAAGCCGCCCGCCAGCGGGTACCGGGAGGCGTCACCACCCGTTCCGAAGTGACGCCTCCCGGTACCCGCTCCAGCGACCTGACCAGCGAGAAGACGGTAGTGTTCGAGGGCGCGGGTGGGATTCCCGGCGCCGGGGAGCCCTCCGGTCAGTCCCCCGCCCCGTCGACGGCCTTTCGTGGAGCCCGGGAGCGTCCGGGTCGCGCAGCGGGCGCAGGTTCTCCCCGACCGGGACGGACGCGGTGAAGCTGTAGTGGCCCAGCACGTAGATATCTTCACCTCCGGCTACCTGTTCACCACCGGTTCTTCGGCTACGCGCTCCAGATGCGACTGGCCACGCCACTACTCCCCCATCCGGGACGCGGCGGCCGGGTGCAGATCGGGGCATCCTCGCTACGCCCTCGTCACGGCGGCGTACAGCTCGCGCACGCCGCAAGTGCGCGGGTGCCGCTCAGCCAGTTCGTTGACGATGCCGCGGATCGCGGGCCGGTCCCGGACTTCACCGGGGCTGGCCCGGTAGGCGTCGAGCAGCGCGCGGGCGGTCTGCTCAGGCCGCTGCCACGCCCACCAGGCCCGCGCCATGTCGGTGCTCATACGGGCCTTGCGCTCCGCGGTCGGGAACTGCTCGGGCCGCAGATTCTTCCCAGCGTCCAGGGCGGCGCCCGCGTCGCCGAGTGCCCAGTGCACACCGACCGCGTACAGGTCGACAGCGGCCGGGCTCAGGTTGAACAGGCGGCCCGTTGGGACGACCTGGGGCAAGTGGCGGGCGGCGCGGCGGGCTTCCTCTGTCATCGCGAGGGCCTCGGTGCGCTGTCCGCCCCGGGCGGCGGTGTAGGCCAGGGTGCACAACATCTGCGCGTACGCGGCCGCCGTGGCGTCGGTGCGCAGCCCGGTCGCCTCAAGTTCGGCTGCCGCCGATGACATGAGGCGCTGCGCGGCGTCCGTCTGGTTCTGGTGGCGGAGAACGATCGCCAGCTCCCGTGCAGCGGCCGCCGCTACGAGCGGCGAGCCGGAGATCTCGGCCCAGGTGCGGGCGCGGTCCGCGGTGAGCCGGGCACGGTCGTTCGAGCCGAGCTTGATGAGGACAGCGGAGGTGAGGCTGTACACGGCAGACAGCCGGGCCTGGTCGAGACTGCGGCGGGAGGCTACGGCGGAGTGCGCGTCGGCGATGAGGTCGGGCAGCGCGGCGAGGAGCGGGGCGTGCGAGCCCTTGTCGTACAGCGTGCGGGCGCCGGCCAAGCGGCCGTCGATGGGGCCGGCGCCGGGCGCGGCGGGGGTGGCGGCCAGGGCATCATCCAGGCCCATCAGCAGGGCGGCCGGTCCGGCGGCCGCCGTGGCGGTGAGCAGCGTACGGCGGCGCATGGGGTCCTCCTCGGCGTCACGCGAACTGGCCGTCACTCTAGTGGCCGCCGTTGCCGTCGCGGGGGGCGGCGCCAGAGAAGTCGTCAGGACGTGTCTGGGCACGCCGACTTCGAGTGCAGCGCGGTGAACCAGTGCCAAGTCGACGATCCGAGTGCGGCGCTCCAGCCGAGAGACGGTGGCGGGTGAGCAGCCGATTCGGTCTCCGAGCACGGCGAGCGTCCAAGAGCGGTGCTCGCGTCCGAGGCGGATGAGCGCGCCGGGGCGCCGCTGCGCGGCTAACTCCAACGCCGTCGTGCTGTTCCAGAGCGGGTCAACGGGCACATGTCCCTCCCACACCGCACAGACCGGGGGCCCTCCACGGTACGAGGGCTGTCCGGGTGTGTCGAGGCCGCTTGCACGACGTGCAAACGCCGTGCACAGGACGAGACTTGATCACCGCTCGGCCGGTCGGCGCGGTGTGCTCGGTGCACCGCCCCGATCCGCGGGGCGCCGTCCATCGGAGGCACTCCATGGCACCCACCGCTATTGCACACGCTCCGGCCGCCGACCCGACGACCGGCCCGGTCCGCTCCGCCCGGGACGCCGTTCCGGCCGGCCTGTGGGACAAGCAGGTCGGGCTCCTCATGCGGGACTACCCGTACGACTCGATCATGGCCGCCCGGGTCCTCGACCAGGGCTACGCGTACCTGCTGACAGCGATGAACCACCGGGGCGAGAAGCTGGGGCTCGCGCCCAGCAAGCTCGTCGACATCGGCGTCCACACGGTCATCCTGGACACCGTGGCGTACTCCGAGCTGTGCGAGAAGTTCAACGGCGGCGAGTTCCTGCACCACGTGCCCAAGGTCGACTTCAAGAACGACGGCTCCGTGATGAAGACGGTCCACATCATCGCGGCCGACGGCTGGGAGGTCGACCTGTCACTGTGGGCGGACGCCGCCGAGTGCGGCCCGTGCCACCCCGGAAACGACTCGCACTGACCGCACCGTAGCGGCGGATGCTTCGGGGGACTCCAGCCGGACGGCCGGGGACCCCGGAGCACACCCGGATGAGATTTCGCTGAAGTCGCCCGCCGTCGGGTGGCGGCCGCCAGGATGGGGCGGGTGACATCCAGCACCGCAGACCTCTGGCATCACTATGGCCGCGCCCGGGCCTCCAGCGACCGCGCTGTTCCCGACTCCTTCTACTGGAACTGGGGCCAGGACGCCGGGCCCGGCCCGGAGGTCCTGGGCGACCTGACCGGCCGCTGCGTGGGCGACCTCGGCGCCGGAGCCACCCGGCACGCCGCACACCTAGCGGTTCATCACCAGCCCGCCCGGGTCGTGGCCGTCGACGCCTCGCCCGCCCAGCACGCCCTGGCAACCGGCCTGTACGCCCACCTCGCGCCGCGCCTGCGCATCGTGCAGTGCGAGGCGGTGCCCCACCTAGAAGCGATGCGCGGCAAGTACGACGTGCTGTACAGCGTCTTTGGCGCCCTCGACTTCACCGACCCGCGGGAGCTGCTGCCGGCGGCGGCCGCCGCCCTAACACCGGGCGGGCGGCTGGTGTTCGCAACTCTCGCCCACTACCTGAGCGGGACGCCCGCCCAGCCCGATGTGGTGGCCGCCGAAGTGCCGGCTAAGACACCAGACGGCGAGGAAGCCACGATGCGCCGCTGGGTGCTCGAAGAGCACGTCTGGACCAAGCTGCTCGACGAGGCCGAGTTCACCAGGATCACCGTCGATGTGCTGCCCGCCTCCACCAATGGGCCGCGCACCGCCGACACGCTGTTGGTGAGCGCGTACCGCCCGTCCTGTTAGGCGCCGGTGGCGGCCCGCCACCCCGTCTTTCTCCAGGTCGTCTGGCCGACGCCACCGGGCCGGCCCTCTGCCGCAGACCGGAGCGGCACGCCTTGCCCGATCGCTTCGCCTTGGAAAGGCATGCGGCCCCGTGGTCAGGCGGTCAGGCGGTCAGGCGGTCAGGCCCAGGGAGCGGGTCGGCACAGCGCCCGGGACCGGGATCAGGGCGCGGGGGCTTGTCGGACTTCGGGTATCAGGCGATCTGACTCGGGAAGCCGAAGTCGGCCGTCGAGCCGCTGAGCCAGGCCCTCGGTCGCACCGCTGTGCCGCTGTGCCGTCTCAACGGAGTTTGAGCGGTACCCGCGAGGGCCGGTTCGAAGATCAACGAAGTCATCGGAGCCGCTCCTTCGGGCCCGCGGGGCCGGTGGCGCCGGCACGAGCGGCGGCTGCCTCCAGCAGGGACCAGCCGTCGATCTCCACCGCCTGCCGCCCCTCCGGCTGCCACCCCGCGGTCGACGCCGCGTCGAGCAGGGCTTTGACGGCGCCGGGTTCGTGCAGGTTCAGGGAGGCGCCCTGGACGTACCCCACGTCTCCAGAGCCCAAGGGAGCGCCACCTGGGACGTACCGGCCCGGGCTCTCAGTGAAGACGATGCGCAGTGGGCCGCCAGTGCCGGGGGGCTGCGGGTACAGCGTGAGGGTCTCGCAGCACGACCGGCCGCTGTCCGCCACGCTGTGGCGGTGACGGAGCGTCCACAGATACACGCGCCCGTCGGCAATCAGTCGACGGGGCCTCTTCGGATGGCGGGGCACGGAGCCGAGGGTACGCGCCCTGATCCACGAGCCTCGGCGGTGACCAGACTTCGATGAGGCGAACAGGACGGTCGTCAAACTCCGGTGAGGCCGGTCAAGGCCCGATGAGACAGGACACCCGCTTCCGAGTCTCGTTAAGGCCGGAGTTTCCGGGCCTGCGGGTCAAAGCAGTTGAGGCCCATCGACGAAGCAATCCCAGCCGCATAGGCAGATGATTCCTCGGCCATGCTCCAGCGCATGGGGAAGTAGATCAGCGGGCCGCAGGCCTCTCCGATCAGCGGACTGGTTGACCACGGCGAGGTGTCGTCATCGTCTTCAGTGAGATCCGGCCACCGTTCCAAGAGCGCGGCCACGAAGGCCGCTACTCGCTCGACCGGAGGAACCGCGGGCCCCTCTGTGTCGATGTATCGGTCGTACAGACCGGTGAAGCACCGGGCGGCAGAGGCATCATCTGCGGGCCTCTCCCCCTCCCACACAGCAAGGTCATAGCTCATGGGCGCAGCCTGCCACCCCTCACCGACAGCCGGTGTTGGCCCGGCCTGCCCGGGGCAGGCCACCCGCTTGTGGCTTCCCTGTCAAGCTCGTGACCTGGGTTGCGTCACGGCGCTGGGGGCGTCCCCGTCGGTGCGGCGCCGCGCGGCGTACCGACTGCCCGGCCCGGGCCGGCCCCGTTCCAGTCGGCATACCCGGTCGTGGATGCGCTCCAGCCCGCCGTTCCCGAGGCCCTGGCCGTGGAGGTAGTAGAGCCCAAGGTCGCCGTCGAGGACGCGGAGTAGTGCGTCCACGCTGCGGATCTGCTCCGACCACAGGGCCCGGTGCGCCTGGTGGCCCTGCTTGTCGTGGCCGAGGAGGTCGGCCAGCTCCAAGGCGTCGGCACCGAGGTAGGCACAGCCCTCGCAGGGTTCGGTCGGCAGCTCCGCCTTCGCCTGCGCCAGGAGGCGCTGGTACTCGTACGGGTACGCGGAGATCAGGCGACGGACCGCGATGTCCTCTGCCTGGAAGTAGCTCGGTTTCCACCTCGCCATGCCTCCACCGTACGCCGCACCTGGCAGGTCAGGACCCGGCGCGGCACGGGGCTCCCCCGGGAGCGGCAGGTTGCCCCGGCGTCCTGGAGCAGGCGGTGCACACCGTCGCACGAGCGGCCCGAGAAGCGTGCCAGCACACTGTCGCCGTCCTGTCCGACCTTCCGGCGGTCTACGGCACCGGACTCGCCCGCCGCCGCGCACTCGACCTGTCCCACTCGATCCCCGCCCAGCATCACCACGAGGTCGACGTGCGTAGGCGCGGTCGGCCAGGACCGCGGTGGGGCGGGTCCGGGGCCGGCCGGGGCCGGTTCTCGGCACCCGGATGCGGGCCATGACTGTCTCGAAGG
>NZ_JBEZWU010000066.1:0-9372 GCF_040637655.1 Streptomyces sp. NPDC028722
GTCGGCCACCCAGTCGGTGACGTACTGGCAGCGGTAGCCGGTGGTCGGCGGCAGCCACGTGGCCGGGTCCTGGTCGGCCTTGGACCGGTTCGAGGCCGCCGACACCGCGATCAGCGCGCGGTCGTCACCGAGGTCGTTGGCGTACGCCTCGCGTTCCGTCGCCGTCCAGGCAAAGGCGCCGGAGTCCCAGGCCTCGGCGAGCGGGACCAGGTGGTCGATGTCCACACCGCCACGGCCCTGGATGTAGCGGTCGTCGTAAGGCGAGTACCACTCACCCCCGCTCAGGGCGCAGCGCGGGCCCTGGGCCGGGGCGATGACGGCTTCGGCCTTGAGTACTTCCGCGCGGGTGTTGCAGCCGTCTTTGTCGGCGTCGACCCAGTGCCGGAACTTGGTGCGCTCGTAGCCGGTGCGGTCCTCGGTGTGGAGGGGCAGCTGGGCGAGGGCGTCCCGGACGGGCATAGTGACACGGTCGGCGGGTGCGGCGGCAGCCGGGGCGGCGTGCTCGGTCGTCGAGAGGAGGAGAGCGGCGAGCATGGCAGCGGAGCGGGCGAAGCGCACGAGCGGGAGTCCTCTCGAAGAACACGGAAAGGCCGTGATCTTCGTAGCGGCTCCCACGGGGGACCCGCCCGGGAACCGGGAGCGGCTCTACCCGATCGGGGGGTAAGTCGGATCGTCGGCACACACCGCTGGCGGCTTAGAATCCGTGGCCGTGGCAGAGGTCCCCGATGAACTGATCGCACTGGAACGATCCGCCGAGAACGAGCGGGCCAAGCTCGCCGGCCTCACCGGTGAGGACTACGACGCCGCTGGCGCGAGGCGTCCGAGACGGTCCAGGCCGCCGTCACCGCACACGCCGAAGCAGCCGGGGCCAACCGGTACGAGCTCGAGCAGGCCGTGAAGAAGGCCGCCCGCCACACCCCGGAGGATCCGGGCGTCGGCTGGTCGTCACCACGCTCGCCGTGCTGGAGACCGCGCCGGAACAGCGGCGGCGCTGCCCGCGCCGACCACGATTCCCCTGCCTGACTTCCCGTACTCGCTGCGGCACGCGCTCGGCGGCACGGTGCGGTTCTCATGCTCGCTCGGCTGCGGCTGGCACCACGACGAGCTGCCCGGCCTCGACGCGGCCGGCGCAGCCGCTCGTCGTGCCGCTCGACCCCGACCGGATCGACGATTTCCTCACCGCGCAGGCGAACTCGCGCGCGGAGGCGATCCAGGCGCGCGTTGAGCAGGCGATCGCCGACCACTTTCAGCAGGCGCACCCCGGCCGCTGACCGCGCGCCGGCCCGGCCGCCGGGCGGAGCGTGCTTTCACAAGGCCGGCTCGACGTCCTCCGCCGCGAGGTCGCGCCACTCGGCGAGCAACTCGTGGTACTGCTGCGTCCGGTCCATGCTCACCGGCTGGCCCATCAGGCGGCGGATGCGGTCGTTGATGTCGTCGAGGGCAGAGCACAGCTGACCGTGGGGCATGAACTGGATGGGCATGCCCTCAACGTACGAGACGGTGCCGGCAACCCCAGACAAGAGTGATTCGCTGGTCAGCAGGTGGGGCTGACCTTGTCCAGCTCCGTGGATGTGCGAAGCCCGATGGCCAATGCGGTGGTCATGAGGTGCCCCCGTTCTGGTGAGCCTCGGGCGCGTGCAGGGGACGCAGCATGACCGCGAAGTTGGGGGAGTCAGGGAAAGGCTGGCGGTTCCCGACCTTGCTGTAGCCCCACCGTTCGTAGAGCGCCTGCACCTTGGGGTGGTCCGGATCGACGAGGAGGGCCGAGAGAGCCTCTGGGCGGTCGGCCAGTAGCGCGTCATGCAGCTGAACGGAGGCCCCGGTCTTGCGCCACTTCGGCCGCACCATCAGCTCGGAGAACGAGAACGTGGAGGCGTCTGTGGGCGGTTCGCTCAAGCACTCGCTCCACCACTCGCGGCCCGGCGTCGACGGCGCCCCGTATGCGAAACCGACCGGTTCGCCGTCGTCGTAGGCGATCACACACGAGAAGCCGGGGTTTCCGCCCCAGTGGTCGACGAACCAGCTGAACCGCTGGGTGAACTCGTCGTCCATGTCGTCCGCGTACGCGTCGGCGTGCACGTCCAAGAGGGTCTGCCGGATCTGCGGCAGGTCATCGTGTCCGTAGCGACGGAGGTCCATGGTGGTGGCGGTGCTCACGAGGTGCTCCATTCGGTCCGGTAGCGGTCGGTCCACTCATGCGCGGTGTGCGTAGAGGGGGCAAGGGTGATCAGGTCGCGTTGGAAGTCGCCGAGGAGCCGACGCATCCGGCCGGGTAGCGGGACACCGTCCATGATCGAGAACACCTCGCCGCTAGTGGCACAGGCTTGCTCCACGTCGCCCTGGTGGAGCTGGGCCAGGGCGAGCCAGGCGGTGGTGTGCGCTCTGTTGCGGCGGTAGGACTTGGGGAGTGCGGTGAGCGCCCGGTATGACGCGGCTTCGGCCTCCGCGGGGTCGCCGAGGACATCGCGGACGCTCGCGGTGAGGGAGTACAGCTCAGCCGGCCCGTAGAAAGCGATCCACGTAGGGCGCGGTGCGCTGATGTCGGCCTTGCTGAGGGCGGCCTCGGCGCGGCCTAGGGAGCGCAGGGCCGCGCTCCGGTCGCCTTGATTGGCGAGGCCGACAGCGGTCCGGGCGTGGGCGAGGGAGGCGTGCAGTGGGCTGCGCCGCGCGGCGGTCGTCGCCTGGGCCGCCTGGGCGGCGGCCACGGCTTCGGCGTAGTCGCCCTGTTGCCGGGCGAGTAAGGCTCGCAGGTTCCACACCTGCATGCTCATGTCGGCGTCCTGGGCCATTCCCGCGAGGGTCAGGGCACGGTCCAAGTGCTTGCCGGCGCCGTCGAGCAGACCGGCGTCGATGAGGGACCACGCGGCAGTCGCTGTGAAGTGCGAGGCGAGAGCGAACAGCCGTTGGCGTACCCGCTGCGTGGCCGACTCCTTCTGGAGGCGAAGTGCTTCGGAGGCGCCGGCGAGGGCGTCGTGTTCGAGGGCAGTGTGTCCGCCGCGGGTGGCATCGAGCGCGACGAGGTTTTCGACGCGGTCACGCAACCGGATCACGTCGGAGGTGCCGACCCTGGTCGGACGGGAGGGGGCGGAGTTGGCGGGCACGGCGACGGCGATGGCGGTGCCGGTGGCCGCACCGCAGAAGCGGCGGCGATGCACTGGAGGTTCCTCCTGCGATGGCGCTGGGGTGGTCTTGCGTCGCGGCACGAACCCTAGGGCCGTGGCGGTGTGGCCGGTCACGCTCTCCAAGGCCTTGCGTTGGCGTGCTTGGGGCCAGTCGTTCTCACGTGATAGCCACCGGAAAACCGTTCGTTCCGATGTGCTGCCGGACCTGCCGGTGAGGTCCCTGATGGCATCGTTCACCGCTCTGGCCAACTCAGCGGCGGAGATTTGGTGTTCTGCCATCCAGGCCGCTAATGCCTCATTTCTGCTCGACCCCATGAGAGCACCGTAGAGCGCGCATCCCGTCACGGAAAGTAAATGACTGGTCAAATCGTCAGTCCGCACGTGGAGGGGGCGTGCAACTTCGTCATCCCCGAGAGGCGGTGACGAGGAGTTAGGTGGTGTGCACGGGCCGCTCGTGACTCGCCTACCCCATCGGTGGCGGGCGGGCCCCGTCCCATCTCCCCGTATCGAGGCGTGATGATGAGCAGAGCAGGAAGTACGCAGGAGAAGAAAGCTCCCGCACGAGCCATCGCCACCACAACGGCTGCGCTGTACGTGTGCGTTCAGCAAGGCAAGCAGATGACCAGTCTCGCGGCGGAACGCGCGGAGACAGAGGGGCGCGCTTATGCGCGGGCCCATGGGCTGGCCATTTCCGAAGTGATCAAAGACCCCTACGGCGAGCCGGCCCCCTCACGCCGTGTCGGCTGGACGCGCATCCGCGAGCTGGTGGAGTCAGGCACGATCGGCGTGGTCATCACACGGTGGCCGGCTGCCATCGCCCCGGACGCCTTCCACGAGGCGCGGCACCGTGAAGTCCGATGGCTTCAGGATCACCGCGTGCAGGTGCACTACTCATGGGCGCCGCTCGCAGCGACGCGCGGGGAGGCCGTGTGAGCCCCGGAGGGTCCTTGCTGCATGACGATCACCCGTGGGTCGGCCGAGAAGTTGAGGACACAGCGTCCGGCCGGCGAGGCATCCTGCGGGCCGTCGCCCCCGAGGGCGACCCGCCACGTGCGGTGGCGTGGCTGCGGCCGGCCGGCGGGGGCACGGAGTGGACCACCGCCGTGTCGGCACTGGCCAACCCGGCACTGATCAAGCCCGAAACGCACCCCAAGGAGAAGCGGTGAGCAGTAGGCATGCCCGCTCGCGTCCCGGACGCGCGGTACTGCTCCTGGCAGTCGCGGGACTGACCCCGCCGACGCTGTTACTCAGCCCACGAGTCTCAGCGGCGCCGACCCCGGTGTCCGTGCCCGATACCGGTGTGCAGACCCACAATGACGCCCCCGAGGGCCGGCGTGTGGGCAGGAGCCGCCACATCACCGGGCGGCCCGACGCCACCCAGCCGCTCGCGGTGCTGCGTCAGACGATTTCGAGGGTGGCGGCCCAGTGATCACGTTCCCCCATTCCGTGAACATCTCCAGCCAATGGGGCACGGTCCCGTTCATCACCCAGCGCAAGGGGGAGGACCCGGCCCCGGACAACCTGGTGATCCGCCCGCTGTCTCAGGGCTGGGGACACCGGCTGGCTTACCGCGATGAGCACCCGCGGGACCGGCCTCTCCGCGAGATCCTCTGGGCGCGGTGCGCCTTCAGCACGGACGATGACGGCTTACCGACGGGCGAGCCGATGTGGAAGTTGATGCACGTCTACCGGCAGATGGCGACGATGCTCGCCGGCCGGTGCCAGGTCTGCACGCGGCCAGCGCGGACGCCGCTCGGCTGGATCTTCGTGGCCGGCCCCCAGTCCAAGGACCCCCAGCAGGCGTCCGTCCTCACGCTCCAGCCGCCCGTGTGCAGGCAGCACGTCCGCACGACAGAGAAGCTGTGCCCGCACATGGGGGGCAACCCGATGGTGTTCCTCGCACGCAGCGCCCCGCTGTACGGGGTGCTAGGAACGGTCTACGGCATCGGGCCTCGAGGCGGCGTCCAGGTCGTGTCCAGGCCGGCCGCGCGGGTCAGGTTCGACGACCCGCGGGCCCCGATGCTGCTCGGCTCGACCCTCGTGCGACGGCTGTCGTCGTTCCGGGTGCTCGACGTGGACGAGCTGCTCGCCACGCTGGAGGGCGACCGTGGACGCTGATCAGGCCGTGGCGGTCGACGTCACGATGATGCGGAAGGCGTACACCGAGGTGCTGTCGGGCTACCGGGCCGAGCGCGGGGACGACCTCGACACGAAGTGCCGGCGGCTGACCGACCACGCCGGCCTGCTGTTCTCAGAATTGGTGGGCCTCGCGCCCCGGATGCGGGGCACCTACCGGGACACCGCGGTGGATCTGGTGGCCACGGCGAACCGGATCCTCGCCGATGCCCGGGAGCCGGCGTGGCGACGGCCACCTGGTACGTGTATGACGTCGCGGCGCTCGTCCAGGCGATGCTGACGCTGTACGAGCGCCCCGGGCCGCTCGGTGAGCCCGTGGACGTCGACGCGATCGAGCGGGCCGCCCGCGCGAGGATCTGCGTGGCGTGCGACCAGCCGATACAGATCGGCGAAGGATTCGAGGACATACGGCTCCCGACCCTGTGGGCCGCCTGCATACCCGGCTACCGGCACACCGACAGCTGCCCCGCTATCGCTGCTCAGCGACGCGGCGGGTTGCAGCTGGTCCCCTAAGACCCCCGGCCGCTGGATCGCATCCGGCGGGCGGGGTGCGGCCCCGCTTCGTCTGATCCCCGCCCCGTGGGGGATGAGGCGGGGCCGCTGCTTCCTGATCCGAAGAGAGGTGTATGCGGTGATTGCCGTGAAGGTGCTGCCGGCCGACCACGCCGATGTCCAGGACATCGCCTACTACCGGGACCGCCTTGAGGACCCCTCGCTCATCGATGCCGGTGTGGTGGTCGTCATGGGGCCGGAGCGTCACCTAGCCGTGCCCATCGGCGGCAGACGGCGCGGCGGATGCATACCCGTGCCCACGATCAGGTCCGGGCTCGCCGTGCGCCGGGCTCTCGTCGACCGCCGCGGCTTCCCCGCCCTGCGGGTGCGCTGGTCGGTGTACCCCGACACCTGCCATGTCGTCGAGTGGGGCGAGGCTCTGCCGACCACCTACGACGACGCCGTACGCGGCCGGTTCTACGGCTACACACCGCGGGCCGTGGCCCGCTTCATCCAGGAAGGCTGACCGCGCTCATGCGTCGGGAATGGGTCGACGGTGACTGCTGGCTCGGCTGCGACCGGGCCGGCATCCGGGTGATCTGGCTCGGCCCGGTCCAGTGGGACGGGCAGCACGCGCCGTTCATGGCGTGCGCGTCGTGTCTGGCCAGGCTCATGCGGCAGGCCGACGCGTACTGGATGGACCGGCGGCCGGTGGCCGCCTGACAGACCGCCCCACGGTGCTGGCCCGCTCCGTGGGGGATGAGGCCCGGCCCCCCGGGGCCGCCTCTGCCGGTGTCGTCCTCGGGTTGGGCGATCCCCGACTGGGGGGCAACAGAGTGTCCGGCGGAGGGCCCGTGAGAAGCGATCACGCACAGATCAACGGCCGCGTCGGCTTCCACCCGGTCCGACCCCGGGCACGGGTGACCCCCCTTCACAGCCAGGTCGTACCGAGGAGTTGGCCGCTCATAAGCAGTAACCGACCCAACGAGACGGGTGATGACGACATCAGCCCCGCACCCTCCGAGAGCGCCCCCGAGGTATGTGCCTTCCATTTGCTGTTCGGCCGGACCATCCGGCTCGACAAGACCGGCCGGTGCTGGCAGTGCGTCACCGCCCCAACGGACGCCGACAACTACCCCGAAGACGACGACGAGGACTACGACTCATGAGCAGTGACCACCAGGACGGCCAAGACGTGAGGCCCGCGCAGTACACGTCGATCACGGTCAGCGCGCTCGGAGTGCGCGTACGAGCGGACGGCCGGACGGGGATCGAGGCGTGGCGGATCATCCACCGTCGTCAGCCGCTGCTCGCCTGGGCGGCCGTCGGGTACGTCGTGCTGCTCGTCGCTGGCGTGATCGGTCTCCTGGTGACCGTCCAGTAGAGCCCCAGCCCGCCCGGCGCCCGGCGGGGAAACTGCCCGCATCCTGTCCCCAGCACGGCAAGGCCACTGCCCGAGGCCGGGGCCAGGCACTCGGGCCCCGCCGCAAAGACCCTACGGACTCCCGCGCCGGCCGCACTTGCGCGCGTTCGAGTCGCACCCATCACCACAGACGGAGGACATGGTGCACGACACCCAGTTGAAGGAACTCGCAGGCCGGACCGTGCTGGTCACCGGCGGGGCCGGGTTGATCGGCAGCCGGATCACCAACTACCTGCGTCAGGTCGGCGCCCGGCCGATTGCCCTGTGCACGCTGGACGCCTACCCGCGGAACACCTACAGGGAGCTGTTCGGCGTCGATCCGTCCGACCCGGACGTCATCGTCGGGGACGTTCAGAACCCGGCTGCGGTCAAGAGGGTGGTGGCCGAAGCCGACTACGTGATCCACGCCGCTGCCCTCGCCGACGTAGCCGCCTGCACCCGCAAGCCCATGGCGGCGATCCACAACAACGTCACCGGCACTCAGGTGCTGCTCGACGCGGTCGCGGCCTGCGAGCGGATCCGTCGCCTGGTGTTCGTCTCCTCGGCCAGCGTCTACGGCAACGGCAACCCCGACGACTGGGCGCGCCCCTGCGACGAATACCGGTCGATGAGGGCGTTACTGGAAGCCTTTTACGGGCGGGTACCAGCTCAGTTCCACGAGCAGGCCCCGCTGCGGCCGATGTCCGTGTACGCCAACACCAAGGCGTGGGGCGAGACGCAGGCCGCGCTGACGCTCGGCGCGGTAGGCACCTCGTACACGATCGTGCGGTACTTCTCCGTCTACGGTGATCCGCAGGTGGTCAAGCAGAACAGCCATTCCTGGGTGGTGGCCTGGTTCGCCACCCGCGCCGCTCTGGGGTTGCCACTGCACCTCAACGGAGGTGGCCACCAAGTCCGGGACCTGGTCCACGTCGACGACATCGCCGCGGCCACCGTGCGGGCTCTTCTCGCGCCGCGCGCCCACAACGAGACGATCAACATCGGCACCGGCACGCCGACCAGCATCCGCAAGGTGGCCGAGCTGGTCGCCGCCCGGTACCCGGGATCTCAGCTGGTCGAGACGCCGATGCCGCCCGGTGACCCGCTCGGCGGGTACGCGGCCACCCACCGCATGGAATCGGTCCTCGGCTGGCGGCCGACGATCACCGTAGAGAAGGGGGTGGCCCGCTACGCAGACTGGCTGAGCCGGACTCCCGCGGCGATCCCCGGGTGGCTGCGCTCGGAGTCCGAGGCCGCGTCAGCCTGATCAGATGACCGGCGGCCGGCCCAGCCGGGTCATCCGCCACACCGTGGCCCAGCGCATCGGCCGACGGGGCGGGCACGGAGTGCGCACCCCTTCGGCGAACCCGCCGAACCAGGCCCGAAGGCCCGCCGCCGACCGGGTGCGGGCCACGGTCGCCAGAGTCCAGACACCCAGGTAGACGGGGACGAGGGGGGCGGGAAGGTGCCTCTTGGCGAGCCAGACCCGGTTACGGGCCACCATGCGGTGGAAGACCGCGTGCCGGGTCGGCGACGTCCACGGGTGCTGGAGCACCAGCTCCGGCGCGTAGAGCACCTTCCAGCCCGCGTCCAGCGCCCGCCAGGCAAGATCGGTTTCCTCGTGCGCGTAGAAGAAGGGCTCCGGCCACCCACCGATCCGGTCCAGCATCCGCATGGACAACCCGTGACCGCCGCCGAGGAACGTCGTCACCAGCCCGCCCCGCATCGGATCGGACGCACGCAGGCGGGGGATGTGACGGCGCTGGGTGCGGCCTCGCTCATCAGCGATGCGGAAGCTGACGACGCCCAGCCGCTCATCCGCCGCGTACAGCTGCGTGAGCCGGGTGAAGACGTCCGGGCTGATCAGCAGGCCGTCATCGTCCAGGTCCACCACCACATCGACGTCCCCGAACTCCCGCAGCCGGGCCAGGGCGGCGTTCCGGCCGCCGGACACCCCCAGATTCTCCGGCAGCTCGACGCCGGTCACCCCGTGCGGCAGGGGAGGCAGCGGCGAGCCGTTGCCGACGACCACCACCCGCGCGGCGGTCGTGTCCTGCCTGGCGACCGACGCAAGCAGGTCGGCGAGTTCGTTGGGCCGCGTGCCCATGGTCAGAATGGCGACGCCTAAGCGCGGGTGACGCACGGATGAACTCCACGTTCCTCGGTTCCGGTGCCGCGATGCTAGCCGCCCCGGAGCCAGCCACCGACCACCTACCGGAA
>NZ_JBEZWU010000067.1:0-9118 GCF_040637655.1 Streptomyces sp. NPDC028722
CCCGGCTTCGACCGCGAGGTCTACAAGCAGCGGAACACGGTCGAGCGGTGCATCAACCGGCTCAAGCAGTGGCGCGGCCTGGCCACACGAACCGAGAAACTCGCCATCGCCTACCAGGCCGCACTCCACCTCGCCGGCATCCTCATCTGGACCCGACGCTGACGAAAGAGACAGAACCTAGCGTCAGCTGGCCTCCGCCAGGTGGCTCAGGGCTTCACGGAAGTCATCGAGAGCGGGCGCGAACTCGTGGACGGCGGTGTGGAAGGTCGATCGGTGCACGAGGAACTGGGCCAGCACGGGGGCTCCGGTTCCGGGCGGTGGTGTCGCCCCGACACACGTGCACGTCCGCGTGCCGGGGCGCGGCCATGCCGGTGCCGTCTCGGCACCGGCGGGCCTTGCCGGGAAGATTTTTCGTCGAGCGTCGCAGCGGCCGAGCCCGCCGGCCGTCAGCGCCGACGGAGAGCGAACGCCGCGGTGAGCGCGGCAATCAGCGCCGAGGCCACATCCGAGAACTGCTGACGCAACCCGCGGCACATTTCGAGCGCCCGAGTGCTGCGGTCCGGTACCCCCGCCGGGCGTCCGGTGGGGGCATCTCTGCACGGGTGGGCGCTCGGCGCCCGTCAGTCGGTGGGCACCACGTTGTCGGCCTGCGGCCCCTTCTGACCCTGGGTGACCGTGTACTCCACTTTCTGGCCCTCGGTCAACGACTTGAAGCCGTTCCCCTGAATAGAGCGGAAGTGGACGAACACGTCCGGACCGCCGTCGTCCCGCTGGATGAAACCGAACCCCTTCTCATCGTTGAACCACTTCACCATGCCTGTTGCCATCAGTGGAAACCCTTCTCGACGTGCCACACGGGGCCGCTGCGCAGCCGTCTCGATGGTCCCCACCCGTCCCGCGCCCCACACCCACCCGAGCGGTGAACCGGTGTCGATCGATCGTCCTTCAAGCGGCTCACCGACGCCTACAAGCCGTCGGTTCGAGGGCTGTCACGAAGGACGTTGTCGGTGGCGGCCGGTACGTTGCGATCATGGGTTTCTATCTGGTGAGTGTCGCCGCGCAGGACTGGTCGCGGCCCGGGGAGGATGGGTACGGAGACGTCGCCGCCGGGCTGAACATCGAGCTGGAGCGGCGCGGGCTGCCCCCTTACGAGCTGTGGCAGGCCGCGGGGGAAGCGCCGGGCTGGTTCGAGGAGAAGGTCAGCCCGTCCATGGACAGCTTCGTGGCGCTGTGCAGGACGCGGCTGACCGAAGCGGAGCTGTCGGCCCTCCTCGACTGGAGCGTGCTGGTGCCGTTCGCGCTGGAGGAGGAGATCCTGCTCCCCGTCGGCACCGCGTACTCCGGCGAGGAGACCGCGGTCGCCGGGGCCCCGCGGGTGCTCGCCCTGGCCGAGCGACTGGCCGGTGCCGTCGGGCTGCCCGTGGACGCGATACCGGCGGGCGAGAACCTCGCACTGACCCTGTGGTTCCTGGAGGGCGGGGCGGAGCGGACCGCCCGGGTGCGGCCGGGACCGTGGGCCGAGGACCGGGACGCGGCCTTCTACGTGGCGCTCTACCTGCGCGCCGCGCAGTACTCCCTACGGCACGGCTGCCCGATGACCTACTCCTGAACCACAGCGGCAGCCGACCCGGCCGGAAGGACCGTATCCGGGTCCACATCCGGACCGGGGCCATGTCCGCCGCGCGCCCAATGCGGCGGAGGGAGGGGTCCGGTGGCGCGCTCGGGTGTGAGTAGTTGAGGTACAGGAAATCCCGCTGAGACCGCTGGGTCCGAGGATGCACCGCTCATCGGCCCGCGCACCCCGCCCGGCCGACCTGGCCGAACATCCTGCGCATGGACCACGTCCCCGCACACGCCCACCAGTGCCTGACCACATTGGCTGAGCGCCTGGCCGGCGCGGCGGGCCGGCCCGTCGTCCTGCCCGAGACGATCGTCGTCGACCGCCGCAGCGTCTTCGTCTCCGCCGCGTCCACCGCCGCCTTGCGAGCACCTCTGGATCAGCGTCCAGCCCGCTCCGCCCCACGCTCCCACTGCCCGGGCGGCGCACGAGTGGCCGGCCTACTTCGTGGCGTTCGATCTGCTCAGGTTGTCCGGGACGGGCACGACCGAGTGGTCGTCCAAGCGGCGCCGGGCCGCGCTTGAGTCGATGTTCGCCGCCCGCCAGCTCCGTCGCGCCGCAGGCACTGTGCCCGTCGGCCACCGACCCGGCCACCGTGCGCGAGTGGCTTTCGTGGGCCTCGGTCGGGATGAGAGCGTGGTCTTCAAGCGGCTCGCCGACGCCTACAGCCGTCGGTGCGGGGTTGGGAGAAGTAGTTCGACGACTAAGGCCGCCTGCAGTACGTCGGCCGCACCACCACCCTCCCCCGCCAGGCCGGCGCTGAGATCGCTCCCGGCTCAAGGCCGGGCGGCACGGTCACCGTGGGCGGGATGGTCGGGGCCGGCCGAGCGGTGGGGCATCAGCTACGACATCCCCCTGTGAGCCGCGGTGTATCGGAGGCGGGCCTACCGCAAGGCTCGCAGCCCATCGGATCCATCCATCAGCGTGATGCGTACTCGATGTATAGGGGCGTCGCCAGAATGCTGTTGGCGTTGTTCACCGCCAGGATCCGTGCAAGTCCGGCGAGCCGTACTGGTGGTGTCCAGCCTTCGCTATGCGGTGCCTCGAGTTCGCACAGCAGTGTCACGGCTGACAGGGCGCGGTCGGTGGCGCCAAGCGCCGGGAGGTATCCGACCGCCGCGTGTCCCGGGATCTCCTGCAAAGCTCGAGCGTAGTCACGGATGGCTTCGACATAGTAGTGACCGACCTGCTGGCCGTCCGGGGTCCCGTCGCTCGTGGGCCGTCGACGGTCCAGAAGGTGGGCCGAGGATCCGACGAGAACAAACGGCGGCTGTTCCGGGTAATGTGCGGCAGCGAAATAGACGAGCCCCTCCACCACTGGATGGCCACGCAGCCCGTCACCGCCGGGCCAGGCACTGCCGAATCTGAATTCTTCGTCGAACTCGATCCAGTGGCCGACCGCCAAGCCCGGTTCAGTCCGTTGCCGGTGCCCGTACTTCCGCTCGATCATCTTCACTACGGCGTCCAGGGCACCGATGAGCGACGTCCGGCTTGCGCTGGCCATCGAAGCCTTCAGGGACAGCACGCCGGCATTGAGGCCTGCTTCCAGGCCGAGTCGGTCACGGACCCGTCCGGGAAGCTGAGGTACCAAGACCCCCATCTTCGATTCGGACAGGTACAGCAGATCCCGCATGGCAGGACGGGCGCGGCGTAAGGGCATCCGTGCTTCCTCCTTCAAGGGACAGTGCCAGCAGCAGCTACATATCAGGATGGTGCAACGTACTCGGGCAGTAGGCGCCAACCTGGCACCTGCCTGGATGCCTGTCACCTGCTTGAGGTCACGCTCGTTGCCATACAGCGGGTCCTGTCCGGTGGATCATGTGACCGCCTGTCTCTGTCTCTTGGGTCATCGTTCCGCTCGTGGGGCGGGGCGATCTGACCGACGAGGAGTGGGCGTGGCTGGCGTCGCATCTGCCGAAGCCTGGCCGCCGGGGCGGACGGTGAGCAATCACCGGATGTGGCGTGCGAAGGTTGCTCATTCTTCCCCGCCACCCGGCAGAAGGCGTGCTGTGTGACTGCCGCCGACCGGCCCCGTGGACAGGGTCAGCTCCGCCGGGGCGGCGGGGCCGGTGAAGGCGGCCGGCACCTCCGACGACCGCCTTCACGGTCCAGGAGCGGCTCGCCGCACGGTACGCGATCGCCCCGGCGGACCGTACAACCAGGGAGCCCGGCGAGCCCGGCGTAGGCTGCGGTTTCTCCTGGACCGGCAGCAGGAGGCCGGCACGTAGCCGCGGCGAGCGCTTGGCGTCCACGTGGCAGTACCGGCCCGGCCCCGCCGCGTCCCGTTGCCCGGCGGGGCACCCCGGATCACCGCGCGAGGATCACGCCGACCAGCGTGGCCATCAGGGTCACCGCACCGAACGCGGCGCCCAGGGGCTGACCCCAGGACGGGTGACGGTGGACGACGTAGGCGACGCCGGCCGCGAGCAGCACCACGACGACGACCAGGAGCAGCGCAACGAGCAAAGCGAGCGTGGACACGGACGGTTCCCCCTCGGGACTCGGGCACGCCCGCCCCGGGCAGGGGGCGCGGATGGTTGAGCGGCGGACGATGCTGTTTCCCCGTGCCTTGCGAGGCGGGAGACGTCCCGGACAGGACGGCGTCAGAGTGCGGGAGCAGCGGGTTAGCCCCGCGACCCCTCCTGACCACGCGCGTTCACACCCGGGAGCCTCGTCACGCGGTAGGCATGGGGTCGGGCGGTACGGCGCTGCGGTGATCCGACTCTGCCCAGCCCAAAATGCGTATTCAATAACCGTGACCTGCACGAACACCGGTGGACAGGCCTGGCTCGCGACTACGAGCACCACACCGCTCACGCCGAGACCATGATCCGCTGGGCCATGGTCGGCGTGACAGTCCGCCGGCTCACCCGGCAGGGACCGGCCATCCGCTCAGGACCACGGCCTCTCAGGCACACAGAACCATGAGGCATCGTGCCGCAACACCTGGAAGAGTGCAGCCATGCCCAATAAGCGTCCGCGGAACGCGACACTGGCCGAGACAGCGGCCTCGTTGCCATCGGCCCATTACGATCCTGAGCTGCGTGTTTGTCCAGCTCAGGATTCGAACGGTGCTGGCTCGTATGCTTGCCGCAGGCACTGAGCGTGTGAAGTTGCGGGAGTTCACATGATTCCACCCGGGTGTCGTCCCTGAGATCGGACGCCGGCCGCGTGCCGTGGGAACCTGGACGGGTGGCTGATCGTCCTCTTGGGCATGCCTCGCGTTCTCATTCTCGGAATCGACCCGCGTGCAGTGCCCGGTATGGACGGAGACGCCCTTCGAGCGGCTCTCGACCAGGAACTGACGCGTTTCGGCGAACATGCCATCGATGCGTCCATGACGCTGATCGAGCTGGATGAGTCGGCTGAGCCGACGATCGTTGCAGCACTGTCCGAGCACGACTGGGACGTCGTCGTCATCGGGGGTGGGATCCGCAAGCCGGAGCCGCTTCTGCCACTCTTTGAGCAGGTCGTGAATCTGGTCCGGCGTCATGCGCCGAAGGCTGCGATCGCGTTCAACACGAGCGGCGGCGACAGTGTCGAATCAGCCAAGCGGTGGCTGTGAGTCAGAAGCCGCTGTCAGGCTTCGGCGGTGGTGGGAGAGTTGTGCTCAGGACCGTGATCCGGGCCCGGTGACCTCATGATGGCACTGCTGACCGTCAGTGCCGAGACGATCAGTCGCGTTGAGCCTCGCGGGAGGCCGGCTGTCCGCTCCTGCGTCACGCGCGCACTTGGGCCGGGGCCGGAGCGCGGCACCGGGGCGGTGGAGAAGAACCCCGGCCACACGACGATGATCGGACAATGACCGACCGCCGCCCGCTGGGCACCGGGCCCGCCACCGCCGATCCGTCCCGCACACACGACACCGAACAGCCCGCGCCACGCGCCCAGCTCGGCGCCGAACGCCTCCCCGCCACCCCGCCCGCCACCGACCCAGTGCCGCGCCCAACGACCGGACGCCGCACCCTCGGAGCCGGTCCCGCCCCGGCCGGACAGTGACCGCGCGCTGTGACGGTGGCGATGGCATCGGGTTGTGACAGCCGATCGACCGCCGAACATCGCAGGCCTACCGCTCCGAGCGCGGACCGCGCCACCCTCTCGGGTCAGGTGTGGCTACTCTCTGCGCTATGGGCCGGGCGTGCCCAGCCCGGCCCCAGGGACAGTCCGGGCTCACTGCCGCCTCAGTGCCGGTACCCGCTCGCGACGGCGGCCCCGGCGGCGCCGAGAGTGGTCTGGGTGCCGCCGATGCATGCCGCCCGGCGCGCGGCGGGCAGCCACACCGCGTGGTCGACGCCGCGCAGCAGCTCAGGTACCGGGATGCCGTAGTGGGCGGCGAGCCGGTCGAGGTCGCCGAGCGACCACGCCGTGGCCCCGTTCTGTTTGCGGCTGATCTGCCCTTGGCTCAGGCCTATAACCATGCCCGAGGTCGGCCTGGGTCTCCCCGGTGGTTAACATCAGGGGGCGAGTGCACGGCCGCACCGGCGAAACCTGCCCGGCGTGCTCAGACACCATTCGCGAGGTCTCCTTCAGCGACTCGTCCCTCCAGTACTGCGCCACCTGCCAGACCGGCGGAAAACCGCTCGCGGACCGCAGGATGTCCCGGCTGCTCAAGTAGCGGACGTCACGCCCCCCACCCGCACCAGTCCGCTCTCATAGGCGAACACCACGGCCTGCACCCGGTCGCGCAGCTCCAACTTGCCCAGAACGCGGCCGAGGTGGGTCTTGACCGTGGTCTCGCCCAGGAAGAGCCGAGCGGCGATCTCACCGTTGCTCAGTCCCTGCGCCACCAGCGCGAGGACCTCCCGCTCGCGCTCGGTCAGCCGCTCCAGACGGGCCTTCTGCTCGGGCGGGGCCGCGGGCAGCACGAAGCGTTCCACGAGCCGACGCACCACCGAGGGCGCCGTCATCACCTCACCCCGCAGCACCGTCCGGACGGTCACCAGGATCTCCTCGCCGACCGCGTCCGACCGCGTCCTTGACCAGGAAGCCGCTCGCGCCCGCCCGCAGGGCACCGTAGGCGTACTCGTCGACGTCGAAGGTCGTCACGACGAGGATCTTCGGGCCGGCGGGCTGCGCCAGGATGCGCCGGGTCGCCGCCAGGCCGTCGACGCCCGGCATCCGTACGTCTATCAGTACCAGGTCCGGCTCCAGTGCGGCGCCGCGCGCCACGACCGTGTCCCCGTCCGCGGCCTCCCCTACGACCGTCAGGTCGGGCTGGCTGTCGATCACCATCCGCAGCGCCACGCGGATCAGTTCCTGGTCGTCGCAGATCAGGACGCGGTACGGGGGTCGGGCGCCGCTCACCTGGGAACCGGCCACAGGGTGGCGTCCACGCGGTAGCCGCCGTCGTCCGTCCGGCCGGCGTCGACCGTGCCGCCGTACAGCGCGACACGTTCCCGCATCCCGGTCAGTCCGCGGCCGGCCGACGGCAGGGCGGGCGCGCGGGTGGGCGTGCTGCCCGCAGAGTTGTCGACGCGGATGCGGACGCCGCGGCCGGGGCCCGGGGCGCCGACGTCGACCCGCACACGTGTCGTGGTGTCCGGCGAGGCGTGCTTGGCGACGTTCGTCAGGGAGTCCTGCACGATCCGGTACGCCTGCGCGCTGAGCCCCCGGCGGCAGTTCCCGCGGATCACCGCAGAGGTCGAGATCGGCACCAGGGAAGCGGGCGACCAGCGTCCGCAGGTCACCGAGGTCCGCGCGCGGGGCGGCCGGGTTCGGCGGAATCTGGTCGTGGCCGCCGGGCGCGGTCGTCGGCCGTGCCGGGCTCCGTCGGGTCGGTGGCGTGGTGTCCTCTTCCAGCCGACACCGCGATCAGTGTCCGGTCGTCATCAAGGTCGTTGGCGTAGGCCTCCCGCTCCAGTGGCGACCAGGCGGAGGCGTCGGAGTCCCAGACCTCGGCGAGCCGGCCAGGTGGTCGATGTCCACACCGCCGGGCCCCTCGAGGTGACGGTCGTCCTACGGCGACAACCACACGCCCCCGCTCAGCCGACAGCGCGGGCCCTGCTCGGGGGCCGCGACGGCCTGGGCCTTCAGGAACGGTATGGGTGACGGCCGGTGCATGATCCCGGCCGCTTAGGATCCGTGGCCGTGGCTGAGGTCCCCGATGAGCTGATCGGGCTGGAACGATCCGCCGAGGGCGAGCGGGCCGAGCTCGCCGGCTCACCGGTGAGGAGTACGAAACCGAGTGGCGTCGCCGGCACGAGGCGTCCGAGACGGTCCAGGCCGCCGATCGCCGCGCACGCCGAAGCAACCGGGGCCAACCGGTACGAGGTGGAACAGGCCGCGAAAAAGGCCGCCCGCCACACCCCGGAGCATCCGGGCATCGAACAGCCGGCCGCCTCCGCTACCGCGGGTCGGGTCAGGCGGCCAGGGCGCCACCGTTCTCCTCGTCGGTGAGGATGATCCGGGCTCCGGGCATGCTCCCGTACTCGTCGGCCCAGCGCCGGAACTTGTCCCGCCCGGTGTCCTCGCGGCCCCACCAGCCGTACTGGACCGGCCGCCGCAGGATTCGAGCAGCAGGTGGTAACGGCCCAAGCTGATGGTGCAGGGCGGCTCCGCCTCAACCGCCCTGCACCGCGAGCGTTCAAGGGCTGCCTGGCGAGGGCCGATGCCGTGCAGGGCCTGGACCGGCAGCGGGCCGAGCCAGTCGGCGACCTCCTCAGGGGCGACAGCGAGGACCCCGCCCGGGACGACGATCCGGGCGGAGGCGGTCGCCGGGACCGTGACCGCCCGGGACGGCGATCCGGGCGGAGGCGGTCGCCGGGACCGTGACCGTGGGGCCGACCCCGATCCGCAGGTCGACACCCAGGCGGGAGATGGACCGGATACGGAGGATGTCGCCCAGGTGGGCCGCATCCGTGCCGTGATGACGCAGGGCGCCCTTGAGTTCGACCAGGGCCGCGGTCGGGGGCAAGGCCTGCACCACTCCGGCGGCTGCTCGCCGAGGGCACCAGCGCCTGCACCCACTGCCGGCCCGACACCGACCTGGGGATCGCGGGCTTATCCCGGCTGTGACTGAGCGGCAAGCTCTCAGTCCCGGGACGGGACGCGGGCTGCGACCTCCCGCCCAGCGTCCGGCCACCGCCGCATCACGCCCGCTCCCGGCAGCAACATCGCGCAGCCAGTCCAACAGGTCGAGCGCCTCCTCCAGCGTCAGCAACGCCAGCCGCTCACCCGCACCCTCCACCGGCGCGAACTCGATTCCGTCCAGCTCCAGATCCTCGAAGCCGTCCACGCCTGTGGCAACGCCCTGCACCGACTGCAGTCACGGCCGCCCCGGGTCGACGGGGGGCAGAGCGTCGACGTCCAAGTCGTCGCGGACACGGACGAAGCGGACCGGGTGCCGGTTGCCGACGGCAGGGCCACGGCCACTAGGCTGCGGGTTCCTCGGAATGATCACCGTTCCCCCGTCGAAGTGGACCCAGATGCCCACCACCGGCCCGCTCACCGCCGACCGTCTGGACCCGCAGGAGATGGTCGTCCTGCACCGCGTCTTCCGCC
>NZ_JBEZWU010000068.1:0-6719 GCF_040637655.1 Streptomyces sp. NPDC028722
TCGCCGTGCCGACGCCGGCCGCCACCTTGAGGCCGCGATGGCGCCTCCGGCGCGACCCGCTGGAACAGTTCCCACAGCTCGTCCGGCACCAGCCGTTCAATGATCCCCACCACAGCCGACAGCCTACTCAGCCAAATGAGATGACCTCTTAAGACCTTGGGGTCCTGTTCTGAGTGTTTCGACGGCACGCCCGCCGACCCCGCCTCCTACATCGCTCCCCCGGCCACGCACCTGCTTGCCGCCTGATCCGAGAGGACGGCTGCTGGTCCGACCGGCGAGAGCTGCGCATCCGGCTCCTGCCCATCCCGGCCTGGAACGAGCCGCCGTTCTGAAACACCACCGCCCCGGCCGGAGACCGGCCGGGGGTGAAGGCACCACGGGGCGTCCGCAGCATCGGCAAGAGGGCCGGCCGTCCCGCAACCCCACCCCGAATCCGAGATGAGGAGCACACCCAGCATGACCGATCGCCTCCGCGCCATCGAGGGCCTCGCCCTGGTCGCCGCCCTGACCGCCGTCTTCGACGGAGTCCACGCCGTGGGGGACCACTGGGTTAACGCGGCGAAGGCGGCGTCCGCCTTCCTATGTGTCTCGGTCAGGGGCTGGTCCAGGGTGCCGATCGTGTTCGATGGCGCTCCCGGCTGTTTCGGTTGTCCAACGTCAGCACCTCGTCCCAGAGTGCATCCGTGGGGGTGACGGTCATGACGTCCGGAGCTGTCTTCGCCATGGTGTTCGCGGTGCTGCTCGCCTCTCAGGTCCGGCGAGCTCTTGCTGACAGCGGGACAGGCAGGCAGCGGCCAAGTCCGTCTTATGGCCGGACCTGTTGCCAGTGGCCTGCGGCATGATGCGGGGCACGTGACGGCCCGTCCGACCGAGGGTCTTCGAGGCCGTCGGCTGCAAAGGGAGGGGTGCTGTGCGCAGGCCGGTCACAGGCGAGGTGCACGTTCACTACGGTCAGATCTACGTTGAGAGCGATCCGGACAGTGCGATCCCGGATCTTTCCGAGGCGTTCGCAGGCCAGCGCGGGGGGCTGTGCGGGGCCGCAGTCCCGGGCGTGCTCTGGCTGATCACCGGGCTGCACACAGGCAACGTCGGCTTCGTCGTAGAGGTCCACGACGAAGATCCTCCGCTGGACCCGATCTGGGAGGAGGTGGTAGAGGTGTCCTTCCGCCCGGTGTCTGAACGCACCAGTTTGGTGCAGTGGGCGGGCGAGGCCGTGTGGGACCTGGATGTCCAGCGGACCGACTACCGGGTGCGGTACTGCGCCCGGGGGATGGACGAGGGACGGGAGCTGGACACCAGAGTGGCCGGGAAGCCACAGGCGGACAGCTACCTCCTGCAGTTCTGGCCCGCGCCGCCTCGCCCAGGCCGTGTGGTCCGCCAGACCTCGCAGATCGCCGCGTACTGGCACCGCTACGCGCGCGAACTTCCGCCACCGCCCACCCCCGAGCAGTGCGTCGAGACCGAACGCCTGGCCCGCCAGGCAGAGGAACGGGCAGCCGAGGAGCGGCGACTGCACCGCGAGCGGTGGGAGTGGGGCGGGCGACTGCCGAGCGAGGGGCTGCGCGGTGTCGGCGGTAATGTCTGCGGTCTGCTCCGCTTCGACAGCGACCTGGTGCACGCCCTCGAGGCCGCGGGTCCGGAGGTCCAGCGTGCGGTAGCGTCGCTGGCTGCCCGGCGGGCCTGCGCGGCAGCGGGCCTGACCGACGTTCCGTGGGTCACCCAGGCGCTCACCGCGTTGACGCAGAAATGTCCGCTGCCGCCGCCATTCGACGACACGGCCCGGTTGTGGAAGACCCTGCGGTCCGACCCGCAGGTCCCGAGGCGGTCGGTGCTCAAGGCGATACCTCCCGGGCGACCGCCATATCGCCCACCCACGCCCCCGGCGGCGGCCGAGTGGACGTGGGTCCCGGCCGCGGAGTCGGGAAACGGGCCAAGGCGGCGGGGCCTCGGCCAGGCACTGGGCGCGCTCGTACCGACTGGGCCCGTCAGCCAGCGCACGACACCGACCGCAGGCGTGGGGCAAGGTGCTGCCGTGGTGGTGCACGCCTCCGGCACTCCGCACGGACCCGAGCGAATCTCACAGCCGCACTTCGCCCTTCCTGCCGTACTGGCCGCTGCCGAGCCCGACCCGCTGAAGGCGGCACTGGACGCGGTGTGGCACGCGGTAAATACGTACGGCGAGCACTACCCAGAGTTGCTGGAGGAAATCCGGTCGGCGTGCGTCGAGCAGCTGGGAGAGTAGGCCGGTTCTGCTGATCAACCCGGTGCGACATCAGCGGCGCGGCAGGGGGACGACGCCGACGGCGTCGTCCCCCTGCCGCGTTGCCGGGACGGGCGCCGGGGAACTCAGCTCGCGACGGACCCGCTGAAGCTCGTCATCCTTGGCGGCCAGGACGGACAGGAGGAGCCTGTGGCGCTCCATGTGCTGGGTGAGCTCGGTGTGGGTGCGGGCGAGTTTGCCGGTGAGCCGCTGGTTTAGATCACGCAGCCGGGCGATGCGGGCCTCGCGCGGGTCGGGCTGCCGACCTGCTGCCCAGGCGGCTGCCCGCCGCTTCTCGAACTCGTCTTTGAGGCGGCCCCAGGTCCGGTAGAGGGAAGCGCGGGAGATGCCCGCCTCGCGGGCGAGCGTCTTGGCGTCGCAGGCGCCGCCGAGCGGGATCTGCCCGGCCAGCAGCCGGTCGATGGCCGCGCGGATGCGACGCTCGATCTGGTCGCGTTGCTGGTGGCTCAGTGCCATATCATTCGGCGTTTCCGGCTGTCGTGTCGATCTCTTCGAGAACCCGCATGGACCGCTCGTGCTCGGCGCGCAGTCGGTCCTTCTCCGCGGGCGGGATGCGAGGGTTGGCCAGCAGGATGGCACCGTTGTCGGCTGTGGTCTGCCAGACCGAACGGTGAACGAGGTGGTGGGTGGCCTGCGGGCAGCGGGAGCTGTCACAGAGCCCGGTCAGCGGAGCTGCCGCGGACCTGGTGCCCGCGAGCTTGAGACACAGTGCCTTCGCAGGATCCTCGAACCAGCAGTAGTTCGCCGCGGCGAGGTGCAGGACCGACGCCTTCTTCTTCAGCAGCAGCTCGATCTGCCGGTCGGTGACCACCTTCGCCGGGCCCGGCTCGTGGTCGGCCAGTTCCCTCTCGACGGCACGGAAGGAAGCCAGTAGTGCGTCGGCTCCCGGACCGGCGGGCATCTGGCCCTGTTCGAACTGCCGGTATGCCTCGACGGTCCGCTTGAGCGTCTCCTTCGCCTCCTCCGTCTTCCACTCGTGGTGGAAGACGGCCTGGGCGCCGCCCGGCCGGCCGGCGTATCCCTCACTGGTGGCCACCTGCAAGTGCTTGAAGTGGACCTTGGTGGCCAGCAGTCCCTCCGGGCGGGCGGCCATCTCGACAGACAGCGTCCGCCGCAGGCGGCGTGGGTGCACCGGCTCGTCGGGGATCGGCTCCAGGCCCATGCGGCGCCCGGCGGGCGAGGCGACCCACTGCCGCAGCCAGGTCATGGCCCCGTTGGACTCGAAGCCGTTGAACGCGCCGAACAGCGGCTGTCCAGGCCCGGAGTCCGTGAGCTGCTCGGCCAGGGCGATGACACGTACGACTTCCTCGATGACGACCCATTCGTCGACCTCGCCGCCTATAGGCGCCCTTTGACGACCTTGCTGACCAGGCGGTGCCGGGCCAGGCCCGTGCCGTCGGCGTCGTTCGTGCGGCGGCAGCCGACCGTCAGCTCCATCAGTTCGCTGGACCGCATCCCCGTCAACGCGGAGGTGGCGACCGTGCAGGCGTGAGCTGCGATCCGGATCAAGGCATCAGAGGACCTGTTCGACAAGGGCAACGACCAAGGGATCAACTTGCCGGTGTCCGCGCGAGGGGCGTCGGCAGGGTCGCGACACCAGAGGTACTCGGTGCCGACCTCGGCGACCGCCTCCTCCAACAGCGGCCGCGCCTGAGCGAAGAGAGCCTTGTGAATGTCACGGTGTCCCGTCGGCCGTAGCAGGTGCTGGAAGTTGGTTGTCAGCAACGGATCCTTCGGGTCCCACCCCAAGCGGAGGCGCTTGGTCACCTGGAAGTCCTCAATCCGCGGCAGCGGCTGCCCCGTCCGCAGATGTTCGTCGACGAGCGCGGCAAGCCGGTCGCCGTCCCGCAGATGCCTCGACCACTCGACGTTGCGCCAGAACTCGCGCTCGGCCTGCAGCTGGGTCCGCAAGTCCACGATGTGCGGTCCGAGCACGTCGACCAGGTGCAAGCACGCCGTCAGCAGCGGCCGCAGGACCTCGTCGCCCAAGGGCTCCGTCTTGCCCGGATGGAGATCTTGGAGGAAATCGCGCCGCTGCTGGGCTCACTGGCCAGTTCGAATCACGTCTACGCCAAGTGGGGCGCGATATCGGAGGTCACCATCGCGGAGCAAGTGTTCGACCTCGTCACGGTCGCGCAGGCCGACTGGGCGCATCAGGCCGTCGCGGGCGCCGTCGGCCCTGCCTCCGCTCGCGAGATCGAGGCGGCGCTTGAGCCCGTCGAGGCGGCCGGCGCCGTCGCGCTGATGACCAACCTGTCGGCCTTCGACCTCGTCTACTCGCGGCACCATCTCCGAGACCGCGATCACGCGGAGCGGGCGGCCACGCGGGTGGCGAAGCTCCTTGGCCGAGGCGCGAGCTGGGTCACGAACACGGAGGACATGGGCAACGGCCGTGCGTGGACGCCCGTCACCCGGCACGGCATCGATGTCGTCGTTGCCGGAAGCACCGTAGAGCACTTCGTGATCCTGCTCGCGCTGGGTGACGACTGACAAGGGGCCAGAATATCTCCGGACGTGGCCTCCCTTCCTGTCGTGGATCTGGCCCCGGCCAACTCCCCGAAAGAGCCGCTATCGTGCAGCCGTGACCGGTTCTGCTGCACAGCGCCCACTGCTCTTCCTCGATGTCGACGGTCCGCTCATTCCGTTCGGGACAGCGCCGCAGGAGTATCCGGACGGACACCCGACGTATCAGGCAGGTCCCGAAGCACAGAGAACCGGCTCGAATCCCCTTCTGGCCAGGATCGATCCCGAGCATGGGCCACGATTGACGGCGCTACCGTGCGATCTCGTTTGGGCCACGACCTGGATGGCCGACGCGAATGAGTGCATCGCACCACGGATCGGCCTGCCGCAGCTGACAGTGGTGATCTGGCCGGAGCCCTTCGACGAAGACGAACAGGCCGAGCGGGCCGGACTGCACTGGAAGACCCGCGCTCTGGTCGACTGGGCGGCCGGGCGCTCATTCGCCTGGGTCGACGATGAGATCACGGACATCGATCGGGCCTGGGTGTCCGCCCACCACCAAGGACATGCCCTCCTCCATCGCGTCGACCCCCGCCGGGGCCTCACCAACCTGGACTACAGCGCTCTCAACAAGTGGTTGCACAAGATTCACGCGACACACCCGTCGCACAGCGCTTCTTGAAACTGCTCGGAAACCAGGCCGCCCGCGACACGAACACGGCCCGCCCCGTCGCGCATCAGTAGCGTCTGTCCAGAGCATCGACAAGATTGCGGAGTTCTCGCGCCCGTCGTCGGGACATCGCCAGCACCACCGCTTCGAGGTGCTCACGGGTCTGCCAAGGGTCTCCGCAGCAGGCCCATTCCGTGCAGCCGCCGCTCTCGTAGTCCCACAAGCGACGGTTCGGCTGGTGGACGAAGCTTCTCCAGCGCACCATGGCCGACCCGATCGAGCCCGACCACAGGTACTTCTTCTGACGCTCTATCCGTCGAGCTTCAGCGAGCGCTGCCGAGGACAGACCATGGATGGTCGTGATGTCGTCTTGCATCCGAGGCCGGCGTGGAAGCTCGGTACGGACGCGGCCAGGCCGTCAACGCGGCATCGGCCTTTCTGATGATCGTCATGCTAGCCATCATCTCACCGGTGGGCGCTTCGGGACCAGACCGGCTCGACCTCACGGCCCTGACGAGCGCGCTTGCCCCCTACGGCTCGCGCCTGCGGCTGCCACTCATGCTTGGGAATGGAGTTTGGTGACCAAGCCTGCCGACAACACGCCGTCCGCGACACGCCGAACGCCGCAACATCACACAATTTGCGACGGTCACTCACGGTCAACGCGCGAGATCGATGTCCTGAGATCCGCTTCAAGATCAGTTCGGATAAGCCTGCATCCGCTGTCCGGTCCTCCAGATCGACGCCCGCCAGAAGCCTCGCCTCATCGAGAAAATCCGTAACCTCCGTGAGCACATCACCGAGGCCTGCGCCAACGGCTGGCTCGGTGAGGTCGCAGGACTCCAGGTCAGCCTCAACGCCGCCATGGCGAAGCTCACGAGCCTCAATCGGACCTCTACCGACGGCCGCCCCCAACGGTCGACCCCGGCATGCCCCTCTTCACCGGCGACGCACCACCGCCTCAACCAGCTGTTGGGGAACCCGTATCCCAAGGCTGATCACCCTGCATCACTGAAGCACACGGATTGGAGGAGGCCCACCCGTTAAGAATCACCGGACCCGGAGAATTGTGCTGCCACGAGGACCTGACCTACCGCAGTGCGGAAGTAGAGGACCGAGCGGCCTGCGCGCCGGCGCTGGGCCAGGTATGCCTCGCGCAGGATCCGCAAGTGCCGACCCACCGAGCCCAGGGGCAGGCCAGTGAGAGCCACTAGGTTCTGTCCGGCGGATCACTGACGGAGCCAGAGCCGGATCGCTGCGGCGGTGACGGTGCCGTGGAAGACGTAGGCCCGCTTGTCGTAACGA
>NZ_JBEZWU010000069.1:0-6397 GCF_040637655.1 Streptomyces sp. NPDC028722
ATTCACCCCGATCCCGAAGCGGTGGGCGGTCGAGCGGACCTACGGCTGGCTGATGCTCCACCGACGTCTCGCCCGTGACTACGAGACCCTGTCCGTCCGCTCCGAAGCCATGATTCACATCGCCATGACCGACCTCATGGCCCGCCGCCTCACCGGCGAGAACGTCATCTCCTGGCGCGACCCGACACCACAGGCTAAACAGTAGATTCCGGGATGAAACACCAGGATAAAACGACCTCTAAGGCGGGCCACACGGCTGCCCCCCGTTGTGCGGGGATCGATGGGGCGGTTGCGCCGTGCCGTCCCGGACGGGGGTCTGACTCATGAGATGTATGACCGAAGTGTCCAGTCACGGGCTTGTCGACTGTCGTTGCGGGATGGCGACTGCTGGTACCGAGCCACAGGGCGTGTCCCAATAGGGGCCTTGCCGAGGATCAGGCGCCATCACGGTTCAGACTGCCCGAGCAGCCCGGTGCCATCCACCCAACACGTCACCACGCGGGAGGCGAACCACCATGACGACCAGACAGCGCAGCACCTCCTCCAGCACGGATCCTCCCGTTCGGAGCGAGGTGGTCCTGGGCGTGGACACGCACGGCGAGGTGCATGTCGCCGCCGTGGTCTCCCCACTCGGGAAGATACTGGGTACCGAGTCGTTTCCGGCCACGGCGGCCGGCTACCGCCGGCTGCTCGTCTGGGCCCGCAAGCGGGGGACGGTGCGTCGGCGGTGTGGAGGGCACAGGCACCTTCGGACCAGCGCGTCGTAGGTGGTCTCGAGTTGCAGCGCGGCGTGGAGGAGGGCCATTTCCAGCAACTGGCCGCGCGGGCCGATGTGGCGGGCCGCAGTGCTGGTGAGGGGGAAGGCCAGGAGTGTCGGTGCCCAGGCTTGCCACTGGCCTGAGGGCAGCGTGGCCAGTATCTCGCCGTCGTCGTTGAGGAGTGCTGTGAAGGCAAAGATTGCTGCCCATGGACGGGCGGGAAGGCTGTTGGTGCCGATCCAGCTGCTGTCGGTGGGTAGGCCGTTCGTGACGAACCTGCGTGCTACGGCCAGCAAGCGGTGTTCGTAGCCGTCGGCGAGGATGACGGTACCGGGCAGAGACAGCAGATCGGTGAGCAACTCGGTGGCCGCGAACCTGCCTGTGTCCGGATCGCATTGCAGGTTCCAGCACAGGGGCACGAAGCTGTCGTGGTCGCCCGACTCCGCATGTGCGAGAAACTCGCGGGTGGTGGTGATGTACTCGTCGCGGCCCTGCCATGGCTCCGTTCGCGACTGACGTCTTGCCGCCTGGGCCCTGAGCTGGTCAGCGCGAGGGCCGTCGATGGGAATGGCCTCAAGGTCTTGAGCGAACACCTGTGACCAGACTCTGGTGCCTTGAGTGGACCATGCCGTGTCCTGCCCGGCGTCTGTCGTCCTGGCCATGGACCACACGTGCTGCAGCATGGGCCAGGCATGCGGCGCCTTTTCGTCGCTGAGGCTCTGTTCGAATTTTACGAGCCAGGCGAGATCTGCGGCGTCGAGCAGGCTGGTGCGCTGTTCTCGTTCAGGGCCGACGGATGTCTCAAAATGCGAGCGGACGGTCCGTGTGGGATGCGGGTCCCATCCCTCGGCCAGCTGGAAGGCATCCTCTGCGTCTTGGGCGACGTTGATTAGGTGTCGGGTGAGCGTGCGGCGCAGATGGCGAGCGTGCTGGTTTTCAGGGTCGTCCAACGGTGCGCACAGCGGCGCGGGAACGGCCAGCTGTGGGTACGTCTGCAGGTAGATACGCAGCCACATAGCCACAACGGGAACACGCGCCTCGGCTTCCGGCCCGCTCAGTGCACGGTCGAAGAGGCCCTGGACCATGGCTGCTTCGTCGGACCAGCCGGCCCACAAGGAATCGGGATCCATGAGATGCGATCCGGCCCAGTTCAGAAATGGCGCGATTTGGTCCTCCGAGAGAGAAGCAGGCAGACGGCGGCAGAAAGAGGTGTAAAGGCTGGGGTCGGTTCGTGGCGGCGTCAGGGCTGCGAGGAGTTCATCGAGGGTGAGCCAGGGCTGGCATGTTTGTAGGACAGCGCCGCGCAAACCGTCTGCGGGATCGTGCTCGGGCTGTTGAGCTAGTTCGGCGAGGATGGGCTTGAGTAGTGGAGCAGCCTCTGCCTGGTCCAGCATGCCAGCACACTGGGCAGCCAGGCGGCGCAGCCGGTGAGGATACTGGGCATCACAGGCAATTGACGCTACTGCCTGCAGAAGTTCCCCGACCTCGTTCTCGGCGATCAGGTTGAGGATGAGTTCGAGTTCGTGTGTGATGTGGGGCGCGCGGTTCACGGCTTCGTGAAGAGCCTGCTCCAACTGGTCGGCAAGGCCGGGGTGCCGCAGGGGCGCCATGTGCCACCACGGCAGGCCGTCGCCAGGCGTGTCCTGTCGGGCTTGACGCAGCAAGCCATCGACGATGAGTTCGGTGCAGTGCGGGTCCTCGATATAAGAGCTGTAGGAGGCGATGGCCTGCGGGTCGACCTCGATCAGCCAGGGGCCGAGTTCTGGACGCAGGGAGATGAGCCAGGCAGCCAGCTCATGAAGGTCTGTGGGAATGCCAGGCTCGCCGACCTCCCCCCGGTGGACGAGAAGTCCCTGCAGTTGTTCGCGGGGGACCTGGTGGTTGGTGAGGTATCGAGCGGCGAGGTAAGAGGCGATGGAGGCGTGAGCAGGACCAGCGGCTGCAGGGCCGCGGTTGCTGAACAGCGAGCTGTTCAGAACCCCCTCAACGATGGGGCGCTCGATCGTGAAGGTGTCACCGGGGGTGCCCTCTTGTGTCCCGAGGAAGGTGTCGATGGCCAGCAGGGCCAGGCCGGGCTCGGTTCGGCGCCTTGTGGTGATGCCCTCGGCACCGGTGAGCACGCAGTAACAGGCGAGGCGGGCTGCGGTGGTGAACCTCTGTGGCTGGCTTCCAGCAAGGTCGTCAGGGGCACGGTCATGGCCTTGGTGCATGACGGCGTGCGGGAGGGCGAACGCGTAGAGACTGGCGCGGCTGGCAGGCAGTGTGCTGTGTTCCAGAAACGTGTCGAGCAATAGGTCCAGAGTCAAAGGGGTACGCGCCAGGGCCTGGGCGCCGGCGTCGGTCACAGCTTCGAGAAAGAGCTTGGGATCCACGCCCTTGGCGGAGGCTGCTGCGACCAAGTCGCTTCGGCGGAGAGGTGCCAGTGTATAGGTGCGGGATTCGTCGATACCGAACGCGGCGATCACTGCCTGGCTCAGGACGTCGGTGTAGGCCATGCTGCGGCAAGCGATCAGTACTTGTAGCCGACGGCAGTCATAGATGGCGGCCAAGTCGGTAAACCAGCCGGCAATTTCTTTGCCGGTGGCCCGGCATTCATCAACGCCGTCCAGGACGAGAAGATGTGCATGCCCCGCCTCGGCATCGGACGAGCTGGCAGTGGGCGCATGTCCTCTGGGGCCAAGTCGGCTGAGTACCGCATCAGCCTTGCGAGTCAGGTCCTCCCAAGACCGGACCTGGCCGAGATCAACCCGCACTTGTGCATCCCAGCCCCGGCTCACCTGGGTCGCCTCGAAAACGGTATTCAGCGCGGATGACTTGCCGATGCCAGCTTCCCCGAGCAGCACCGCAGAAACGGCACAGGCGTCAATCAGCGGCACAACCGACGGAGGCTGGCGATACCAGCTCGACGTGTCCATGAGGAACCCATGGGAGTCGACAGGGAGGTCCTCTCCCACAGGGACGCAAAATCTGTCCAGTCGCATACGGCACCCCTTCGGCCAGGGACACCGAACCTACCGCCACAGGGCTACGCCTGGCACTCCGCTCACCCAACAACCCGCGCTTGACTCTGGCGGACCAACAGCCGCCTGAGCCGCTTGCACGCAGCGAACGCCGAGTGCGGTCGCCACCCACGCAGCTCAGAGCAGGTGAGTCACAGCCTGCCGACGGGGTAACGCGGTCGGGAAGGCCGCGGATATGCCGACGGACGACCTCATGGCTGGCGCGCTGTCGCCTACCCCTATCGGGGGGACCCGCGGCTCACGCTCGCCAGGCAGGCACTCGCCGCGAACCCGGGTGCCAAGAACGCCGACCGCATCGAGGCCCTCCAGGCACAGACGGAGAAGAGGTACGCCCGCGCCGTCTGGAACCTGATCCTGAAGTCCGCCAGCGAACGTCCCGAGGAGCGACCCTGCGCCCGACACACGCTGCCCGGGCTGTGCCACCTGCTTGGTAACCGGCCGGCACGCTCTCGGCTGCACTGACCGCGACGTCTTTGTCTGCACTACATGACGAGGCCGTACGCGAAGCCACCGGGCAGACGCCAGTGCCCTTCGGCGACCGGCCGGTGAAGTAGCAACTGCGCGAAGAGAGGTGCCTCCGCCCCTGCGTGGGTGGAGGCACCTCTCCCATGGGTGAGACGTTGTCGGATCAGGACCGCGGCCGAATCGGAATTCTCCGTGCTTCCTCCACGTCGTCGGGCTCGCTCGCCGGGGGCTCCGTGAGCAGGCTCAACAGCCGGCGTCGGAGCGAGGCGAGGAACCTCAACTTCGAACGCGACACCCACGACCTGAAGCACCGTGAGAGCCGACGCGCACGGACGCCGTACCACCAGATTGCAATAGGCAACAGCAGCAGGTAGGGGAGTAGCCAGGAGGACAACTGCACGATTAACCTCACGAGGGTCTTGGCGCCCTCGCGCAAGGCTATGCAGCGAGGGCGAATCCAGTTGGGCCGGCAACCTGGGTTGATCCCGGAGCCCGGGGTACTCGTGGGGCGGCCAGTCGCAGGAGGCCACACGGTGAAGACGCGGTGGGCGGGACAGCGACGACTTCTAGGAGAAACCTGACGCAGCCGGTGACAAGGCGTTGCGTGAGAACCAGCAACAGATCTGAGAGGGCCCGGGCGGCGTCGGCGATGCCCCCGACTTCAGCCGCTGTGGGACGGTGCCCGTGACGGTTGACGCGGCCCATCCGCTGAGTCAGCAGGTCGACGAGCGTCAGCGCTATCGTTGCTGTCTTACCGGAGCCCACGGCGTGGTGAATCACGGACTTCAGTTCCGAGAGCCGGTGGTGGCCACCGGCCACCGCCGAGGCGCTGGCGGCCAGCGTTGGCTTCGGCCTGTGTAGCAGGCCGGAAGTGCTGCACGGGAAGCCGGAGGCTTCCTCTGCGGTTCGGAGAAGTACGCGAGCTATGTCCAGACCTTCTGGAAGGCTGGAGTTGGCCATCGGCCCGACGATGAGCCAGGGCGCATCCACCAATTCACGCAGACGAACGGCGGCTGAGTGCAGAAGGCCCACACGGCTTCGATCGACGCCGACGGACAGCATGTTGGTCGCCACCAATAGGCTGCTGTACTGCTCTGCGACGGGATCGTTCGGAAGACGGTCGCTCACGGACAAGAGGCTACGTCATCTCCACATTGGGGCGACACCGTTCTTATTTACTCTAAACGACGTCCCGTAAACGGGTGTTGGGCCATGGGCGGCATGGACTTGGGTCGCGGTGGGGGTTACCCAGCGAGGGCCAGGTTGTGCAGTCGGGCCACGCCGAGGACGGCGTGGTAAGCGCCGTCGCCGCGTAGTCGGCAGTCGCGGAGGAACTTATAGGTCTTCATCCGGGAGAAGGCGTGTTCGACACGGGTCCTGACCCGGCGGTGGACGGTGTTGTCGTCCTGCTGCTCAGGTGTAAGGGGCCTGTCCTTGCGTGGCCAGTGCGGGATGAGCGCAGGGGTGCCGCGATAGCCACCGTCGCCGAGAACGGGCGCGTTCTTGACAGTACGGTCCACGCCGGATTCCCGGTAGGCGCGGGCGTCGTGACGGTTGCCGGGCAGAGGCCGTCCGGCCGCCACGACCAGCCGGGTGTTGGCATCGATGACGACCTGGTGGTTGGTGGAGTAGCGATAGCTCTTGCTGGAGGCGGCCACGCTCCGGTCCCAGGTCGGGACCAGGGTGCCGTCCACGATCAGCACCGTGCCGGCCGGGTGCCGGCGTCGGACGGGGGCCAGTACGAGAAGCGGGGCGATATCGTCGATGCCCCGGTCGGCGGCCGACTTCGAGATCCCGAACAAGGGGCCGAGCTGCCGCATCGTGAGGTTCGTCCGCCAGTAGGCCGCCACCAGCAGTATGCGGTCTTCCAAGGACAAGGCCCACGGCCGTCCACCGGTGGGCTTGCCGCCGCCCCGGCGCCGAACGAGTCCGACGAGCTTGCGGAACTGCCGTCCGTCCAGTCCAGCGAACAGGCCCACCCACAGCGGCTCAGCCGCCGTCACCACCGCACCCACACCAAGATCATCGCCTGCCCGATCAGGGCTTACGGGACGTCGTTTAAAGGGTGTTGCAGAAGGCGGTGAGTAGGGCATCTCCCTTGTATGGGTGGGGTGTTGAGGGCTGAGCGGGTGTGGGTGGAGACGTTCACCGGGC
>NZ_JBEZWU010000070.1:0-6132 GCF_040637655.1 Streptomyces sp. NPDC028722
CAGCAGACCGCGGACCTGACGTCGGCACAGCAGAGGTGAGCACAGAGCCCCACCGCAGCCCTCGACACCTCACCGCCTACCGTGCACGAGCTCGTAAGGGCTGTCCCGTAACTGCTGGTCACGGGACTGGCCAGGGTGCGGAAACTGCGTAGCTGCTGAGTTCGCGGTGCCGGTATCGTCTGGTCTCCCGACCCGCCGCACCGGCGGCCTACGTTCAGAGAGCGATGCAGATGACCGGCCAGCCAGCAACGACGACCCTGTGGCGCCCCACCGGCCCCAAGGAGCTGGATCTGGTTCGGCAGCTGAACTGGCGTGCCTGGCCGCCCCGGCTGCCCGAGCAGCCGATCTTCTACCCGGTCCTGAACGAGGACTACGCGGTCAGGATCGCGCGGGACTGGAACGTGAAGCACGATGGGGCCGGTTTCGTCACTCGTTTCCAGGTCGAGTCGGAGTTCTTGAGCCGGTATCCCATCCAGCAGGCCGGCGGGCAGACGATCCTCGAGCTCTGGGTTCCGGCCGAGGAGCTGGACGACTTCAACGCCCACATTGTCGGCGAGATCCAAGTGGTCCACGAGTTCCGCTGAGGCGGGGGCTTGCTGACGGAGCACGCTGGCCCGGTGCGACGATCCCGGCGTGGCTGGTGTGATCACGGCGTCGGAGCCGTCCTGGATAGACCCGTTCACCGGGCTGAGCCCGCGGCAGTTCGGCAAACTGGTGACGATTCTGCGGCGCGGGGGTGCGGACGCGGTCCGCAGGGGCCGGCGGTGGAGCCTGCCGCTGGAGGACCGGGCACTGCTGGTCGCGGCCTACTGGCGCACGAACCTGACCATGCGTCAACTGGTCCCGCTATTCGAGGTTTCCAAGTCGGCGGCGGACCGGATCATCGATCATCTCGGGCCGATGCTCGCCCTCAAGCCCCGCAAGCGGTTTGCGAAGGACACCGTGCTGATCGTGGACGGCACCCTGGTGCCCACCGCGATCACACCGTCGCCGAGCAGTCGAAGAACTACCGGTACTCAACCAACCACCAGGTCGTCATTGACGCCGACACCCACCTCGTCGTGGTGGTCGGCCAACCCCTGCCCGGCAACCGCAACGACTGCAAGGCGTGGGAGGAGTCCGGCGCGAAGGCCGCCGTCGGGACCAACATCACCTTGGCTTCCTCTCCGCCATCGCCCTCAAGATGCGCCGACGCCGAGGTTGTGCATCCGTGCGATACCGAGCACGGCGTGCAGCCGGTCCCGCTAGTGACAACTCCTGAGCTTCGGCTCAATGTGGTGGCCACAGTCTGGCGTCACCAGCGGGCGACCAGCGTTTCCCGGGCGCGACATCCCCGGTCAGATAGCCGACGATGGGCTCCCGCTGCGTTGCGCTGTGCAGCTCACCGAGCAGCTTCAGGGCATCGGGCAAGGCGAAGAAGGCGGCCTGTTTGATGTCGTCGTCCTGTGGCGCGATGTCCCCCGACCACTCGTCGATCTCGAAGGCAACGGCCAGCGCCGAAGGGTAGGGCTTGGAGTCGATGTGCATGAGGAATGCGGTCCGCACCGGGTCGCCTACCAGCAGCCCGGTCTCCTCCCATAGCTCGCGCCGGAGGGCTTCGTGCACCGAGGCCGGGATAGTCACCGATGGCCGCCACATGAGGGGGTCGCAGGGCCGAGAGATCGTAGTCAGGTCTGTGAGAGACGGTCATGTAATCGAGCGTGGCGGAACTGGTAGATCGAGCCGGCTTGGCGCAGCACGCCACGGCGGTGGGCGTCTTCGAGGAATTGGTTCAGCCGCAGGGGTGTCCGCCCGAGAAGCGCGAGCCAAGCCCGGCTGAGCAGGTAGACACCCCACGATCGAGACAGTGTCGTGGTGAGTCCGATGGCGAGCCCGAATACCGCTCCTGCCGCGAGGCCAAGGCTCAACGGAATGTGTTGGGCCATTGCTTGGCCGCCGATGGCGAAGCCAGCGAGCCCGTAGCTCACACTGCCGATGTACCGGAATGCGAACCAGCCGAACAATGCTGACACGAGTCCGGCCGGCAATGCCCGGACGAAGTGAAAGGGGTCCGCGGCCGCGCCGAGGTTGGAGTGCGGCTGGCTGACGGAGATCGCGAACCCGTAGAACAGCCCGATCGACACGGCCACCGACAACGCGAACGCGATTGTCGCGAGACGGTCCTGAGCGTGGGTCGTCGCCGGGCTGGACGCACGCCTTATCTCCCGCGGCGCCTCCAGCCAGACGTGCAGTCCCATGCTGAACCCGAAGGCGAACGCGAGCATGACCACCGTCCAAGTCGGGAGTGACCAGACCACCCCGATCACGACACTGATGACCACCCCGATCACGAACCGGCCGAGGAACGGCAACGCCGTGCTCCGGAAGCGAACCTTGACCCGCAATGGTCCTGACCGTGTTCCCCAGCCGTGGGCGGCACAACCGCCCACGGCGGTGGAAAGCCCGTAGACCCAGGCCAGGATGGGGCCTCTGGCCAGCAGGCCGGCGATCGCGAACAGACATGCCGTGGGCAGGCTGAAGACAAGTCCTCGTACGGGCCGGGGTAGCGCGCGAACCAGGTGCTCCCAGGCGAAGTCGCGGGTCTGCAGGTGCTGTAGGTGGCGAGCGAGGAATGTCAGCCATTGTTTCGCCTGGTCCGGACCGTAGTTCCGGACCGCCGCGGTCTGCGGTCCCGGCGGTTGAGGGCGTCGGGCGTAAACAGCGGGGATCCATGTGTCGAGCAGTTGGTCCTCGATCGTGGCTCGGTCGGGGAACTGTTGCGGATCAAGGAGTTCTCTCGGGTCGCTTGTGGGGTCGCGGTAGGCCGTCCGGGCGAGGTCGACCATCAGCGGGGTAGACAGCGCCTGTGCAAGTGGGCCGTCGCGGTGGTGGCGCAGGTGTTCGACGACGGGTTGCCAGCGGGTATCGCCGTGGTGGTGGCGTGCGGTGAGGAAGGTGATGGCATCGTCGAGTTCGACGGGTTCGATCTCCACCACCGCGGCGCTGGCAAGGATGGCGCCGTGTCGGACTGCGTTCTCGTACTCGTTGGTGCGGCAGGTCACCACGAGTGGCCGGCCGCCCGCTATCGCCTGGTCCATGGCGTCGATCGCGGCGGTGTGCAGGCCCGGTGGCGTCTCGTCGAGGCCGTCGAGCACCGGTATCACCCGCTCATCGGTCACCAGGCGGGTCGCGGCATCGCGTCCGTACGCCTTGGTGTTGCCCAGACCGGGGTGCTCCTCCACCAGCCTGCGCGCCAACCAGGTGTGCAGGTGGTCTCGTTGGGGATTCCAGGACGTCAGTGACATCAGTACCGGCGTCGGATCGCCCGGCGTGCGGTCGGCCAGCAGCCCCAGGGTCAGCAAGATCGCCAGCACGGTCTTGCCTGCCCCCGGCTCGCCGAGCACCACCAGTTGACGTACCGGAAGCGACCGGAACTTCAAGGCCACGTCAGAGATGTCACCACAGAGCACCTCATTCGCGCCTATCACTGCCCGGCCGGTGGTCGACCACCGTAAGCGCACCGGCGCCGGCCGGTGCAATGAGCGGATCTCGGCTTCCGCGGTCCACTGCCGGGTTATGGCGGTGGCCAATTCGCGGGCCGCCCGATCTAGTTGAGTGTCCGGTGTGGGCTCTTCGGCAGCGGCGGTCGCGGGCGGCCCCGAGGCGGCCAGGTCCGGGTCGGCGGTCAGGATCCGCTGGTGCAGCTGCCGCAAGGCGGGGCTGGGATCGAGACCGAGTTCCTCGGCCAACCGCGTCCGAGTCTGTTCGTAGCGGGCAAGGGCGTCAGCCTGCCGACCCGACCGGTACAGAGCGAGCATCAGCTGCCCCGCCAGTCGCTCATCCCACTGATATTCGCTGGCCCGGCTGACCAACGTGGGCACCAACTCCGTGTGCTGGCCCTGCGCCAGCCGCAGATCGGTGAAGTCAAGCTCGGCCGCGAACCGTTCCTTCTGCAGGACATCCCGGACGTCGTTCAGCCAGGGCGTATCCACGCCAGAGAACGGATCGCCCCGCCACAATGCCAACGCTTCGTCGAACAACGCCATCGCATCTGAGTCGTCCTCCGCCGCCCGCGCTTGCCGTATCAGCTCACCAAACCGGTGCACATCGACCAGGGCTTCATCGACCGAGATCAGGTAGCCACCGGTTTGCCGAAGGATGGCCACCCCTGCCATGACAGCCAAGGCTTTACGCAACCTGTGCAAGTAACCGTAGAGCGTGTCCCGTGCGCGTTGCGGGGGCCGCCCCGCCCACACCCGCTCGACCAGTTGGTCGACGGACACGATCCGATTGGCCTCCACCAGCAGAACGACCAGCACCGACCGCTGTCGACGATGTCCCAGATCAACCAGTTGGCCATCAACACGGGCCTCGACGTCCCCGAGTAGGCGGAACTCAGCCGTCACTATCCCCTCCCCAGACGCTCCCGGACATCGTTCACTCCAGCGTCGCTTACCCATCGCCAGACACGTCCCAGCCGAACGATTGGTCCCACACGTGCCTCACGCCCGCCGAGCAGACCAAGCTTCGTCGCCATAGTTCCCCTCGCGTCCAAGGCTCCCCGCGTCTTGGATACCCCGCCTCAGCAGCGGATACAAGATTGATACCAGGTTTGCACCCGGGCGGCCGCCCACAGTTATCCGTGTGATCGCCGGCCCCGACCCGAGGGGAAGGGCGCCGCCGACCGCGCTCTCGTTCGTTTCGCGACGAAAAGGCCAGAAGTCCGATTTCGGTACAGCCGCCTCGGCCGACGCGGGAGAGCCGGGGAGGTCAACACTTCAGGGGGATACATGATGATGAACCGTCTCGCCGGCGGTATGGGGGCGCTCGTGGTGAGCGTCGCGGTGCTGCCGGCGATCTCCGTGTCGGCGGCTGCGGCGCCGATCGCGGCACCGGCGACATCCGTTGCGGGTCAGGACGTCCTGCGCGACGGGGGCGTCTGGTACTTCAAGGCGAAGCACAGCGGCAAGTGCCTGACCGTCCATGGTGGCAGCACTGCCAAGGGTGCCGCCGTCGACCAGTACACCTGTCTGAACCGGTCCAACCAACGCTGGCGGCTGCTCTACACCAGCCAGTGGGGTGTGGCCTACGTCATCGCCGAACACAGCGGGAAGTGCCTGGATGCGCTGGGCGGCGGCAAGGCCAACGGCACCAAGATCGTCCAGTGGGACTGCAACAGCCGCAGCAACCAGTCCTTCCACGTCAGGAACCTGTCCGGCTACGTGGCTCTCAAGCCCTTACACGCGGCGCACAAGTGCCTGGACGTCCCCGGCGCGTCGCAGCGCAACAACACCCAGCTGGTCCTGTGGAGCTGCAAGAGCGTCAGCAATCAGCAGTTCAAGATGGTGCGCGCCTGAGAACGCAAAGGGGAGAAGTGATGAAAACTAGGACTCTTCTGGTGGGCCTGCTGGCCGGCGGAAGCCTGCTCGGGGTCGTGGCACCCGCCGCCTCGGCCTCTCCGGCATCCTCAGAGGTTCCCCAGGTGCCGCTTGCCGCGGCCGCGCCCATTCCCGGCGTGCACTACATCCGGCCGGCCCACACGCCCGGCAAGTGCGTCACCGTACACGGCTGGGATGCCAGTGACGGCGCGAAAATCGATCAGTGGACGTGCCAGGGCCAGAGCAACCAGCGCTGGAGCTTCATCTCGAGCAGCTTCCGGTACTGGGTGAAGTCGGACTTCAGCAACAAGTGTCTCGACGGAGGCGACCTCAAGAAAGGCCGCAAGGTCACGCAGCGAGCGTGCCACAGCGCGTTCAAGCAGCTCTGGAACCCGGTGCTGCGCGGGCGTAACACCTACGAGATCCACGTCGGCGCGCTGTGCCTGGACGTAGAGGGCGGAAGCAGGAGCAACGGCGCTCGCCTCGTCCTGTGGAAGTGCAAGAACGTCGCCAACCAACGCTTCTACCTGAACTAGCGGCGCTGTCTTCCGGGGCCTGCTGAAGTCGCGGGGCCCGCTGACACGGAGCTTGGCCGGACCGGCACAGGCGTGCGCGGCTGCGGCGTGATCCTGTGGCCCTGTGAGCGGAGGTAGGGACACTGGGCGACGAAGACCCTGGATTAAGACCGTGTCCTACATGGTCAGTTTGAGGAGGCGTTTGTAGCAGCACAGGGCGGCGGCGAGTCCGAGGAAGGCCAGGTAGTTGCCTGGTTTCC
>NZ_JBEZWU010000071.1:0-5854 GCF_040637655.1 Streptomyces sp. NPDC028722
GCTGTGTCGCTGGCCTGGGGGTTGTGGGGTGAGGCGAGTGCGATGACGGGCTCGCTGGGGGTATCGGATCAGGCGCGTATGAGCCGTGGTGGTATTCGGGCTCTGTCCGTCGAGGAGGGCATGGCACTGTTCGACGCCGGCCTGACAGCGGACGAACCCGCCCTGTTGGCAGCCAAGTTCGATCTCGCGGCCCTCACCGAACAGGCCGCTGCGGATCGGCTGGCTCCCATGCTGCGAGGCCTGGTCCGTCCACCCCGACGTGCCGCCTCCACCGGCGGCCCCGTCCCCGTCGACTCCCTTGCGGACCGGTTGGCGGTACTGCCGGCGGAGGAGCGGACAGAGATGCTGCTGGACCTGGTCCGCGGCGAGGTCGCCGTGGTGCTGGGGCATGCCGACGCCGAGAGCATCGCGCCCGGACAGGCGTTCAGCGAGCTGGGCTTCGACTCGCTGACCGCCGTGGAGCTGCGCAACCGGTTGGACGCAGCGACGGGTCTGCGGCTGCCGGCCACGCTGATCTTCGACTACCCGTCCCCCGCCGCGATCACCGAGCATCTGCGCGCGGAACTGGTCCCGGACATGGTGACCGGAGCACCGGACCTCGCGGAGATCGACGAGGCCGGGCTGCGCAAGGCCCTTGCCTCGGTATCGCTGAAGCGGCTCCAAGAACTGGGGGTGTTGCGGCAGTTGCTGCCGCTTGTGGCTGCGGCCCCCGGCGCCGGCAAGCCCGCCCCCTCGGAAGCACGGCAGAACACGTCGAGCCTGATCGCCGATATGGACGTCGCCGACCTCATCGAACGCGCGATGGGCAACACCAACGACTGAGCCCGTCGCGGCTACGGAGGAACTCAAGTATGTCTGTGTCCGAGGACAAGCTCGTCGCGGCACTGCGCGCTTCTCTCACGGAGAACGAGCAGCTCAAGGAGGAGCGCGACAGGGCTCTTGCGGCCACGTCGGAACCGATCGCGATCGTGTCCGCCGCCTGCCGGTTGCCTGGTGGTGTCTCCTCACCGGAGGACCTGTGGCAGTTGGTGACCGAGGAACGCGACGGCATCACACAGTTCCCCGAGGACCGGGGCTGGGACGTCGACCGGATCTACGATCCCACTCCCGGAGTGGCCGGCAAGTCCTACGTCCGGGAGGGCGGCTTCCTCCACGACGCGGGGGATTTCGATCCGGCGTTGTTCGGGATCTCTCCGCGTGAGGCCCTTGCCATGGACCCGCAGCAGCGGTTGCTGCTGGAGGTGTCCTGGGAGGTGTTGGAGCGGGCCGGTATCGATCCGACCACGCTGAAGGGCAGCCGTACGGGCGTCTTCGCCGGTCTGATGTACCACGACTACGAGGCGGCCGTGGCGGCCGGCAGCATCGTCTCGGGCCGGGTGGCGTACACCTTCGGCTTCGAGGGTCCGGCGGTGACGGTGGACACGGCGTGTTCGTCGTCGCTGGTGGCGATGCACTCGGCGATCCAGGCGCTACGTGGCGGTGAGTGCTCGCTCGCGCTGGCCGGTGGTGTGGCCGTCATGGCCAGGCCGGGCAGTTTCATCGAGTTCTCGCGTCAAGGAGGTCTTGCACCGGACGGACGGTGCAAGTCGTTCGCGGCGGGTGCGGACGGTACGGCGTGGGCGGAAGGCGTGGGTCTTGTCCTGCTGGAGCGTCTGTCGGACGCTCGGCGCAACGGTCATCAGGTCCTGGCGGTCGTCCGTGGCACGGCCGTGAACCAGGACGGCGCGTCCAACGGCCTCACCGCCCCGAACGGCCCCTCGCAGCAACGTGTCATCCGTCAGGCCCTCGCGAACGCCGGCCTGACCCCGTCCGAGATCGACGTCGTCGAAGCGCACGGTACGGGTACGTCGCTGGGTGACCCGATCGAGGCGCAGGCGTTGATCGCCACGTACGGCCAGGAGCGGGCCGGGGACGAGCCGTTGTGGCTGGGTTCGTTGAAGTCGAACATCGGTCATGCGCAGGCGGCGGCCGGTGTGGCGGGTGTGATCAAGATGGTGCAGGCGATGCGGCACGGCGTGTTGCCGAAGACGCTGCATGTGGGCGAGCCGTCGCCGAAGGTGGACTGGTCGGCCGGCGCGGTGGAGCTGTTGACGGAGTCGCGGGAGTGGCCGGCGACAGAGGGCCGTCCGCGTCGTGCGGCGGTCTCCTCCTTCGGCATCAGCGGCACCAATGCCCACGTCGTTCTCGAATCCGTCGAGAACGAGATCCCGGAGCCGACCGTGACACGCGGAAGCGTGCCTCTCATCCTCTCCGGCCGCACAGCCGACGCCGTGAGCGCGCAGGCCCGGCAGCTCGCGGACCATCTGGAACGACACCGCTATCTGAGCCTGACGGACACGGCCTACTCACTGGCGACGACCCGAGCCCATTTCGACCACCGTGCGGTGGTCGTCGCCGGGTCGGTGGCGGAGGCGCGGGAGGGTCTGGCGTCGGTGCGCCCGGAGAGCGTGGTGCGTGGCCGTCTGGGTGTGTTGTTCACCGGGCAGGGGTCGCAGCGGGTGGGGATGGGGCGTGAACTGTACGGCGCCTTCCCGTTGTTCGCCGAGGCCTTCGATGAGGTGTGTGCGGCCGTCGACGGGAAGCTGGGCCGCTCGCTGAGGACGGTGATTTTCGAGGGCGGGGAGCTGCTGGAGGAGACGGGGTACGCGCAACCGGCTCTCTTCGCGGTCGAGGTGGCGTTGTACCACCTCGTACGGTCCTGGGGCGTGCGCCCGCACTGCCTCGCCGGTCACTCGATCGGTGAGGTGACGGCCGCGTATGTGGCGGGTGTGTGGTCGCTGGAGGACGCGGCCACGCTGGTCGTCGCGCGTGGTCGGCTGATGCAGGCGCTGCCGGCGGGTGGCGTGATGGTCGCGTTGGAGGCCATGGAAGAGGAGGTCGCGCCGCTGCTGTCGGACGGTGTGAGCATCGCCGCGGTCAACGGGCCGACCTCGCTGGTGTTGTCGGGGGCTGAGGGTGCGGTGTTGGCGGTTACCGAAGCCCTGCCCGGCCGTCGGGTGAAGCGGCTGCGGGTGTCGCACGCGTTTCATTCGCCGTTGATGGGCCCGATGCTGGAGGAGTTCCGCGAGGTCGCGGCCGGGCTGACCTACAACGCCCCGGTCCTGCCGGTGGTGTCGAACCTGACCGGCGAGGTGGCGGACGCAGGCCGGTTGTGCTCGCCCGACTATTGGGTGGAGCACGTACGCGGCACGGTCCGTTTCCACGACGGCGTGCAAGCCATGAAGGACCAGAAGGTCACCACCTTCCTGGAGTTGGGCCCGGACGGCATCCTCACCGGGATGCTGGCGGAGGACTGCGTACCGTCCCTCCGTCGGGACGTGCCCGAGGACCGGGCGTTGATGAACGCCGTGGGGCGGCTGCACACGCGCGGTGTCGCCATCGACTGGGAGCGGGTGTTCTCCGGCACCGGCGCACACCGTGTGGACCTGCCCACCTATGCCTTCCAGCATCAGCGTTTCTGGTTGAACCCGACGCTGTCGGAGGGTGATCCGGCGCTGGCTGCCGGGCATCCGTTGCTCGACACCGTGGTCGGGGTTCCTGACACCGGTGGTGTGGTGTGCACCGGCCGGTTGTCCCTTGCCGCCCAACCGTGGCTGGCGGACCATGTGGTGTCCGGCACGGTCCTGCTGCCCGGTGCCGCGCTGGTGGAACTCGCGATCCGCGCCGGCGACGAGGTCGGCGCGCGGACCCTGCGCGAACTGGTCATGGAGGCGCCCCTGGTGATCCCGGACAAGGGAGCGGTACGCGTCCAGGTCACGGTGGGAGAGGACACGGGTGGCGGGGTGCGGCCGGTCGCGGTGTATTCGCGGCCCGACGACACGCAGTCCGGCGCCCCGTGGACCCGCCACGCCAGCGGACAACTGGGCGACGACGCCTCGGTATCCGCTGCCGCCCGGGGTGTCTGGCCCCCTGAGGGTGCGCAGCCGGTCGACCTGACCGGCTTCTACGCGGGCCAGGCGACCGCCGGATACCGGTACGGGCCGCTGTTCCAAGGGCTCAGGACCCTGTGGACCCGCGGCGACGAAATCTACGCCGAGGTCGCGCTCCCGGCGGACGACACCGAGGCGGTCGCCGGATTCGGTCTGCATCCGGCGCTTCTCGATGCGGTCCTGCACTGCGGAGCCTTCACCGAGCGGAAGGCCGAGGAGGGCAAGCTCATCCTGCCGTTCGCGTGGAACGGCATGACTCTGCACGCCTCCGGCGCCACCGCGCTGCGGGTGCGCATGACGCCCACCGGACCCGAGTCGGTGACGATCGAACTCGCCGACGGCGAGGGCGCCCCGGTCGCGTCGGTCGAGTCGCTCGTCCTGCGCGCGGTCGCGGCGGAGCAGGTGAAGGCCGCAGGCCGGACCGGTCCCGGCGACACGGACGCCCTCTTCGCCGTCGAATGGGCCGCGTCGGCGGCTGACACGATGGCTGAGGCGATGGCCGACGTCGCCGCGATCGTCCCGCACTCGGTGACCATGGCCCTCGACATCGAGGATCTGGTGCAGTCCGGCGCGGCGATGCCGGAGGTCCTGGTCGTCGACGCCGTCGACGGTGTCGTCAGCGCCGAACGCGTCCGCGGCCTCGTCGGCCGCGTCCTCGGCATCCTCCAGGCCTTCCTCGCCGCGCCGGAACTCGAGGAGGCCCGCCTGCTCGTCGTGACGCGCGGCGCGGTCGGCGTCCTCGGCGACAGCGAGGTGATCGACCCGGCGGGGGCCGCGGTCTGGGGCCTCGTGCGCGCCGCCCAGGCCGAGAATCCGGATCGCGTCGTGCTCATGGACGTGGACGAGATCCAGGCCTCCCGACCGGCCGTGGCCGGCGTACTGGCCACCGGCGAAGCGCAGGTAGCCGTACGCGGGGACGTCGTGCACACGCCCCGCCTGGTGCGCATCGCGCCGGACACCGGGACCGGGCCCGCACTGGACCCCGAGGGCACCGTGCTCGTCACCGGCGGCACCGGAACGCTGGGCGGTCTGGTCGCCCGGCACCTCGTCGCCGAACACGGTGTACGGCACCTGCTGTTGACCAGTCGCCGTGGTCCGGAGGCGCCCGGCGCCCAGGAGTTGACGGCCGAGCTGGAGGCGGCCGGAGCGAGTGTCACCGTGGCGGCGTGCGACATGTCCAAGCGCAGGGCGGTGAAGAAGCTCCTCTGGGAGATCTCGCCCGCGGCGCCGCTGACCGGCATCGTGCACGCGGCAGGAGTCCTGGACGACGGCGTGATCCCGCGGCTGACCCCGGAGCGCGTCGGCGCCGCCTTCCGGCCCAAGGTCGACGCCGCGCTGACACTGCACGAGCTGACACGCGACATGAACCTCTCGGCGTTCGTCCTGTTCTCCTCCGCCGCCGGTGTGATCGGTGCCCCGGGCCAGGGCAACTACTCCGCCGCGAACGCGTTCCTGGATGCGTTCGCCCAGTGGCGGCGCGCACAGGGCCTCACCGCCGTCTCACTGGCCTGGGGCCTGTGGGCCGAGTCCGGCGGCATGATCGCGACGATGAGCGAGTCGGACCGGGCCCGCATGAACCGGGGCGGGGTGCTTCCGCTCGCCTCGGAGGAAGGCATGGCCCTGCTCGACTCGGCCATGGCCGGTGAGGCGTCGACGCTCGTCCCGGTGAAGCTCGACTTCGCCGCGCTGGCGGAACAGGCACGGGCGGGACACCTGCCGCCTGTGCTGCGCGGACTGGTCCGCCAACCGCGTCGCACGGCCCGCACCGCGGCGGCCGGCTCCGGTGCCACCACGGGCGGGACCCTGGCCGACCGCCTCGCAGCCCTGACCGTCGACGAGCAGAAGCGCATGCTTTTGGAGTTGGTGTCGGGTGAGGTTGCGGTGGTGTTGGGGCATGCGGGTGCGGGGAGTATCGGGGCGGGGCA
>NZ_JBEZWU010000072.1:0-5723 GCF_040637655.1 Streptomyces sp. NPDC028722
AAGCCGGAGATCACGTCGCGCTGCTGGGCGACGACCTGCCACAGCCCCTCCGGCGAGTCCACCCCGCCCGGGAAACGGCAGCCCATGCCGACGATGGCTATCGGATCGTTGGTGCCGTCCTCCAGTTCGCGGACCCGCTGGCGGGACTCGTGGAGGTCGACGGTGAGGCGCTTGAGGTAGTCGACCAGCTTGTCGTAGTCCTTCGTGCTCATGATGGTGGTGCCCCCGTAGACGTCGTGACGCTGTGCGTTGTGTGCGTGGACCCTGCGTCGCCGCTGTCGAGCTGTGCCCGGACGCGCCGGGCGGAGTGGACCGAGTGAGCAGGGTGAGGGGCGGGCGGGATGCCACGGAGCGCGGCGAGCCGCCCGGCCGAGATGTGATGCGGTGCGATGTGGTGCCGTGCGGTGAGGTGAGGTGCGGTGTGGCCCTGGTGGGGGTCAGAGCTCGGAGTCGATGAACGCGAAGAGTTCATCGACCGATGCCGACTGGACCCGTGTGGTCAGGTCGTCGTGGTGGGTCCGGGATCGCTGGGCCGGTACCCGGACCAGCAGCGCCTGGAGCCGATGGATGATCTCGGCCCTGGTGTCGTCGTCGGAGCCGTCCGCGAGTGCGGCGAGCGCCGCTTCGAGCCGGTCGAGTTCGGCAAGGCCGGTTGTAGTCGGCGAGGCGGTCGAGCCGGTGTTTCCGGCTTCGGCCGGTGCCAGTTCGGCGTGCAGGTGGGCGACGACCGCCCGGGGTGTCGGGCAGTTGAAGAGGAAGGTGGCGGGCAGCCGGAGTCCGGCGCCGCTCTGGAGCCTGTTGCGCAGCTCGACGAGGGTGAGTGAGTCGCAGCCGAGGTCCTTGAAGGGCCGGTCGGCCGGAATGCCGGCCGCTTCGGACCGGCCGAGTACGGCGGCGGTCTGCACCCGGACGAGGTCCAGCAGCATCTCGTCCCGCTCGGCCCGGCTCACCGCGGCGAGCCGGTCGCGGAGGGACGCGGACTTCGCCGCGGTGACGGTGACCTGAGGGTCGGCAGGGCGCGGCGCGACCGGCGCCAGATCCCGGAGCACGACCGGAAGGCGGGTGCCGAGCGCACCGAGCGCGGCCCGGTCGATGTGTGCGGGCACGAGTGCGGCGCTGTCCATGCGGAGGGCCGCGTCCAACAGGGCCAGGCCTTCCGCCGGGTCGATGGGGGAGAGGCCGCTCCTGGCGAGCCGCCCCCGGTCGGCCTCGGTCAGGGCGCCCGCCATTCCCGCACCGCCGGTCGTCCCCGCACCGCCGGTCGCCCCCTTGGCGCCGGCGCCTCCGTCGGTGCCCGGCCCTTCCGCCGCGTCCGCCCACAGTCCCCAGGCCAGGGACAGAGCCGGAAGCCGACGGGCCCTGCGGTGCTGGGCGAGGGCGTCCAGGCAGGCGTTGGCAGCCGCGTAGTTGCCCTGCCCCGCCCCGCCGATGACGCCCATGACGGAGGAGAAGAGGACGAAGGCCGCGAGATCCTGGCCGGCGGTCAGCTCGTGCAGGTTCCACGCCGCGGTGGCCTTGGCCGCGAGGACGGTGTCGAGGCGTTCGGGCGTGAGCGCGGTGATCACGCCGTCGTCGAGCACCCCCGCAGCGTGTACGACCGCGGTGAGCCGTACATCGGCCAGGAGGTGCGCGAGCGCCTCGCGGTCGGCCGTGTCGCAGGCCGCGAGGTGGACCTCGGCGCCCAACCCCGTCAGCTGCGCGACGAGTTCCGTCGCTCCGGGCGCGTCGGGGCCACGGCGGCTGACCAGCAGCAGACGCCGGGCGCCGTGCTCGGTGACCAGGTGCCGGGCGACGAGTCCGCCGAGGGCGCCGGTGGCACCGGTGACCAGGACCGTACGGGCCGGATCGAGGGCCACCGGCAGGGTGAGGACCACCTTGCCGACGTGCCGGGCCTGGCTGACGTAGCGGAACGCCTCCGGTGCCCGGCGCACGTCCCACTCACTGACCGGCAGCGGAGCCAGTGCACCCGATGACAGCAACCGCAGCACCTCGGCGAGCAGTTCGGTGATCCGATCGGTGGGCGCTCGGAGCAGGTCGAAGGACCGGTAGTCGACCCCGGGGTACCCGGCCGCGACCTCCCGTGGGTCGCGCACATCGGTCTTGCCCATCTCCACGAAACGGCCACCGTGCGGCAGCAGTCTCAGCGAGGCGTCCACGAACCCACCGGCGAGCGAGTCCAGTACGACGTCCATGCCGCGCCCTTCGGTGGCCGCGGCGAACGCGGTCTCGAAGTCCAGGGTGCGCGACGACGCCAGATGCACGTCGTCCAGACCGAGGGCACGCAGCGCACCCCACTTGCCGGGACTCGCCGTGCCGTAGACCTCCGCCCCCAGATGCCGGGCCAGCTGGACGGCGGCCATGCCGACACCACCCGCCGCCGCGTGGATCAGGACGCGCTCGCCCGCGCCGAGACCGGCCAGGTCGACCAGGCCGTGGTAGGCGGTGAGGAACACGATGGGCGCGGATGCCGCCTGGACGTACGTCCAGGCGGCGGGCATGGCGGCGACCCGCCGGTGGTCGGCCACGGCCACCGGGCCGAACGCTCCGGAGAACAGGCCCATCACCCGGTCACCGACCTCGAAGCCGGTGACGCCCGGCCCCACCTCGGTGACCACACCGGACCCTTCGAGGCCGAGCAGGCCGGGATCGCCGGGGTAGAGACCGAGGGTGTTCAGTACGTCACGGAAGTTGACGCCCGCGGCACGCACCGCGATGCGCAGCTCACCGTCGCCCAGCGGGGCCAGGGCTTCCGGGCAGGGGTCGAGCACGAGGTGGTCCAGCGTCCCGCGTTCGCGGACCGCCAGCCGCCAGGCCGTCGCCCCGGCCGGGGGGACGAGGGCGCCGTCGGCCGTCGCGGGGCTGAGCCTGGGTACCAGCAAGGCGCCGTCCCGCACCGCGAGTTGTGACTCCGAGCCGGTCAGCGGCAGCGCGGCACGGCAGTCGGCGGCCCACTCCACGTCCAGAAGGCCGACGCGCCCGGGGTGTTCGGTCTGCGCCGACCGCGCCAGACCCCATACGGCCGCGTCGGCGGGGTACGTCACGTCCGCGTCCGGTGCCGTGGCCACGGCACTCCGGGTGACCAGCACCAGCCGGGACTCCGCGAGCCGGTCGTCGGCCAGCCACGCCTGAAGCAGAGCGAGCGCGCGATGCACCGCGGACCGGGCGCCGTTCACCCCGTACGCGAGGTCCACGGCCGGCGACGGATCGATGAGCGGTGACGAGGCGACGGTCGGCGACGAATTCCCGCCCGGCGACAGATCCACGAGCGGTGCGAAGACCACCGAGGGGGCGGGCAGTCCCGCGTCGAGGGCCTCGCCCAGTGCCCTGAGGTCGGCGTAGCGCGGGCCGACGCCCAGGTCGGCGGTGCCGAGTACGGCGGCGTCCGGCGGCGGCTGCCGGTCCGCGCCGGCCGGCTTCCAGACCAGGCGGTGGAGCGACCGGGGTACGACGGGGTCGTCACCGGCGGGGCGGAGAAGGAGTTCCTCGACCTCGGCGATCACCGCGCCGGCCTCGTCCAGCAGGGTCAGCGCCACCGCGTCCGGCCCGCCGGCGGTGATCAGGACGCGAGCGGTGCGTGCGCCGGGCTGGTGGACGGACACCCCGCGCCAGGAGAAAGGCAGCAGACGACGGCCCGCACCGCCCGGCGCGGTCGTGACAACCGGGTGCAGGGCCGCGTCCAGCAGTGCCGGGTGCAGTCCGTAGGAGGCCGCGTCGGTGACGGACGCCGGCAGGGCGACCTCGGCGAGCAGGTCCGCGCCGTGCCGCCAGGCGGCGCGCAGGCCGCGGAAGACGGGGCCGTAGGTGTACCCGGCCGCGGCCAGTTCGTCGTAACAGCCGTCGAGGGGCAGCGGTTCGGACACGGCGACGGGCCAGTCGGCGGTGGCAGGGGAGGCCCCTGCATGCGGTGCGAGAAGGCCGGTGGCGTGCAGGGTCCACGGCGCTGTGGTGCCCTCCGGTGCCGGGGGGCGGGCGTGCACGGTCAGGGCGCGCTGCCCCTCGTCGTCAGGTGCCGCGACGACGAGCTGCACCTCCGCGCTGCCGTCCTCAGGGAGCACCAGCGGTGCCGTCAGGGTGAGTTCGGCGACCCTCGGCGCGCCGGTCTGCGCTCCCGCCCGGGCGGCGAGCTCCAGGAAGGCGGTACCGGGCAGCAGCACCGAGCCGAGAACGGTGTGGTCGGCGAGCCAGGGGTGCGTGCGGCGGCCGAGCCGGGCGGTCAGCACGGCCTGCCCGGACGCGGCGAGTTCCACGGCGGGCCCGAGCAACGGGTGGCCAACCGGTCCCCGGCTGCCGTTCGCGGTCAGCCAGTAGCGTTCCCGCTGGAAGGCGTACGTGGGCAGGTCCGGCCTCCGCCCCGCGCCGAACACGGCATGCCAGTCCGGGCTTCGGCCGCGGACGTGCAGGGCGCCGAGCGCGGTGGCCAGAGTGCGGCGTTCGGACCGGCCACGGCGCAGCACCGGCACGAACGCCGTCGCCTCGTCGTCCAGGCACTCCTGGCCCAGTGCCGACAGCACACCGTCCGGGCCGAGTTCGAGGAACGTCCGCATCCCCAGATCGCGCAGCGCGGCCAGGCCGTCGGACAGCCTCACCTCCCGGCGCACCTGCCGGACCCAGTAGTCGGCGGTGATGTCGACGGGTCGTCCGGTGACGGTGGACACCATGGTGACGCGCGGCGCGGCGTACCGAACTCCCGCCGTGACCGTGCCGAACGCGTCGAGCATCCCGTCCATGCGGTGCGAGTGGAAGGCGTGACTCACGACGAGCCGGCGTGTCTTGCGGCCGTCGGTGGCGAACACGGCGGCGATCTGCTCGACGGCCTCGACGTCACCGGAGATGACGACGGCGGTGGGGCCGTTGACCGCGGCGATGCTCACCTCGTGCTCGCGGCCTTCCAGCCGCGCGCGGACCTCGTCCGGTGACGCCTGGACGGCCATCATCATGCCGCCGGCCGGCAGAGCCTGCATGAGGCGGCCGCGCGCCGTGACCAGGGCGCAGGCGTCGGGCAGGGTGAGGACCCCGGCGACGTGCGCGGCGGCGAACTCGCCTATGGAGTGGCCCAGTACGGCGTCCGGTGCCAGCCCCTGGTGCTCCAGCAGCCGGAACAGCGCGACCTGGAGGGCGAAGAGGGCGCTCTGGGTGTTCTCGGTCCGGCCGAGCGCCTCGGCGTCGTGGAACATCACCTCGCGGATCGGCGAGGTGCCGGGCACGGAGCCGCGGCAGGTGTCGAGTTCCCCGCACACCTCGTCCAGGGCGGCGGCGAAGACCGGCTCGGCCGCGTACAACTCGCTGCCCATCCCAACACGTTGACTGCCCTGCCCGGTGAAGAGGTAGGCGAGCCCGTCGGCGGGGCGAGCCGTGCCGACGGTCAGAGCGGAGTGCGGTTCGCCACGGCTCAGCGCCGTCAGCGCCACCCGGGCCTCGGCACGGGTGTCGGCGGTGACGGCTGCGCGGTGGTCGAGGGCGCTGCGGGTGGTGGCCAGGGCGCGGCCGAGGTCCCGGGTGGGTGCGCCGTCCAGGGCGTCCAAGGTGTCGAGAAGCACGGTGGCCTGGGCGCGCAGAGCCGGTTCCGTACGGCCGGACAGCACCCACAGAGGACCGGAGTCGTCCTGCCCGGCCTCGGGCACGGGCGCCTCGGCGGGTGCTTCTTCGAGGATGGTGTGGGCGTTGGTGCCGCTGATCCCGAAGGACGAGACACCTGCCCGCCGTGTCCTGCCCTCACCGGTAGG
>NZ_JBEZWU010000073.1:0-5318 GCF_040637655.1 Streptomyces sp. NPDC028722
CCGCTGGAACAGTTCCCACAGCTCGTCCGGCACCAGCCGTTCAATGATCCCCACCACAGCCGACAGCCTACTCAGCCAAATGAGATGACCTCTTAGCCGTAGGACCAGGCCGGTGCGAGTCGGCCGCAGCCGCAGGATGCGCGGTGGACGGGAATCCGGCATCGGGCGGTTGGTGGCCCGCGCCAGGGCGAGCCGCCATCTCGCGGGCAGTACGGTCAGCCCGCACGCGTCCATGACGGAGCCGTACCGGACCAGAACCCGCAGCATGGCCAAGGCGACTCCGAAGACCAGCCAGTAACGTCGTGCTTTACCGGGCAGGTCCACAGACTGCCCGACGCGCCGGAAGCTTACGGGGCCATGATCACTCGCGCCAAAGCAGCTCCAGCCCAAAGCCGTTTCGCCGACCTAAATCGTGCGACCACGCCCTACAGTTACGGCACCATGACCAGCATGGACCTTGAAGGGATAGCCGCGCTGTCCGCGGCCGCAGTGGCGTTCATTGGGGTTCCCGCCAGCATGCTCATCGGTCGATGGCAGATGAAGGCCGGCTTGCGCACGGCGGAGGCCACCAGCGAGGCGGGGTTGGCTCAGGCAAGGTCCGCATACCGTGCGGCGTTGGACGCTGTCCGCACCGAGGCGAACGCTGCTCACCTGCAGTGGCGCCGCGGCATCCAACGTGAGGCGTACGCCTCATTCCTCCTTGCCGCGAATCGCACTAAGGAACTGGGTGAGCGATTTGTCACGGACAGCGAAGAAGATCGATCAGGGGAGAGCATCAGGGCCCAGAAGTCCGCTATTGATGACGCTCTGGCGACCCTCAAGGCGGCCCAAACAATCATCGAATTGGAAGGTCCTGATGACGTGGCCGCTCCTGCTGCGGGAATGACTGAGGCCGCTCAAAGGATGGCCTATTATTTCGGCAAACAGGCCATTTATGAGAGAGCACTAGGCAAACTCGGACGAATAATGGATGATCAATCGCCGAGCGTGAGGGGTCCTGCCGTGGAACTCATGCAGGCACTAGTTGATCTGGGCCGTCTCGGCTCCGCTAGCTCCTCAGAATCCGATGAGCTAGTTAGGCTGGGTACCCATGACGCCCGAGTGGCGGTGCGGTCCTGCCAGGAGGCTCGGAGGGCGTTGCCACCCAATGCTCTGGACGACGAGGAGTTCGGAGCCCTCCTAGAGGGATGGCGGTCTCGTCCTCCAATGCTCAGCAGCGCACACACAGATGCCGTGCAACAATTCAGCGAGGCAGAAATGCACTTCGTCCGTGCTGCCAAAATCGAGCTGCATAGCGAAGCTGCCCCGTAAGGCCCATTTCCCTGGCTTCGGTCTGAATTGATCTCTGAGTGCTCTACGCTCGTAGGGAACCGGAGGGTGAGCATGGAGCACTGGAAGCTCGCATTAGAGTACGTCAAGGTCCTGGTCTGGCCGTTGTTGTTGGCTACGCTCGCTATTTCTTTCCGGCGTGAAATCCGGTTGCTGCTGCGTGACCGTGACGTCCAAGTGGAGGCACTGGGAGCGAACATCGCGCTGACCCGTGCGTCCGCTGAGGCCCAAGCAGCCCTTGAGGAACGGGCGGACGCCAGAGCCGATGACCCAGAAGCTACAACCAGTGCAGACGAAATACCTAGTACGGATTCACCAACTGCAGCAGACACCTATACAAGGCTTGCCGCTCAAGCCTTGGAGGCTCTCAGTGGCGAATTACTCCCCATATTCCCTGCGGAACGCACGCGTGGAGACTCGTCGAACGACAACGAAACGCTCGTGCGGGCCTGGAATCAGCTCGCCGATGACGCGAAAGTGCTCTGCTCCGTCTTCCCCGACATCCGTCAGAACGTGAACCCATTCATCCCCTTGGCAGGGCAGACCGGAGAGCCTCGGTGGAGGGATGTTGGAAGATCCTGGAACTGTCTTCGATGGGGACTGCTCGAGTTTGCCTATGTAGAACACCCCTATCCGTACGGCGCTTCCCCCCGAGACACAGCACCCTCTGCCGAGGCAACCGTGGTGGACATGTACCTCTCATCACAGCATCTGGTTCGAGAGAAGATCCGCACTCTGCTACGTGAAGCAGCGACTGCTGACACCGCACGAAGAGCCGACGGCGGCTGAGACCAATAAATTCCCTCCCGGTATGCGCACCATAAGCGCACCAGATCGAGCGGGAAGCGGCGGGGAGTCACGGGGAGAGCTGCTAAGTCAGACCGAGCAATCTGCCTGCCGTTCCAACTGGCCAGTAGCTAAAGCAGCCCTCACATACCCACATCTTCCCAAGCTGAGGGTAGCCCCGTTCGATCCTACGAGGGGGACTGATCGGACTCAGGGGCGCAGCCGACGCCTCCAGGCACTACGGTCGCGTGCCTGCTTCAGCTGCCTGAGCAAGGACGAGAACGTTTCTGAGCGAGGAAGCCACTCCTGCTCCCAATTCCACTCGAGATCAACGTATGGCTCCACGACCGCGAGAGCGTCGCGCATCTCGACAACAGCAGCCCTGAACTCCGCGAAACCGTCAAGGGGCACCTGTACGCGTGCTGCGTGAGCTAGCGCCAGGTGCTCATCCGTCAGCGCTGGCCATTGCTCGTCTGGTGAGGTTCCCACCTGCACGGGCAGCAACCAGTCTTTGGCTACGCCTCGCAAGTAGTTGCGCCGCAGGTTCGCCTTCCTGGTGGCCACGATGGCTCGGTCCAGTGCCTCGCGCCGAGCTGTGACCCACGCCTGCCGGCGCGCTGCCCATGGGCTCACCACTGCGCCAGTGATTACGCCGATCAACGCGAACGTAGCGGTTACCCAAACCCCCACCATGGCTCCTTCGGCAGCCTGTCTTCCCACACGAGTCTGAGGCACGGCACTGACAGTCGTGCCCAGACGAGCACAGCAGTCGGCGTACACCAGGCCATGAGCCTGCTGCCACCGCTGCCCACACGCTTCACCGCCGTCTCAGTTTCCGTCTCATTCAGCCCCGTTCGCTACCGTTCAGGCGAGGCCCAGAGCTGCCGCGAGACCAGCAGTCGACGTCCCATGAACGCAGGTGAACAGCGCCGGACTCGGCCCACCACCCCACCAACACAGTCGGAAAGCGTGTTGGCATCGGAGTCGCGTTACGCCCGTGGAGGACGGCGATGCGTGATCAGCTTGGAGTGTGGAGACCATCATCGCCAGCGGCATAGCCGTCCTGGGAACGCTGCTTGGTTCGGGGATCACCCTGGCGTTCCAGCAGCGCACCGCCGACAGGAGCCACCAGTTCACCCGCCGCGAGAAGCTCCGGCAGGAACGACTCGATGCCTACTCCGCCTACGCCGGCGCGTTGGTCAACTACCGCCGCTGCGTGGTTCACCTCTGGTTCTGCGAGCACGAACAGCCACCACTGGAGGACCCCGACACGGTGCGGATCCGCGCCTACGACCTACGCTCCAATGCTCAAGAGGCACTGTTCCGGGTGCAGATGCTCACCGATGAGGAAACGCTGAGTCGGGCTGCGGAGGACGTGCTGGCAGACGTTACGGCGATGTCCAAGACAGGCAGCAGGACCGAACTCGACGAAACCAGGGTACGGACGCGTGACGACATCACCCGACTGGTCAGAGCAGCCAAGCAACACCTCTGAGGCGCTTACAGGCGTGCCGGTACGTAGGGCCCCACGCCGATAGTGACCGCACCACAAGCGCACCAGATCGAGCGGGGAACAGCGGGGAATCACGGGGAAAGCGGCCGAGCTCGCAGCGGCCTCGAGCCCGCCGTTCGAGCACGTCAGCGCCTACAACAGGCCCTCAATGCCCGCAGCTTCCCAAGCTGAGAGCTTGGGAAGCGCCGCAAGCCGGACTTGGCCGAGCTGAACTACAGGCCGTCGCGCTCGATCAGCGCGCCATCGGGTCCAGCGTGTAAACGCGCGGCGCCAGCATCGCTCCTCGCATCTCGAGGAAGCTCAATGTGCTTCCTGGGCGGGACCAGGCAAGCGTCCGTCATGGTGCGGTGAACAATGCGGGGAAACCTGGCGCGAGCCAGGGCTTGCGCCCCCAGGCGAGGACCTTGCCGCGGGCGATGGCACCGGTGGCACTGCGCCTGCCCAGTGCGAGCAGGAAGAACGTGATCGGTTCGATCATGATCGTGCAGTCGGGACGGCGCGGGGGCTCGGCGTGCACGGCCACCACGCCGTTGGTGAACGTCACTGTGAGCCGAGAGAGACCGCGCACCCTTAGCTCGTAGCAGGCACTGCGCCCGTCAGCCGCTCGTACATCGACGACACGGGGCATCGCAGTGATCAGAAACGGCATCGCCAATTCAACCCTGTCACGGTCGATCATGTGTGGTTGGCCAAGTGCCGCTGCGATGTCATAGCCGTGCCCGAGCATGTGGGTCAGCAGGTAGGAGCTAAGGGTTCCCAAGTCCATGGGCCCCAGCGGTGTCACCGTCGGCGTGTCCGCCGACCGCAGGCCGGCCGCCTCGGTGAATGCCCGCGCATGCCGGACGATGCCGTCCGCCAGGACGGAGGTGTCGCGTTCGGGGAAGGAAACCAGCGAGGCGGCGTTGGCCGCCGCAAGTCCCCCTGGTCTGCCGTCGCCATACACCTGCTCACGTCCTGCGGCAACGGCAGCCATCAACTTGTTGGCCAGGACCAGGTGCGCCGCAGACTCTCCAACCGTCCACTCAGCACCAGGAATGGGCACCGTGGCATCTGTACACGACCGGAGCAACCCGGCTATCTCCTCGGCTACGACACAAATGGCTTCAGGCAGCCGCGATAGCGTGGCAGCCTCACGATGAGGGGCGGTCATAGAAGTGAAGGGTGGACCAGCCCTTCACTTCTGTCCATCTGTCCCGGTACACCGATCGACCTGCCAGACAGCCAGGATGAGGGCTGCTGACATCTACGCTTAACACCGACGACGCCGGACGGGGGCGTACACCAGCGTCTCCGTCCGACTGCCGCACCAGCCGACGACCGTAGCCGGAGCGGGCTCAGACCGCACTCCTAAAGCGGTGGTCAGCCCCTGTTCCAGTCGTTGACGGTTGATGTCATGGCCGACTGGCCGAGCGTAGGGTGGAATCATGGCCACAGCAGCAGGCGAGTACGCGATTGGCAAGCAGGTCGGTCGGTTGCTGGTGCGCACCGCTCGCCAGGGCGTGGCCGCAAGGGTAGGACATGACCTGCTCATCGAGGCCACCGAGTGGGAAGGCCACGTCACCGTGCCGGCGGACCGCGCGACCCAGCCGGCGGTGGTGTCGGTACGCGTGGACCTGGGCGCGCTGAAGGTCCTGGAAGGCACCGGCGGGGTCAAGCCGCTCAGCGACGGCGACAGGCAACAGATCCAGCA
>NZ_JBEZWU010000074.1:0-5135 GCF_040637655.1 Streptomyces sp. NPDC028722
ATCAGGTCCTGGTCCAGGGTGATACGGCCGAAGTCCATGGCCACCGTGGTGGTGGTCTTGTCCCCGGTGTGGGTCAGGTCGTCGATGCCCGCGGAAGCGGACGTCATGACGGCCTCTGTGCGCAGCGGGTTGATCTCCGAGACGGCGCCGACGAACGTGGTCTTACCCACGCCGAAGCCGCCCGCCACCACGATCTTCGCGGAGGTGGTGGAGCGGGAAGGACCGCCGCTAGAGCTTGCGAAGTCCACTGAGCACCCTTTCGAGCAGTGTCACGTCTGGCTGGCCACCGGCGTTCTCGTCGCCGCCGGGCTGATGGATGGCGACCAGGCCCGCCTCCGCCAAGTCGGCGACGAGAATCCTGGCCACGCCGAGGGGGATCGTCAGCAGGGCCGAGACCTCGGCCACCGACTTGATCTCCCGGCACAGGTTGCAGATCCGCTGATGCTCGGGCAACTGGCCCTGCATCTGGTGCGGAGCGGCGGTGGTGTGCACCAGTGCCTCGATGGCGAGCTGGTAGCGCGGGCGGGTCCGGCCGCCGGTCATGGCGTACGGACGCACCAGGGGGTTGTTCGCCGCCGGAGCCGGCTCGGGGCGGCGCTGCGGCTGTACCGGCTGGATACGCGGGGCCGGGGGCTGGTCGTACGGGGACGGTCCCGGGCCCTGCGGGGCGTACGGCTGCCGGTGGCTGGGAGCGGAGGGGAAGTTGTACCGGTTCGCCGAGCCGTCGCCCTGACCCTGGGCAGGGCCGTACGACCAGTTGCCCGGAGACGAACTGCCTGGGGGTGTTGCCACTTTCTCCTCCTCCTACTGCGCCGGGCGCCCGAAAATCTGTGGAGCCGCGTCCCGAAACCTTAAGGCCCCGGGACACGCAAACGCACCGTCCGATTACTAGTTGAGAAGGCTGCCCTGGAGCTCCGCGCGGAGATCCGGGGTCAGGACCGTGCCCGCGCGGTCCACCAGCAGGGCCATCTCGTACCCGATGAGGCCGATGTCCGCTTCCGGGTGGGCCAGGACCGCGAGCGACGAACCGTCGGAGATGGACATGAGGAACAGGAATCCCCGCTCCATCTCCACAACCGTCTGGTTCACGCTGCCGCCCTCGAAGATGCGCGAGGCACCGGCGGTCAGCGAGGTCAGACCGGAGGCGACGGCAGCGAGCTGGTCGGCGCGGTCACGGGGGAAGCCTTCGGACATCGCCAGAAGGAGTCCGTCGGCGGAGACCACCACCGTGTGGGACACCCCCGGGGTGTTGTCCACGAAGTTGGTGATCAACCAGTTCAGGTTCTGTGCCGCCTGGCTCATCGGGCTCACACTAACGCTCCTGGTTGTAGGTGCTGTCAGGACCACCGTGCTGATCGGTGGTTGCCTGGCCGTTCGATTCACTGCCTGCGCTGCGTCCACGCTGGACGCCCCGGCGCAGGTTGCTCAGCCTGCCCCGGACGTCCTCCGGAGCGCGGGAGACCTGTGGGCCTCCCTGGGGGGTGTTCTCGGCGGCGCCCTCGACCAGGTTGGCCTTGGGTACCCGCCGCGGCAGGCCGGAGGCGGTGACCCCGCCTGCCTTGGGCTTGCGGAGCTGGGCGGCCTGCTGCCAGCGCTCGTCGTTCGCCGAGCGCCAGTCGGTGTTGCCACCCGCCGCCGGTGCCCCCGGAGCGTCGGCCGGTGCGGGAGCGGGCGTCTCCTGCCGCACCCGCGCGGTGCCGTTCGCGGAGCCGGCGCCCTGCGGGCCGGCCGCGAGGGAACCGCGGCGCGGCAGCCCGGCGTCGGTCAGCGGGGGTGCGGCGGCGGAGGCCGGGTCCGGACGGTCGAAGCCTACGTGGTTCCGCTCACTCGCGTCAGCGGCCTGCGGAGCTTCCGTTTCCGGAGCGTACTGGGCCGGATAGCCGTTCTGGTAACCGTCCTGCTGGGGCCAGTCGTCCTGGTAGGACGGAGCCTGAGCCGGTTCCGCATACGCGGACGCGGGCTCGGCGTAGCCACCGTTGGGGGAGCCACCGTTCGGGGAGAAGCCGTCGCTCTGCTGCTGCTCGGCCTCCGGCGCGTAGTACTGCTCGTCGTACGGCTTCTCGTACGACCCCGAGTACGTCTCCTGATACGGCTGTTCCTGGTACGCCTGCTGGTCCCGGTACTGCGGCTGCTCCTGGTACGGCTGCTCCTGGTAGGAGGTCTGCTGCCGTTCCTCGTACGCGGACTCCTCGTACGGCGACTGCTGCGGCTGCTCCCGGTAGGACTGCTGCTGCTGTCCCTCGAAGCGCGGGTCCCCGTAACCGGCCGCGTCCTGCTGCGGATCGGCGGGGCGCTCGTCGGGGGACTGGGTGTCCAGGGCGGCGCGGCGCCCCTCCCGCATCAGGGAGCGGCCGACGGGGTCCAGGTCGCGGGCGTCGTCGGGGACCTCGGTGTACCGGCTGTCGTCGAAACCGAGTTCGGCGGCGGTCCGCAGCGCCGGCTGCTGCTGTTGCGGGGCGAAGCTCTCACCCTGGAACTGCTGCTCCGGGATGATCTGCGAGACGGTGAACTCCTCGCGGTCCAGCGGGACCTCGCCGCCACCACCGTGCGTGATCGCGTCCGGCAGCATGACCAGCGAGGTCGTACCGGCCTGCTCGCCCGAGGGACGCAGCTGGACGCGGATGCCGTGCCGGTCGGACAGCCGGCCGACCACGAACAGACCCATGCGCTGGGAGATCGCGGCATCCACGGTCGGCGGGTTGGCCAGCTTGTGGTTGATGTCCGCGAAGTCCTCGGCCGTCAGACCGATGCCCTTGTCGTGGATCTCGACCATGACGCGGCCGTCCGGCAGCCGGGTCGCCGTGACCCGGACCTTGGTCTGCGGGGAGGAGAACGTGGTGGCGTTCTCCAGCAGCTCGGCCAGCAGGTGCACGAGGTCGGTGACCGCGCGGCCGTGGATCTCGGCCTCCGGCACGCCCGACAGCTCGATGCGCTCGTACTGCTCCACCTCGGAGGAGGCGGCGCGCAGCACGTCGACCAGCGGGACCGGCTGGTCCCAGCGGCGGCCGGGCTCCTCGCCGGCGAGGACCAGGAGGTTCTCGCCGTTGCGGCGCATACGGGTCGCGAGGTGGTCCAGCCGGAAGAGGTTCTCCAGCTGGTCCGGATCGGCCTCGTTGTTCTCCAGGTCGGTGATCAGGGTCAACTGGCCCTCGATCAGCGACTGGTTGCGGCGCGACAGGTTGGTGAAGATCGCGTTGATGTTGCCCCGCAGCAGCGCCTGCTCGGAGGCGAGCCGCACCGCCTCGCGGTGGACCTGGTCGAAGGCGCGGGCGACCTCGCCGATCTCGTCCTTGGTGGTGATGGGGATCGGCGCCACCCGGGTGTCGACCCGGCCGGGGTCGGTGCGGGACAGCTGGTCGACCAGCATCGGCAGCCGCTGCTCGGCGATGCCGAACGCGGCGTTGCGCAGCTGGCGCATCGCCCGGCTCATCTGGCGGGCCACCAGGCCGGCCAGGATGAACGCGGCCAGCAGGGCGATGACGACCACGGCACCCGTGATGAACGCCGAGGTCTTGGCGTCGTCGGCGATGCCCGACGCCTCGTTCACGGCCCGGTCCGCCATGTCGGACTCGATCTGGCGGTAGGCCTTGTACTTCAGCGTGTTCAGCGCCCACCAGTTCTCGGCGGTGATACCGCCCTGGGCCAGCCCCTGGCGGGTGATCTCGCTGGTGTCCTTCATCGTGGCCAGCGCGCCGACGAACTTGGACGGGTCGGACGGCGGGGCGACGTACCTCGGGTCGCGCCCCTTGGCCTCCTCGGCCAGGGCGGCGGCGTCCGACTTGATCTTCGCCTCGGCGTCGGTCAGCCGCTGCGCGTCGGCCTCGGTGCCACCACCTATGTACTCCTCCCGGGCGATGCGCTCCAGGTAGGCGTACGAGGACAGGGAGACCCGCTGGGTCGCCAGGTTCGGCGCGTCGGGACCGGGGTTGACCAGCAGATGGGTGCCGATCGACCGCTCCAGCGACAGGGCCGCCTTGGTCAGCGACATGGCGTAGACGGTGCGGCCGTAGGAGGTGATGTTGCCGGTGCCCAGACCGAGTTCGTTGGCGAACTCCATCAGGGGGTGGGCGAGGGTGACGTACCCCTCCTCCGTCTCCACACCGTGCATCTTGGAGGTGTACGCGGCCTGGCGCAGCGTCGCCAGCGTGGGCTCGACCTCGTGGAACAGGCGCAACCGGCGCACCAGACCCGAGGTCTGCGGCATGCTCTTGGTCGCCTCGGCGAACGTGCCGGCGGCCTGGTCCGTGGCCTTGCGGGCCGCGTCGACGGTCTGCTTGCCGGCGGCGTCCTTCTTGTGCTGGAGCAGGGGGGCCGCGGAGACGTCCCGCTCGTTCTCCAGGGCGTCGGCGTAACCGAGCGCGGCACGCACCAGACGGGCGGTGCTCTCCGCGTCACGGGCCTGCTGCCAGGTGTCGATGGAGCTCTTCACCTGGAAGCCGCCCATGACGAGGCCGACCATCACGGGTATGAGCAGGATCGCGTTCAGACGGGTGGGCACCCGCCAGTTCCGCGGGGAGAGACGGCCGCCGCTGGACACGGGAGTGGCCACCGGCTCCGCTCCGGGCGCGGGGGTGGGCGCCGCAGCGCGCGGCGGCGGGGTGAAGTTGCCCCGCGCCGACGGCTCGGGACCGTTCTTGCTTCGCCTCACTCGACCAACAACCTTCCGGCGGTCGGCACCTTCGTCGTGCCGCAGTCTCTCAGAACCCGGTTCGTCATCGACCACTCAGTACGCACTCAGTACGTCTTTGACCATTGGGCAGTTCAGGCATTCCAGCACGTGGACCAGTGCACATCCAAACACTGCAAACCCGGTAGTGGTGCAGTTGTAAACGCAAGATAAAACGGTCATAAAGAGCGAGCCCCGCCAAAAGGCGGGGCGTTCGTGCGCACAGCGGCACCACGCGACCGCGTCGCGTGGTGAGACCGGACGATTCCTCTGCCGAACTGTTATGAACGCCGGAGCCGACCGTGTCTAAGGCCACAGCCGGCTCCGGAACCTTCACGACAACTGCCCTGTCGCTCGTCGTGTCCGAGTGCTATCGCAGGCGCGCCATGAGGGCGTGCTCGACGAGGGTGATCAGTGCCGACTTGGCGTCCGCGCGGTGGCGGGCGTCGGTGGTGATGATGGGGGTGTC
>NZ_JBEZWU010000075.1:0-3205 GCF_040637655.1 Streptomyces sp. NPDC028722
CTCAGAACCAACACAGTGAACGCGAGCATCAATGGACAAGCCCTCGGCCTATTAGTACCGGTCACCTCCACACGTTACCGTGCTTCCAGATCCGGCCTATCAACCCAGTCGTCTACTGGGAGCCTTACCCCATCAAGTGGGTGGGAGTCCTCATCTCGAAGCAGGCTTCCCGCTTAGATGCTTTCAGCGGTTATCCCTCCCGAACGTAGCCAACCAGCCATGCCCTTGGCAGGACAACTGGCACACCAGAGGTTCGTCCGTCCCGGTCCTCTCGTACTAGGGACAGCCCTTCTCAAGACTCCTACGCGCACAGCGGATAGGGACCGAACTGTCTCACGACGTTCTAAACCCAGCTCGCGTACCGCTTTAATGGGCGAACAGCCCAACCCTTGGGACCGACTCCAGCCCCAGGATGCGACGAGCCGACATCGAGGTGCCAAACCATCCCGTCGATATGGACTCTTGGGGAAGATCAGCCTGTTATCCCCGGGGTACCTTTTATCCGTTGAGCGACGGCGCTTCCACAAGCCACCGCCGGATCACTAGTCCCGACTTTCGTCCCTGCTCGACCCGTCGGTCTCACAGTCAAGCTCCCTTGTGCACTTACACTCAACACCTGATTGCCAACCAGGCTGAGGGAACCTTTGGGCGCCTCCGTTACTCTTTAGGAGGCAACCGCCCCAGTTAAACTACCCATCAGACACTGTCCCTGATCCGGATCACGGACCCAGGTTAGACATCCAGCACGACCAGACTGGTATTTCAACGACGACTCCACAACCACTGGCGTGGCTGCTTCAAAGTCTCCCAGCTATCCTACACAAGCCGAACCGAACACCAATATCAAACTGTAGTAAAGGTCCCGGGGTCTTTCCGTCCTGCTGCGCGAAACGAGCATCTTTACTCGTAGTGCAATTTCACCGGGCCTATGGTTGAGACAGTCGAGAAGTCGTTACGCCATTCGTGCAGGTCGGAACTTACCCGACAAGGAATTTCGCTACCTTAGGATGGTTATAGTTACCACCGCCGTTTACTGGCGCTTAAGTTCTCAGCTTCGCCCACCCGAAAGTGAGCTAACCGGTCCCCTTAACGTTCCAGCACCGGGCAGGCGTCAGTCCGTATACATCGCCTTACGGCTTCGCACGGACCTGTGTTTTTAGTAAACAGTCGCTTCTCGCTGGTCTCTGCGGCCACCCCCAGCTCACGGAGTAAATCCGATCACCGGACATGGCCCCCCTTCTCCCGAAGTTACGGGGGCATTTTGCCGAGTTCCTTAACCATAGTTCACCCGAACGCCTCGGTATTCTCTACCTGACCACCTGAGTCGGTTTAGGGTACGGGCCGCCATGAAACTCGCTAGAGGCTTTTCTCGACAGCATAGGATCATCCACTTCACCACAATCGGCTCGGCATCAGGTCTCACCCTGCATGAGTGACGGATTTACCTACCACTCGGGCTACACCCTTACCCCGGGACTACCACCGCCCGGGATGGACTACCTTCCTGCGTCACCCCATCACTCACCTACTAACCGCTTGGGCCGGCGGCTCCACCACTTTCCTTTCCCCGAAGGGTCCGGAACGGCTTCACGGCCTTAGCATCACGATGCTCGATGTTTGACGCTTCACAGCGGGTACCGGAATATCAACCGGTTATCCATCGACTACGCCTGTCGGCCTCGCCTTAGGTCCCGACTTACCCTGGGCAGATCAGCTTGACCCAGGAACCCTTAGTCAATCGGCGCAAACGTTTCTCACGTTTGTATCGCTACTCATGCCTGCATTCTCACTCGTGAACCGTCCACAACTCGCTTCCGCGGCTGCTTCACCCGGCACACGACGCTCCCCTACCCATCAACACACCCGTTGGGGCTATATATGTCAATGACACGACTTCGGCGGTACGCTTGAGCCCCGCTACATTGTCGGCGCGGAATCACTAGACCAGTGAGCTATTACGCACTCTTTCAAGGGTGGCTGCTTCTAAGCCAACCTCCTGGTTGTCTGTGCGACTCCACATCCTTTCCCACTTAGCGTACGCTTGGGGGCCTTAGTCGATGCTCTGGGCTGTTTCCCTCTCGACCATGGAGCTTATCCCCCACAGTCTCACTGCCGCGCTCTCACTTACCGGCATTCGGAGTTTGGCTAAGGTCAGTAACCCGGTAGGGCCCATCGCCTATCCAGTGCTCTACCTCCGGCAAGAAACACACGACGCTGCACCTAAATGCATTTCGGGGAGAACCAGCTATCACGGAGTTTGATTGGCCTTTCACCCCTAACCACAGGTCATCCCCCAGGTTTTCAACCCTGGTGGGTTCGGTCCTCCACGAAGTCTTACCTCCGCTTCAACCTGCCCATGGCTAGATCACTCCGCTTCGGGTCTTGAGCGTGCTACTGAATCGCCCTGTTCGGACTCGCTTTCGCTACGGCTTCCCCACCCGGGTTAACCTCGCAACACACCGCAAACTCGCAGGCTCATTCTTCAAAAGGCACGCAGTCACGAGAACAAGGCAAGCCTTGTTCCGACGCTCCCACGGCTTGTAGGCACACGGTTTCAGGTACTATTTCACTCCGCTCCCGCGGTACTTTTCACCATTCCCTCACGGTACTATCCGCTATCGGTCACCAGGGAATATTTAGGCTTAGCGGGTGGTCCCGCCAGATTCACACGGGATTTCTCGGGCCCCGTGCTACTTGGGTGTCTTTCAAACGAGCCGCTGATGTTTCGACTACGGGGGTCTTACCCTCTACGCCGGGCCTTTCGCATGCCCTTCGCCTACATCAACGGTTTCTGACTCGTCTCACGGCCGGCAGACCGTGAAAGAAAGATCCCACAACCCCGTATACGCAACCCCTGCCGGGTCTCACACGCATACGGTTTGGCCTCATCCGGTTTCGCTCGCCACTACTCCCGGAATCACGGTTGTTTTCTCTTCCTGCGGGTACTGAGATGTTTCACTTCCCCGCGTTCCCTCCACTTGCCCTATGTGTTCAGGCAAGGGTGACAGCCCATGACGACTGCCGGGTTTCCCCATTCGGAAACCCCCGGATCAAAGCCTGGTTGACGACTCCCCGGGGACTATCGTGGCCTCCCACGTCCTTCATCGGTTCCTGGTGCCAAGGCATCCACCGTGCGCCCTTAAAAACTTGGCCATAGATGCTCGCGTTCACTGTGCAGTTCTCAAACAACGACCAGCCACCCGTC
>NZ_JBEZWU010000076.1:0-4571 GCF_040637655.1 Streptomyces sp. NPDC028722
TCGCCCGCATGCACAACCTCGCCCTCGCCGGGTGACCCGGCAGGCCCAGCCTCCGCTTCAGGCTGCGTGATCACGGCCTTCTGCAACACCCTTTAGTACTCCAGTTGCAGTTCGCTATCCCTGCTGGTCAGGGGCACCTTTCTGAGTCTACTCAACTGATGGCCTGTCAGGTTGGGTGAGTTCGTGACCTCGGGTGCGGCGGCGCGTTGTGTTTGTCATGCAAGACGATGTGCGGCCCGACGTCTGGTCGGCGGAGCTGGAAGAGCTGTTGGTGCGGATCGGTCACCGGTTCGGGCGGGTGGATCTGCGGCGACGGATGCGAGCCTACGTGCACGGTCTGTTGGGGTCCGTGGGCCGCAAGAACAGCTGGCAGCTGGCCGAGCACGTCGGTCACCGCACCCCGGCCGGGCTACAGCACCTGCTGAGCCGGGCCTGCTGGAACCCGGATGACCTCCGCGATGACCTGCAGGAATACGTCGTAGAGAAGCTAGGGGATCCGGCAGGTGTCCTCATCGTCGACGACACCGGGTTCGTCAAGAAGGGCACGGACTCGGCCGGGGTGCAGCGGCAGTATTCCGGCACCGCCGGTCGCACCGAGAACTGCCAGATAGGCGTCTTCGCCGTCTATGCCTCGTCCAAGGGCCGTGCACTGGTGGACCGGGAGCTGTACTTACCGAAATCCTGGACGTCCGATCCGGAGCGTTGCGCCGCGGCCAAGGTCCCCGGCGAGCGCGCCTTCGCCACCAAGGGCGATCTTGCGAAAGCCATGATCATGCGGGCGCTGGCCTCGCCGCTGCCCATCGCCTGGGTGACGGGCGACGCTGCCTACGGCCAGGAGTGGCGCATGCGGTGCATGCTGGAGGAGCCTGGCGTCGGCTACGTGCTGGCCGTACCGAAATCCCAGCACATCCACGCTCTGGGCCGCGTCGACTTCGCCATCGGCCAGGCACCCGATGATGCCTGGGAGCGGCACTCCTGCGGTGATGGAGCCAAAGGACCCCGCCTTTACGACTGGGCCGCGGCCAGGCTGTCGGCCATCGACGACTTTGACGGTGAGCAGCCCACACACCACCGGTGGGTACTGGCTCGCCGCAGCCTGAGCCGCCCCGATGAGCTCGCCTACTAGCTCGCTTACGCCCCGGTCGGCACTGATGTCGCCGAGTTGGTTCGCGTGGCCGGGACACGCTGGGCGATCGAGGAGTGCTTCCAGGCGGCAAAGAACGAATGCGGCCTGGACCAGTACGAGGTTCGCCGGTATCCGGGCTGGTACCGGCACGTCACCCTGGCCATGCTCGCTCACACCTTCCTCGCCGCCATGGCCGCCGTGAGTACGGCAAAAGGGGCAGCAGAAACGGTTCCGGCGCTCTCGTCCCCCTCACCGTGGCAGAGATCCGGCGACTCCTGGCAGCTGACCGCCCGACCCTCGCCTACCTTCGGTGCAGCCGTCATTCGCTGAACTGGTCACGATGGCGACGCCGCCACCAAGCCATAGCCCGCCGCTGTCACTACCGCCGCCGCACCCGAGGTCACGAACTCATCCAACCCGACAGGCCATCAGTTGAGTAAACTCAGAAAGGTGCTCCTGGACGGGCAGGCCGTGGGCCGGATGGTGCCGAGCCTGCCGTACATCGACACCGTCCCCGTCGACGGCGGTCTGGGGGGCGGCTGACCACCGCCCGCGCCGTGCTGGATGTCGGCGAGGACATCGTGACGCTGTCCGCCGCCGGCACCGTGTTCGAGTTCGCGCCCGAGGCGGAAGCGGTGCTGTGGGGTGGTCGACGACATCAGCCACGAGGGCTTTCGGATCATCGCTCCAAGGCCGACCAAGATCCGTCCATGTGACTGCCGCCGGCCGCCAGGTACCGCTGCCAGTTCGCCACCGACTGGATCGCCGATAAGGCCCGCTGGGGGCTGAACAGCGACGCCGCTGAGTCCACCGCGCTCGCCGACCTGCTCGACACCTGCCCGGACGTGCCGATCATTCGGATCGCGGGCCTCCTCCGCCTGGTGCCGGATTCGCAGCAGGACGGTCACCGTCGCCTCGGCGAGCCGGACAGTGGCCCGCCGCACGACAAGCGGCTGGACTCCCCCCGATGACCAGGCGGGTGGGCGTCAGCCCGTCATCACGGAATTGCCACCCGACGGGGTGATGGCGTACCACTCATTGTCCTTGCCCTGGCCGTTCATGAGGCCGGCCTTCGTGTCGCCCACGTATCGGTACAGCGGCCAGCCGGCGAGGGTGAGCTGCTTCATGCCGTTCCGGTGGACCGTGCCGAGAAGGCTCTTCTTAACGCCTGAGGTCTGTACGGAGTCGTCCACGATGACGGGCATCCACGTCTGCGTGCACGAACCGGCGCACGTCCACTTGGAGGGAGCTGGCCGGTCCCTGCCGTAGCGGTAGAGGGTCATCCCCTTGTCGTCTGTGACCACACTGCTCACGCCCTTCATCGCCTTGGCTCTCACCATGGCGGTCGCGGCCATGTTTCCGCTCCCGGAGTTGCCGCCGGCGGCCGGTGCGGAGGTCGCGGGATCCGACGCGGCCGTGACGACCGGGGCGGCGCTGCCGGGACTGGTGCCGGACGCGTTGTCGTTCGAAGAGCCGCACGCTCCCAACAGGAGAGCGGAGACGAGCCCCGCGGCCGAGGCAAGGACGATGCGTTGCGGGATCAAGGGCTCACCCTTCGTCGGGAGTCGCTTCTATGTACTTCCTTGTTACGTGGGATGACTGACCGGGCTCTCAGCCGCTGAGGTCACATGACGCAGTCTTGACCATCACCGTGCTCGCTCGACGGCGGGCAGACGCCCAACCCAAAACATGCGGACGGTGGCCTGTCTGGCGAGCAGAAGCATCATTTGCGGGCTCCAGCTCGCTATCCCTGTGCTGGCCGCCCGGCGGTCATAGCACGGACTGGCTTTTTGTCAGTTCTGTGCGGTTTCCTCACAAAGCCGCTTTCCGCCCTTCGTAGTCCTACCGGACCTCCGGGAACGGCATTGCGCAATCAAGGATTTCCAGGATCTGTTCTGCCTAAAGGGCATCTCGAAGATTTGGGAGAACAGCCATGCCCCGAGCACCGAAACCGGCAGGGCCAGGACAAGCGTGAACCAGAATGTGGGCAGACCGGGCGACACGAAATGCGGGGCTACTCGGCGAATCACGGTCATGACGATCGGCAGGTGGATCAGGTAGAGGCTGTAGGAGAAGCTACCGAGACTCTGAATGGGGCTCGCGGTCAGGAGCCGTACGAGGATGGCGGGCCTGCCGGTGGCGACCGCGGCAAGCAGCATCGTCATGGCGGGAGCGATGGCGAGATCCACCCAAGCATAGTGGTTCACGGTCCAAACGGAACCGTGGATGAGGCCGAGAGCCAGGACGGGCATGGCGGCCAGTCCGGCGAACCATCCCCACGGCAGGCGTTGCACACGTTCCGACGCAACGACGACTCCTGCACCGATCACGCCTGCAACGAACACGGGAGCGAGATGTGGCGCGAGCCAGTTGTTGCCCTCCGCGGGAGATGCGTCAGCCACCATGAGCCCATGGGCAATCACCGGTAGTGTCACGCAGGCGATCAGTACCGTAGCGCTCAACCGCCGCCGCACCAACAGGAAAAGCGGAAAGAGGAGATAGAGTTCGGCCTCCACTCCGATCGACCAGAACGCGCCGTTCGGTGTAGGGGCGGTGAACATGTCCTGAGCAACGAGGCCGTACACCAGGATTGACGCGCCGGTCGGTCGTCCGTAGTGCGAAGCCGACACCACGAACCAGGAAATGATCAGGCTCAAGGTCAGCGCTGCCCAATACGGAGGCAGGATGCGCCAGGCCCGCCGGCGCAGGAACTCGCCGACGCCACCCGACCGCCAGTCGTGACGCGCGGGGGAGATCGCCAGGGAGAAGCCGGACAGCACCAGAAAGAAGACGACGGCGAGGCGCCCGAACTTCAGCCCATCCAGCCACGCAGGCGCCGAACTGTTGGGAAAGCCCGGGAAGGTGTACAACCAGCTGTGGAACAGGACCACATACAGTGCCGCCAGTCCGCGGAGGCCATCCAGGCCCGGTACTTGCCGGCGGACGCGTGCCCGGTTCGTCCTCTCCTCCTGTCCCGCTGGGGCGGCTCCGTCGAGAGAACTGCTGGCTGGACGGCTCGAAGCCACTAAAATTGTTCGACCCTTTCTGTGGGCACCGTGTACCACACACCACCAATGTCTCGGCGGTCGCCGCACGATGCAACCTGCGACCGGCGCGTGCTCGCCGACCCGTTTCCCTGGCAGTACGCCAGGCGGCACGGTGCCGCCCGCAGTGACTGGTACGTAACGTCCGGCCGGGCAGTTCAAAGCCAAGCCGACATGATCCCCGTGTCGCCGGGGTGGAGCTGCGCTAGGCCGTGTCTCTTTGGTGGGCTCATCAGTTGATCGGATGTGCCTGTCCGGTTAGTGATCACTGATGCGATGTGGGACCGGATCGAGCCGCTGATGCCAGCCGATCCGGTCCGCGGACGGCGGTGGGCCGATCACCGCCGCACGCTCGAAGCTATCGCGTGGAAGTACCGCACCAACTCGCCCTGGCGGGACCT
>NZ_JBEZWU010000077.1:0-4536 GCF_040637655.1 Streptomyces sp. NPDC028722
GTCACGCAAGATCTTCCAGGCCTTCATGCGGGCAAAGACGTGCTCGACGCGGGCACGGACCTGTTTGTGGCTCTTGTTGTGCGCCTGCTTCCAGTCGGAGAGTTCCTCGTCCGCGCTGCGACGACGGTGGAGCCAGGCGAAGGTCCGCTCGACGACCCAGCGAGTCTTGCCCAGGCCGGATCCGTGGGCGGTGCCCTTGCGGGCAATCTTCGGCGTGATGCCATGAGCGCGGAGCAGGCGACGGTACTTGTCGTAGTCGTAGCCGCGGTCGGCGCACAGCCGCCGCGGTCGGTGACGGGGCCGGCCCACCAGGCCACGGATGCGGGGAATCGCGTCCGGCAGGGGTATGAGCTGGGTGACGTCGTGACGGTTTCCGCCGGTCAACGACACCGCAAGGGGTGTCCCGTGCCGGTCGGTGATCAGATGGTGCTTGCTGCCGAGGCGGCCGCGGTCGACCGGCGAAGGTCCGGTGTGAGCCCCCCTTTCAGGGCCCGGACGTGCGAGCCGTCGATCGCGGCGTCGTCCATGTCCAGCAGGCCGGCTCTGCGGAGATCCGCGAGGAGGATCTCGTGCAGGCGAGGCCAGACGCCGGCTTCGGTCCAGTCCCGCAGGCGCCGCCAACACGTCACCACACTGCAGCCGGTCGTCTCGGTCGGCACGTCCGCCCAGGTCACGCCCGTACGTAGGACGTAGACGATCCCGCGTAGAGCCGCACGGTCATCCGCCGGCAGCCGACCTGGATACCGCCGACGCCGCGGCGGGCGAGGCGGGAGCAGCGGAGCGACACGATCCCACAGATCATCAGGCACAAGATCATCCGACACCTGGAGAACTCTGCCGCCCACCAGCCCAACTGCCAAGCCTTAGACCAAACTCATTCTGAAATGATCAGTTAGGAGAGACGGTTGAGGAGGTCGTCGACGGCGTGCCGGGCACGAAGCGACCAGCTGCGTACCGCCCCGGCACGTGCAGCGCGAGCCTGTTCAGCGGCCGGGTGCCATCCCGTGACGGTGACAGGGGTGTCGTCGCCGAGCGCCCGCAGCAAGCCGTCATAGGGACAGCCCGTCTCGCAGCCATCCTCGCGGCGGTCGAGGGTGGCGGTGGTCAGGTGGTAGAGGTGGGCGCCGGTGTCGGCGATCCCACCCGGGACAGTCGTCATGGTGACGAACTGGTTCAGCTGCGCTGCCGCGGCGCTGGTGGAGAAGACGAAGACGTTCTCCTTGCGGCGCAGCGGATGGTCGGCGGGCAGGCCGGTGATGTAGGCGGGGTCGTCGAGGGAGCCGTCGCGTACGGCCTAAACGTGGGCGGGGTCGTACTGGCCCAGGCATTCCTCCTTCCCCTCCGGGTACACCGCCGCCGCGGTGGCCTTCACCGCCGCAGTGGCGCCCGCATGGTCGGCCGCTGGTGCAGCGTGCGTCCTGCCCGCCGCCATGGTGGTGCTCGAGCGGGTGCAGCGCGGCGCCCGCTACCCCAGCGACGTAGCCGCCGGCGCTGCCATCGGCCTGGCCAGCGCCTGGCTCACCCGCTGCGCTCCGCACCCGATCCGCCGCCACTGGCTCTCAAGCTGAGGGAAGTGGTCGCCTCTCCACGATCAGCAGGCCGAGCATCCGGAAGCGGGCCAGCGGGCCGAACAGGTGCGTCTCGTCGATAACGTCGCCGTAGATCTGGCTGCCGATCAACACAGCCTCCAGCTCGGGGAACGCTTCTGCGGCGGCCTGCGGGACGGGACTGACGACACGGAACTCGTATTCGCGTGCCGCACTTCCACCAGGCATAGCCTCACGCTGCACCGGAGCGGGCCCGAGAGACATCACCCGCAACGGGCGGTTCCGCCGTTCTTTGAGGCTTCGCAACTCCTTACCCTTACCCGTTCGGCTGGGCGGCGGCTCCGAACGCTTCCGCGGTGCCGCCTTCGGCCTGCTGGGACGAGGGGATGTCGACGAAGCTGTAGGGCGGCAGCGGGCCGTTGACACGCAACTCGAGATGCGGGTGCTCCTGGCGGAGTTCGTCGACCGCGGTCAGGAATTGCTCCGCTGAACCGCGGTCCACCAGGAAGGAGAAGTTGGCCAGCCAGCCGGTGCTCTGCGGTCCGGCGCTTACGGCCTTGGCCATCGGCTGAAGCGTCTGCTGGAGCAGCTCCGCATCGGTTGCCTCGCGTGCCTGGACGGCGGCGGCGATCATCTCCCCGAGCCGGATCTGCTGCTCCTGCGTGCCGCCGCCGGCCTCGCGGTTCGCTTCCCCCAGGGACCGGATGTCGTCATGGTCCGCCATGATCAGGCGGAGCACGGCCTCTTCGTCGTGGTTGGCCTTGATGTTGTATTCGGCTGTACCGTCCAGTGCCTGCAGCCGCTCAAGGAAGTGCTCCACACGCTCGGCGAGCACCTGGGTCACTGTGTCATCGTCCGGGGAGGCGCTGGCGAACCGCATGGGCAGGACCACGCCGCCCGCTCCGGCTTCGTGCAGCACGCGCTGGTGGGCGAGCAGATCACGGCGCTTGGGCCGCAGCTGGTCGGGGGCGTCACTGACGATGGCGGCCAGCTCGCCCTGACGCAGCACGCGTACCGGCCGCGGCGGGTCTCCGATGCCGTCCAGGTCCTCGCGGAGAGGCGAGTGCGCGGCCCGGATGATCCCGTAGACGTAGGTGCTCATCTCTCATTCCCCTCTTCGGCGCGCGGCCCGATCGCCCTGACGCTCCCGGCCCTCGCCACGTGCCTGCTGGAAAGAATCGGAGATAGTTTCCGCGGCGCCGGACAGGGCTCCCTTGGTCTTGCCGCGGGCGCCGGACTCCGTGAGCTTGCCAGTGAGCTCCGTCAGCCCTGCCGGCTTGCGCGGCCCCGCTTCCAGATCGAGGCGGTTGCACGCCTCGGCGAAGCGAAGGTAGGTGTCGACGCTGGCGACCACGATCCGTATGTCGATCTTGAGTATCTCGATACCGACAAGGGAGACCCGCACGAACGCATCGATCACGAGCCCACGGTCGAGAATGAGTTCCAGAACGTCGTAGAGGCCGCTGGAGCCACCCCCGCCGCTCTGCTGTGTCGCCACGGTCATCGCGACCAACCCCTTGTCGTCTGTCTCTGCGCGGTCCCGTCGGCGTCGTCCCTCGCTGCGACGCACGCATCCTGTATGAGTAGCCCCACTATCTGCGACCAAACGCGTGTACGAGCCTGGCCGACGGTCTGCTGGGCAGGCACACCGCAACCGTTACCACGGCTTCCCCGCGTTCGGTGGCGCCGGGCGTGTGGGGCGGGTGTGCTCGGCGCTGGCCCGGGCCAGGGGCAGCCAGACGGTGGCCGGCGCCGGCGAGCGCGCCGGGCGGCAGGTTGGCGGTGAGCGCGGCCCGCCACACGGTGGTCACCGCGGCGAGTTCCGGTTCGGTCGCGGGCCGGGCAACGGCGCGCGTGAAGTGCAGGCGGCCGGTCGCGATGCCTCCCCACTCCGGGTGAAGGCGCCATGCCATCACCTGCAGGAGCCAGGAGACGGCGGCCGGGCCGCCGGGGCCGGCCGTGATCTGGCTCAGGACCTGGGCTGGATCCCCGAGGGCGTGCGAGTCGGCGGTAAGGGCGTGCGTCAGGTGCTCGACCGGCCCGCCGGCGCCGTGGCGAGGCGCCGCAAGCAGGACCGGGCGGTCCAATGCAGCAAGCAGCGGCAGGTCGGCGGGCCCGGTGTTCAGCCAGGCGCGGCCGGAGTGGGGCTGCCGTCCAGGGCAGTGAGCGCGGCGCGGTGGCCGGCGGTGAAGCCGGGGGTGTGGTGGTGCGGGGGCGGCAGGCGGCGGCCGATGACCGTGGCCACGGCCGGCCGGGCCGGACCAGTGGCAGGATCGCAGCAAGGAGGTCCAGGACGTCGGCGGGCATCGCGCCGTCGGTGCGGGCCCGGCTTGCGGCGTAGTCCAGCAGGCACTCCAGAGCGCGCACCGCCCACTGCGAGCACAGTTCGCCGGCCGCCGCCTCGTCGTCCCCTGCGCCGCCCGGGGCGCGGTGCTCGGGTGGGGCGACGGCGGCCTCGCGGCAGGTAAGGGTTGGTCTGCGCTCGAGCCGGGCCTTTCTCCAGGCGGTCAGCGCGGGCTCGATCAGGGCCCACCGGGCGTCGGACAGGCCGCTTGGGTAGGGCTTGTGCTCGCTCACAGCGTAGCCTGATCACGGGCGAGCCGGAGTGCGCGGTTCCGCTGTTCATCAGGCGATTCCGCGGCATCTTCAAACCAGACGGACTTCTGGGCACAGAAGCGCGCGAGACGGATGGCCGAGCCCCCGCCCCAGAGAAGATCATCCGCCGCCTACGGGAAGAAAGTCCTCAAAGTAAGGCGGGGGCGAGAGCTGCATATGGGGCCGGACCTGCATAACGCCCTCTGAGATGGGGCCGGTCGCCCGCTCGGACACCCGTGAGGCCCGGGCCTGCGATGCCGCGCCGGTGCAGTTCCCCTTTCGAGCCGCTGGATCGGTGCCCCGTCACTGACGGTGGCGGGCACCGACCCAGCGTTGTTTCGTCCGGCAGTTAGCGCAGGTTCTGCAGCAACTTCAGTTCCCACTCGCTGTCCGG
>NZ_JBEZWU010000078.1:0-4503 GCF_040637655.1 Streptomyces sp. NPDC028722
ACAGCGGACGAACCCGCCCTGTTGGCAGCCAAGTTCGATCTCGCGGCCCTCACCGAACAGGCCGCTGCGGATCGGCTGGCTCCCATGCTGCGAGGTCTCGTACGGCAGCCGCGCCGGAGCGTCCGGACCGGTGCGGTCGGTATGGGCGCCGGAGGTGCGGCGGGCGAATCGCTGGCCGACCGGTTGACGGTGATGTCCCAGCCCGACCGGCAGCGCATCCTGCTCGACCTGGTGCGCACCGACGCCGCCACCGTGCTGGGCCGCCGTGAACGGGACGCCATCGCCCCGGAGCGTGCCTTCAAGGACCTCGGCTTCGACTCGCTCACGGGAGTGGAGCTGCGCAACCGGCTCACGGCGACCACGGGGCTCCAGCTGCCCGCGTCGGCGGTGTTCGACCACCCGACTCCAGCCGCCCTCGCAGACGTACTGGTGGAGCAGCTGGGTGCCTCGCCGGTGTCTGTCCTTGCCGAGCTCGACCGGCTGGAGGCCGCGTTGTCCTCGACCGCTCCGGACGACGAGGTCATGGTCCAGGCGGCCAAGCGCCTACAGACGCTGGCCAGCCGGTGGGCGTCGTCGGGCTCCGGTTTCGAGGCAGAGGAGGAGTTCGACCTCGCTTCCGCCTCCGACGACGAACTGTTCAGCTTCGCCGAGAACGAGCTTGGCTCCTCCTGACAGCGGCGCCGACCCCCACACCTGCTGAGCAGAAGGACTTCCGATGACCACGAACGACGCCAAGCTGCGCGACTACCTCAAGCGTGCCCTCGCCGATCTCAGCCAGGCCCGCAAGCGGCTGCGCGAGGTCGAGTCCGAGAGGACGGAACCGATCGCGGTCGTGGCGATGGGATGCCGTCTTCCGGGAGGTGTGTCCTCGCCCGATGACCTGTGGGAGCTGGTCTCCGCAGGCCGTGACGGCATCTCGTCGTTCCCGACCGACCGGGGCTGGGACGTGCAGGGGTTGTACGACCCGGACCCGGAGCGTCCCGGGAAGTCGTACGTCAGGGAGGGCGGCTTCGTCACGGATGCCGCCGACTTCGACGCCGCCTTCTTCGGGATCAGCCCGCGCGAGGCGGTGGCGATGGACCCGCAGCAGCGCCTCCTGCTGGAAACCTCCTGGGAGGTCTTCGAGCGGGCCGGCATCGACCCGACGTCGATGCGCGGTCGCAACGTGGGTGTGTTCGCCGGTACCAAGCCCCAGGACTACATCTCCAGCCTCGAAAGCGGGGAGTCCAGTGCCGAGGGGTACGCGCTGACGGGCAGCGCCGGCGCGGTCACCTCCGGCCGGGTCTCGTACGCCTTCGGCTTCGAGGGTCCCGCCGTCTCCATCGATACGGCGTGCTCGTCGTCGTTGGTCGCCATCCATCTGGCCGCCCAGGCGCTGCGCAGCGGCGAGTGCTCGCTAGCCCTGGCCGGCGGTGTGTCCGTGATGGCCACGCCGGGCGCCTTCGTGGCCTTCTCCCGGCAGCGGGGTCTGGCGGCTGACGCGCGCTGCAAGGCCTTCGCTGCGGGCGCGGACGGCACGGCGTGGGCCGAGGGCGTGGGCCTGCTGCTCCTTGAGCGCTTGTCGGACGCGCGGCGCAACGGTCATCAGGTCCTGGCGGTCGTCCGTGGCACGGCCGTGAACCAGGACGGCGCATCCAACGGCCTCACCGCCCCCAACGGCCCCTCGCAACGACGCGTCATCCGACAGGCGCTGGCCAATTCCGGGCTTCTCGCCACGGACATCGACGCGGTGGAGGCGCACGGTACGGGTACGTCGCTGGGTGACCCGATCGAGGCGCAGGCGTTGATCGCCACGTACGGCCAGGGCCGTCCGGCGGACCGCCCGCTCTGGCTGGGCTCGGTGAAGTCGAACCTCGGTCATACCCAGGCCACCGCGGGTGTGGCGGGTGTTATCAAGATGGTGCAGGCGATGCGGCACGGTGTGCTGCCGAAGACGTTGCATGTGGATGAGCCGTCGCCGAAGGTGAACTGGTCGGCGGGTGCGGTGGAGTTGCTGACGGAGTCGCGGGAGTGGCCTGAGAGGGGTCGTCCGCGTCGTGCGGGTGTGTCGGCGTTCGGTATCAGTGGGACGAATGCGCACGTGATCCTGGAGGCCGTCGAGGCTGAGCCGGTGGCGGAGCGCGCGGTGGTCCCCGATGGTGTGGTGCCGTTGGTGGTGTCGGGCAAGTCGGTGGAGGCGGTACGGGCTCAGGCCGAGGCGCTGGCGGCCCACCTGGACTCCGCTCGGGACGTGCCTCTCACCGACGTGGCGTACTCGCTGGCGACGACCCGGACGCATTTCGACCATCGTGCGGTGGTCGTCGCCGGGTCGGTGGCGGAGGCGCGGGAGGGTCTGGCGTCTTTACGTCCGCAGAGTGTGGTGCCGGCGGGCCGTCTGGGTGTGTTGTTCACCGGGCAGGGGTCGCAGCGGGTGGGGATGGGGCGTGAGCTGTACGGCGCGTTCCCGGTGTTCGCCGAGGCTTTCGATGAGGTGTGTGCGGCCGTCGACGGGAAGCTGGGCCGCTCGTTGAAGGCGGTGATTTTCGAGGGCGGGGAGCTGCTGGAGGAGACGCGGTACGCGCAGCCGGCGCTGTTCGCGGTCGAGGTGGCGTTGTATCGGCTGGCGGAGTCCTGGGGCGTGCGTCCTGATTTCCTGGCGGGTCACTCGATCGGTGAGGTGACGGCCGCGTATGTGGCGGGTGTGTGGTCGCTGGAGGATGCGGCCACGCTGGTCGTGGCGCGTGGTCGGCTGATGCAGGCGCTGCCGGCCGGTGGCGTGATGGTCGCGTTGGAGGCCACGGAAGAGGAGATCGCGCCGCTGCTGTCGGACGGTGTGAGCATCGCCGCAGTCAACGGGCCGACCTCGCTGGTGTTGTCGGGTGTGCAGGATGCGGTCGAGTCGGTGGTGGCCCGTTTCGAGGGCCGTCGGGTCAAGCGGCTGAGGGTGTCACACGCGTTTCATTCGCCGTTGATGGACCCGATGCTGGACGAATTTCGCGAGGTCGCGGCCGGGCTGACGTACAACACCCCGACGCTGCCGGTGGTGTCGAACCTGACGGGTGAGGTGGCGGACGCCGGGCGGCTGTGCTCGCCCGACTATTGGGTGGAGCACGTACGCGGCACGGTCCGTTTCCACGACGGTGTGCGGGCGTTGCGTGATCAAGGCGTGCGTACGTTCCTGGAGTTGGGTCCGGATGGCGTTCTGACCGGGATGGTGGCGGAGGACTGTGTGCCGTCGCTGCGTCGGGACGTGCCCGAGGACCGGGCGTTGATGAACAGTGTGGGACAGCTGCACACGCGTGGTGTTGCCATCGACTGGGAGCAGGTCTTCGCCCGCACCGGCGCACGCCGCGTTGACCTGCCCACGTACGCCTTCCAGCATCAGCGTTTCTGGTTGAACCCGACGCTGTCGGAGGGTGATCCGGCGCTGGCTGCCGGGCATCCGTTGCTCGACACCGTGGTCGGGGTTCCTGACACCGGTGGTGTGGTGTGCACCGGCCGGTTGTCCCTCGCCGCCCAACCGTGGCTGGCGGACCATGTGGTGTCCGGCACGGTCCTGCTGCCCGGTGCCGCGCTGGTGGAACTCGCGATCCGCGCCGGCGACGAGGTCGGCGCGCGAGGCCTGCGTGAACTGGTCATAGAGGCGCCCTTGGTGATCCCGGACGAGGGTGCCGTGCGGGTACAGGTCACGGTCGGTGAGGACACGGGCGGTGGCGTGCGGCTGGTTGGGGTGTACTCGCGGTCCGATGACGCAGGGTCCGGTGCGCCGTGGGTGCGTCATGCGAGTGGGCTGCTCGACGAGGATGCGCCGGCATCCGGTGCTGGTTTCGAGGTGTGGCCGCCGGAGGGTGCGGTGGCGGTGGATGTGTCGCGGTTGTACGAGGAGTTGGCCGGCCGTGGGTATGGCTATGGGCCGGTGTTCCGGGGGCTTCGTGCGGTGTGGCGGCGTGGTGATGAGGTGTTCGCCGAGGCGGTGTTGCCGTCGAGTGAGGGGGACACGGCGGCCGGGTTCGGTCTGCATCCGGCGCTGTTGGATGCGGCGCTGCACGCTGGGGCCTTTTTGGGTGCGAGTGAGTCCGAGGGGGGTCTGTTCCTGCCGTTCGCGTGGAGTGGGGTGTCGCTGCACGCTTCGGGGGCGTCGTCGCTGCGGATCCGGTTGTCGTCCTCGGGTGCGGAGTCGCTTTCGCTGGAGCTGGCCGACGGTGAAGGTGCTCCGGTGGCGTCGGTGGAGTCGCTCGTGCTTCGGGCGGTCACCGCGGACCAGTTGAGGGTGTCCGACGGTGGCGAGTCGTTGTTGCGGGTGGAGTGGTCTCGGGTGCCGGTGCCTGTGGACGCTGATGCCGGTGTGGTGGAGGTGTTCGAGGTCGGGGCGGTGGCGCTGGATGCGGAAGCCGTGCACGGTGTGACGGCTGAGGCGTTGTCGGCTGTGCAGTCCTTCCTTGCGTCGTCGCGGGAGGGGTCTTTGGTGGTGGTGACGCGGGGTGGGGTGGGTGTCGGGGAGGGGGTGGACGACCCGGCGGTGGC
>NZ_JBEZWU010000079.1:0-4300 GCF_040637655.1 Streptomyces sp. NPDC028722
TCAGGGACAAGATCAGCAGACACCCACCAGATCCTGCCGACCCAACACACAACCGCCAAGCCCCACAACGAACTTCATTCTGAAACGATCAGTAACAAAGTCACACTCGCCCACGGCGTGGACGCCGCAAAGAATCTCTCGAAGCTACTCGGTCTGTGGGAGCAGGCAGTGCCGCTTCTGACCTGCGATACGGAAAGCGAGGACAGGGTCCCCTGTCCGCCCGTCGCGCTGGTCGCCCTGCTCGACATGGCGCTGGGATGGGTCCGGCTCGGCTTGGGCGTCGCCCCCCGTGGCCAGACTCCCTCCTCCGAGCAGATGCAGTGGGGGGTCGAGGGAGGACGCCGCATTCTTGCTTCACTCCACCCGTTGCTGCAAAACAGCCCGGGAGCAGCGATGCGCGCTCACCGCGAACTCGCCCGGATCCGGGACCGGGCTCAAACAGCTGGCCAGAAGCTGCCGACATTCGACGTCGATTCCGATCTTCAGTCCTTCTGTGAATGGGGAAGCGTCGAATCACCCATGACTACGAGGCAGCCACCGAGCAAGTGCTCACTCAAGCGCAGACACTCGCGAAGAAGCTGACTGCTCTGGGGCCTCGGGCCGGAGTGGCCCGATTCAGCGAACTGGCCGAGCAGGCACAGGTCGTCGGTGACTACACCGGCCATCTGACAGCCATCCGCATGGCCGAGCTGATGACCGACCCGGCTGACTGGTACCAGGCAGCCGCCGAATCAGGTGAAACCCTGTTGTTGGGAACTGCCCTGACGCAATGGCTCACCACGGCTCCTGACACTGTGCCGCCGTCCGTGTTGCTCGCGGCCCTCGACGATGCGGCCTCCCGACCCACTGTCATCAGCGCCGTCGTCGCGCGCAGCGTGGTGGATCAGACGGGAGAGCTGGTGATCGACTCGATGCGGGCCGAGGACGCGGCACTGCTCGAGACGCTGATTCGCCACGAGCCGGACGATGTCATGCAACGCCTGCTCGTCCACACCGTCCCTGCCATCGCCGCGAGCGCAGCGATCAGTTTCTCGGTTGGAGCACCACACGGCCCCACCCTGCCAGCAGAATGGCAGACATCATGGCGCCGCGCGATAAATAACCTGCGCATCGATCACCTACCCCCGCACAACCAGTGGCGAGCGGGCAGAGTCCTCGCGCACCTCGCGGAGCATGACGCCGACACCTTCGAATCATGGTTCCACGAGCGGCTGAAAGGTCATGACCGCCCAGGGCTGGTACGCCTCGCCGCTCCCGCACGAGAGCGATCACATCCTCGCTTACCTCCCACGTCCGCACCGGCTACGTTTGGCTATCCACTGCATCGGCCTGCCCCGCGTCGGCCACAGCGCCCTCATCCATCTCGTCGGCTCGGACACCAAGCTGGCCCAGCACCTGCTCGACCAACATGCCGTAAGCCCTGACAAGCTGGCCGACGCCCTCTTCGGGCAGCGCAACACGGCCGTAGAACAGATCGGTCCCCTCCTGTTGGAGCGGGGAGCGAGCGCTGACAGGATCGCGGCGGCTGTCGCCTGGTGCGACCCCTGGTCAGGGGATCGCTCGCGGATGCACTCTCAGCTTCTGGACTACTTCAACGACCAGCCCAACCCTTCTGCACTCGCCCGGGATCGGGCATGTGGTTGTTTGGTTACGGCGGGCGAGTCCTCACGGCAGTTCCCACGCTTGCAGCCAACCGCCGCTGGTGGAGGCGAACATCATGCGGCTCTCAACGGCGGGTTGTCCGCGGCCTTCTTCGCTCCACCGCGCTGGCAGCTGGGCCGTACTCCGGCGGGTGCGCGGATCCCATGCGTGCAGGACGCCAGTACGGTCACTGGCCCAGATCCGATCGCCAGCCATGAACGGCGTGGTGGTAAAGGCGCCGCCTGCGCTCTGGCGCCACAGATCTCTGCCAGAGAGCGGATCGAGGACTACAAGCCGCCCTGGGTCGAATGCGGCGATGTAGACGGCGTCGCCAGCGACCAAGGGGGCCGTACTGATGCGTCGGGCGACCTGAGTGTCAAACAACGGGTGTCCATTTTGCCCGTCCCAGGCCAGCGCCCGGCCGCACCCCGTAGTCAGATGAACCGTCGTGCGACGGTAAGGGCCCGGCGTCCCGAAGCCGGGATGCCGGGCCCCCCTTACCGGGGCGCGATCAGGCGGGGCGGATCTTCTCAGCCTGCGGGCCCTTCTGACCCTGCGTGACGTCGAACTCGACCTTCTGGCCCTCCTGCAGCTCGCGGTAGCCCTGGCTGGCGATGTTGGAGTAGTGGGCGAAGACGTCGGGGCCGCCGCCCTCCTGCTCGATGAAGCCGAAGCCCTTCTCGCTGTTGAACCACTTCACTGTGCCCTTGGCCATGACTGTCTCCTTTGAGGGAAACCGGGCACGCACGCTGCGCAACCGGGAGGTGATCGCCCTGGTCCGGAGAGGCGCTGAACAGCAAGAACGCCCGTGAGGCGATCACGGGCGAACGGAACTTCGGAACCACGTATGCTGATCGCAACGCAATAACGGCATGACGGAAGCCGCTAGCGAAAACGCGCCAGCAGCTTCGCGCCCTTCTTCTGCACAAGGCTGCGGCGAGGCATGGCCTCTCCCCGCCGCCGACTGTTCTCCGGGTGGGCCCCACCGATCATGCGTGACCGGCCCCTCCCCACACGACGTCACCTTGGACTTCCCGGAACCGGCTCGAGACCACGGACGAGCCGCCCCCGCGCGACCTCGTCGTCGAGTTCGATGGGGCACCACATCGGCTTCCTGCACAGCGGGCGGGAGCGGCAAGCGCTTCTGGGACACCGCCATCTGTCTGCCCGGCGAAGGAAGCTGCCTCGGGGCCCTCTCAGCCCACTTGCTCCTGAGCGCCGAGACACCCGAGTCTCGACTACTGCGAGTGGACCAGTGCCGAGGCCCACCGGGAGGCAGCGAACGCCGGGAAACACGACAGGGTGCACGAGATCTTCTCCAGCAACGGGCGAACAGTTCGGCCGCGGAAGGTGGTACCGCTTTCACCGCTCCCTGTCCCCGGTCGCCGGCGTGATCCGATCCTGCCGAGGCACGACGAGATCCTCAAATCTCTCGCCGACTGCCTCACCAAGGTCACTCCGCCAGCCACCGAGAACCAGCCGGAGACTTAAAACCATGATTTCTGGCGCATCACACTCGCAACACACGAGCAGGGCGCCGCCTGACCGACCGCTGAGAACCCCCAGGCCGCTACCCGACCGGGGGTTTTCTTATGCCTGCCGCACCGCGGTTCGCGCGCGCGTAACCTGTGGCCATGCCGAAGGAGACGCCGCAAACGAAGCGGGCCCGGAAGGCTGCGGCGAAGGCTGCGGCCCGCGAGCGTGCAGCCCGCATCATGGCGAGTTTGGTGCAGCCGTCCCGGACGCAGCCGAGGCGCTCGTCGGCGGTCAAGGTGGTGCAGGCGCAGCCCGAGAAGCCTGCGCGGGCGCTGATCCCGCCGAGGGACACACCGCTGTCCGAACGCGTCCGCGAGCAGTACGCCGACAATGCCTTCGCGGCATGGGTCAAGCCAGGCGCGGTCAAGCCAGGCGCGTAGGTCATCCCTGACGCGCGCGAGGTACTCATCCCAGCTGGCGACGACACCCGATACCGTCGCCGCTGAACCGAACACAAGGGGGGAACGGATGCGTGGCAAGTTGGTGTGGGCCGTGGGATTGGCCGCAGTAGGCGCCGTCGGGAAGCTGGCCGTAGACGCACGGCCGCGAGTCGCCGCAGTCGAGGCCGAGGCCGGGGAGGAGGCTGCCCAGTACCCGGCGCCGAAGACGATCTACCGGGTGACGTGGAGGCAAGAAGGTGTGGAGCACGTCAAGGACTTCGTTGACATCGACAACGGTTACGAGTTCTACCAATGGATGCTGCGGCGCGCCTCCAAGGTTACGTGGGAGCACATCGCTGTGTGATTCCAGTAGATCACGCATCCACTGACACAATCCCAGCCATGGCCGTGACGAGTGTCGCCGCCGTAACTGGCTTGCTGAGGGCGGAGATTGGCACCGAGGCGTCATAGCCTCGGCTGGACTCACAACTAGGGCAGAGGCGCGAGTTCAACATGCACGCTGGCGGCGGAGTTGCACCGTGATGCCTACGCCAGGTTCCTCACCCTGGCCTTGGACTGGCACAGACATGCGGGCCAACCCAAACGCCGGGACGAGGCCGATCTACCAACGGATTACTGGTGCAGGACACTAAAGGGTGTTGCAGAAGGCCGTGATCACGCAGCCTGAAGCGGAGGCTGGGCCTGCCGGGTCACCCGGCGAGGGCGAGGTTGTGCATGCGGGC
>NZ_JBEZWU010000080.1:0-4052 GCF_040637655.1 Streptomyces sp. NPDC028722
ACCTTCGCCCACAGGTGGTTCACCATCCCCGAGCGCTGCACCATCGCCCCCTTGGGACGACCCGTCGACCCCGACGTGAACATCACATACGCCAGATCCAGACCACCACCGACGCCGGGCGGGAGCGCGTGGTCGAGGAGGGAGTCCTCCAGGCAGAGGACGGTGGTGCCACCGGCGAGCGCGCGGGCCTCGGTCTCGTAGGCGCGCCCGGCGAGTACGTAGCGGGCGCCGCTGTCGGTCAGCAAGGAGGCGTTACGGGCCGCCGGAGCCGCCGGGTCCAGCGGCAGATACGCTCCGCCCGCACCCAGCACACCCAGCACACCCGCCACGAACGGCACCCCCGGATCGGCGAGCATCGCCACCACCGACCCCGTGCCGACACCGGCCGCGGACAGACGGGCCGTGAGGCCTCCGGCGCGTGCGACGAGGTCGCCGTAGGTGACGTGGTCGGTGGTGTCGGCCACGGCGACGGTGTCGGGGACGCGGGCCGCGACGGCCCGGACGCGTTCCACGACGCCGAGGCTCTCCTCGGGCAGGGCGGGGTCCCAGGAGCCGAGCACGCCGCCGAGTTCGCCGGGCTGCCCGGGGCGCCCGAGGACGGCCGGGGCGGTGACGTCGACGCGGGCGAGCGGCAGGTCGGCGCCGTCGGCGACGGTCCGCAGGAGGTGGCGGACCATGACGGCGATCCGCTCGACGTCGGCGCCGGTGAACAGGTCGGGCGCGTAGTCGAAGCGCAGGGTCAGGGTGTCGCCGGGGAACACGGCCATGCTGAGCGGGTGGTGGCGGGCGTCCCGGGCCTCGGTGCGCAGCACGCGGGGACCTTCGGTGCCGGCGGCCGGGTCGGTGGCGTCGAGCGGGAAGTTCTCGAAGAGGACGACGGTGTCGAAGACCTCGCCGGTCAGGCCCGCGGCCCGGTGGATCTCGGCGAGCCCGAGGTGCTCGTGCGGCAGCAGTGCCGTCTGCTGGTCCTGGAGGGTGCGCAGCAGTTCGGCGAGAGGGGTGCCGGGGTGCAGCCGGACCCGTACGGGCACGGTGGTGAGGAACATGCCGATCATGGATTCGACGCCGGGAACCTCGGCGGGCCGGCCGGAGGTGACGGCGCCGAAGACGACGTCCTGGCGGCCGGTGAGCCGGCCGAGCAGCAGCGCCCAGCAACCCTGGAGCACGGTGTTGAGGGTCAGCCCGTGGGCGCGGGCCCAGGCGGTGAGGGCCTCGGTCAGCTCGCCGGGCAGCTCGACGCGCAGGGATGCGGGCAGCACCGGAGTGCGGTCGGGGCCGGCGTCCACCAGGAGGGTCGGCCCGTCGAGGCCGGCGAGTGCCTCCCGCCAGGCGGCGCGGGCGGCCTCGCCGTCCTGCCGGGCGAGCCAGGCGAGGTAGGAGCGGTAGGGGACGGGGGCGGGCAGCGCGGTGCCGTCTGCGCCGGTCCGGCCCAGGGTGAACAGTTCCCGCACCAGCAGCGGCATCGACCAGCCGTCGACCAGGATGTGGTGGCTCGTCCAGACGAAGCGGTGGCGTCCCTCGCCGTGGGTGACGAGGGTGAACCGCAGCAGCGGCGGGCGGTCCAGGGCGAAGCGGTGGCCGCGCTCGGCCTCGGTGATCCGGTCGAGTTCGGCGCTCCGCTCCGGTTCCGGCAGGTCACGCAGGTCGATCTCCTGCCAGGGCAGTTCCGCCCGGTCCGGGACGAGCTGCACGGGGGCGCCGGCGGGCCGGGCCCGGAAGGACGCGCGCAGGTTCGGGTGCCGGTCCAGGAGCGCCTGCCCGGCGGCGCGCAGGGTGGCGGGGTCGAGGTCGCCCTCGATCTCCGCGACGATCTGGAGGGTGTAGACGTCGGTGCCGCCGTCGCCCGCCGTGTCGTAGTCGGCGTGGAAGAGCATGCCCTGCTGGAGCGGGGTGAGGGGCAGGACGTCGGCCAGGCGGCTGCCGGTGGCGGCGAGTTCGGCCTCGTACGCCTCGATCTCCTCCTGGTCCACGCCGGCCAGCGGCAGGTCGACGGGGGTGAGGCCGCCCGCCGCGGGTGCGTGCCGGCCGAGCAGTTCCAGGGCGCGGAACCAGGTCTCGGCGAGGTCCCGCACGTCGTCCTCGGCGACCGCGGTCCCGGCCCATGCCCAGTTGGCGATCAGGTGCGGGCCGTCGTGACGGTCCTCGGTCGCCGGGGTGACGTCGATGAGGTGCGGCAGCGGCATGCCGGGGTGGGCTCCGGTGCCGACGACGCCGTCACCGCCGACGGGCTGCCACGGCCGGTCCTCGCGGGCGTCGAAGCGGCCCATGTAATTGAAGCCGATCTGGGGCCGCGGGTGGCGGGCGAGAACGCGGGCGGCGTGCGGGTTGAGGTAGCGAAGCAGGCCGAAGCCGACACCGCGGCCGGGCAGGGCGTGCAGTTGCTCCTTGATGCGCTTCAGGACACCGGCGAGGGCGGGTCCGCCCGCCCACAGCTCCTCCCAGTCGGGGGTGCCGACGTCCAGGCGGACCGGGAAGGCGCTGGTGAACCAGCCGACGGTACGGGAGAGGTCCAGTTCGTCGCCGAGTTGCTCGCGGCCGTGCCCCTCCAGCTCGATCAGGGTCTGCGCGTGCTGGGCGTGGCCCTGCCGGCGGCGCCGGTCCGCGACGGCGAGGGCGAGCCCGGTGAGCAGTACGTCGTTGATCTCGGCGTGGAAGGCGGCGGGCACCTCGGTCAGCAGGGGTGCGGTGGCCGCGGGGCCCAGTTCCAGGCGCAGCGCGCGCTGGGTGCCGTGGACATCGCGGGCGGGGTCCGGGCGGCGGGTGCCCACCAGGGGGTCCGGCCCTGCCAACTGCCGCTGCCAGACGGAGACTTCGCTGCCACGGACCTGGGTGCGGGCCTGTTCGGCGAGGAGCGCGGACCAGGCGCGGTACGACGTGCCGACCGGGTCGAGCGCCGGGGTGCGGCCCTCGGCGAGGGCACGGCAGGCGGCTTCGAGGTCGGGCAGCAGGACGCGCCAGGACACACCGTCCACGACGAGGTGGTGGGCGCACAGCACCAGCCGGCCGGTGTCCGTTCCGGGCGGGGCGGAGAGCAGGACGGCCTGGATCATGACGGCACGGGCGGGGTCGAGCCGGGCCCGGGCCACGGCGGCCTGCCGCTCGGCGCGGGCCGGGCCGCCCGTGCCGTCCGGTTCGGCGGGGACGGCCAGTGGCACACCGGCCAGGGCGCCGGGCGGGAGGACCTCCATGTGCCACAGACCCGGCGCCGGTTCGGTGGCCCGGGTGCGCAGGGCGTCGTGGTGGTCGACGACGGCGTGCAGGGCGGCGTCGAGGAGTGTGGCGTCGAGCCCGGCGGGGACGCTGACGACGATGTGCTGGCTGTACTCGGCCACGGACCCGGTCAGCGTGCCGGTCTCCTCGTGCAGCTGGGCCATGATCGGGGTGAGTTCGTACGGCCCGACCCCGTCGTCCTCGGCCGCCGACGCCGTCCCGGCGGTCCGGTCCGGGCTGCCGGCCGCCCGCGCGAGGGAGGTGACCGTCTTGTGCTCGAAGACGTCGCGGGTGGTCAGGGCGAGTCCGGCGGCGCGGGCCCGGCTGACCAGCTGGATCGACCGGATGCTGTCCCCGCCGAGCGCGAAGAAGTCCTCGTCCACGCCGACCTCGGTGACACCGAGCACCTCGGCGAAGATGTCCGTGAGCACGCGTTCGCGGTCGTCGCCCGCCGCCCGCTTGGTCCGGTGTCCGGTCAGGGCCGGCTGGGGCAGCGCCTTGCGGTCCAGCTTGCCGTTGGGCGTCAGCGGCAGCGCCTCCAGCACCAGCCAGGACGACGGGATCATGTACGCCGGCAGCAGCTGGGCCAGCTCGGCACGGACCCGGGTGGCATCCACCCCCGGGCCGGTGAGGTAGCCGACGAGGCGCGGGTTGCCGGACGCGTCGGGGAGCACCGCGACCGCCGCGTCCGTGACCGCGTCCAGGTTGCGGATGACCGCCTCGATCTCACCCGTCTCGACACGGCGACCACGGATCTTGACCTGGTGGTCGCGCCGCTCGATGAACTCCAGCTGCCCGTCGGGCCGCTGCACCACCCGGTCCCCGGTCCGGTACATCCGCGT
>NZ_JBEZWU010000081.1:0-3779 GCF_040637655.1 Streptomyces sp. NPDC028722
CCACGGCCGACGCGCCGACACCCGAACGGCGCAGCTGAGCCCTTGGGTTGTGGCTGGGGTGAGCACATCGAAATTACTTACGGGACATCGCTTAGCCCCCGTGCACCTGACTCCTATACCCGGTACCACCAGCCACCAGGGTGCCCTGTCACGACAGCACAAGAAACACGTACACAAAGCTTTCGACAAGAAGGTGAAGAGAGCGTTGAACGGCCAGCCCACCGAGGGTGGTGACTGGAGCGGGGTCCACGCCATCATCGAAAGCATCGTTTACGCCTTCGACTGAGCTGAGAGGACAGCCCGCCCAGGGAGGCTGGGGAAACGTCGCAGAAGACCGGGGGCGCGACCGCGCCGCTGCCGTGACGACAGGGGAGCGTCCCGGTGGTACGGGGGAGCCCACCGGGACGTCAGTCCAGCCTACGCAGCACCGCTCGCCTGCGTATGGAAATCCGCAGGGCGTGGCCGCTTCCGGCTGCGTGCGTCGGCGTCCGCTCAGCCGAGAGCGCGGGGCTGTCGCGGAGAGGTCAGGCCGCTTGTCCGTCGAAGCTGTCGCTCCCTCGTCATCCGTCATCCGCCGTCGGTGAGGACACGTTGTGTCCCCCCAGGGGGGACACCTACTTGACATTTCTGTCTGCCCAGCACGACATGGCCCAGCGTCCGGCCAGGGCATCGTGGTGCGAGCGCTGCCGGCCCAGGCAGGCCCCGGCTCACCGATGACCGGCTTCTTACAGGGTGGTCGACCACCGGCCGCGGGTGAGCGTGGTCTGTGCGTCGGGGGTGATCGTGACGCGGGCCCCGGTCACCGGCAGTTCCCCGCCGATGATGAGGCGGTCGAGGATGTCGGTCAGCACCTCCCACAGGCGTCGGGGGCCGCCTTGGTGGACGGTGGGCAGGTCACGGGGCTTGTTGGCGCTGGCGCGGGCCCAGGAGCCGTCCGGGTGAGCCATCCACACGGTGCGCCCGCCGTCCTCGTGCTGCTCGGTGCGGTGCTCGATGCCGGGCGCCTCCAGCTCCAGGGTGGCGTGCACGGCCCAGGAGTCGGGGACGTAGGTGAGCGGGTAGCGGCTGAGAGACCTCTGCCCGTCTTCGTCCGCGGCCTGCCACACCTCGGCGGCCGGCGAGGCGTCGTCGTAGTCGTCACCGTGGCGGGTGCGCATGAACGTGGCCCGGTCGCTGGCGATGAAGCCGCGGGCACCTCCGTCCGGCATCTTGTCGGCGACGAGGATCATCGCCGTGCCGGTGATGGTGGTGACCAGCCGGCCCCCGGGGCGCAGCGCGGTCAGCCACGAGGCGGGGACGGGCCGGACGGAGACGGTGGACACGATGCGGTCGACGTCGCCGGGCAACGTCTCGGTGATGTCGCAGACTTCGGTGCGCGGGTGCAGGTTGATGCCGTCCAGCCGGTCAGTCGCAGCCTGCACGAGGTAAGGGTCGACGTCCACGCTCGTCACGAGTTCGTCGCCCAGGCGCCGGCAGGCCAGCGCGGTGCCGTATCCGGTGCCGGTGGTCACCAGGGTGCGGGAGGTGTCGGCGAGCATCGCGTGCCGGTACATCGTGGCGATCAGGGTGGGCAGGGTCGAGGACGAGGTCGGCCACCTGCCGTACGGGACCACCGTGCCCGGCTGGACGTGATCGGCGTGGTCGGGGCCGATCCGGGTCACGAGGGACTGATTGCGGTAGGCGGCTTCGAGCCAGGCTCCGGGGTCGTCGGGGCCATGGCGGGCTACCCGGCCTTCGGTGTCCCGCTCCCACCAGTTCGGCACGAACAGGTGCCGGGGGGTGGAGGCGATCGGCTGCCACCACGGTGACTCCGGCCGCAGATGCCCGTCGGCAAGACGGCGTGCGTGCCCCTCCCAGTCCAGGTCCAAGTCCGTCCCGTCCTTCCCGTGTCTGTACGCCTCGGTTTCAGCCGTCGTCGGCCGGCCCGCAGGGCCCGGAGTTGTCCGGCCCGCACGAGCTGTCGTCGTTCGGCGCGCAGTCGGGAGGACAGGGCGCCGCGCCCGCGCGGCGCGGAACGCTCGCGGTCACCTGAGCCCACCGGTCACTGGCCAGCACCGACGCCAGACTCGCCTCCCTGACGCTGCCCGCGGTCAAGAACCGTCCCATCTCGCACACCGACACGCTCCCGTCCGGGAGGACGGCCGCCTTGTGGTCCCCGCACCGCCCGCACAACGACGCGGTCGAGGGCACTGCGGCGCCCGCGGCGTTGCCGACAGCCCGCACCTCGCTGACGTGCACTTCCTTCACGCCGAGGGCCTGCATCTCGGCGCGGGCCCGCGCGGCGCGCTCGTGGTCGCCTGAGTCGAGGACGGCGACCTTCAGCCGGATACCGCGCCTGACCGCCTCGACGATGTTGGCGCGCGTCGCCTCGTGCGAGCCGTCGCGGCCGGTGACCGCGTCGTGCTCGGCCGCGACGCTGCTGTGGTACGTCGTCGCCAGCCGCACGCGGGGGTGCTCGAACAGCCGCCAGTGCTCGGCGCGGATCCGCAGCAGGTTGCTGTAGACCCGGACGCGGAGACCGGCGCCGGCCACCCGCTGCACCATCCGGGCGAAGGCCGGGTGCAGGGTCGCCTCGCCGCCGATCAGCTGGATCTCCTCGGTGCCCAGGCCGGCGGCTTCGTCGATGATGCGGTTCCAGTCCTCCTCGGTCATGCTCCCGTGCTCCCGCGTCGGCCCGGACTTCGCGTAGCAGAGGGTCGGACAGGTGAGCTGGCAGCGGCCGGTGATCTCCAGCGACAGGAACCGCAGCGTGGTGGGGGCCTCCACAGCGATCGTCATGACGCGATCGTAGGCCGTCGGCCGCCAACACACGTGCTATCGCGACTACTTGGCCATCCGTGGTGCAGCCGGGCACGCAAGCGGCTCCTCCCGCTTCGGCGGATGCTCGCCCACCGCGAAGGTCCACGGGGCCGTGGTCGGGGTGGGACGTCGACACCCACAGGGCGCGCTCCGAGCTAAGCCGCTCCAGGGTGTCCCGCCTGCGCTCCGCCGTAGTGCGGCGAATGATCTCCGTAGCTTGCATGGGCGCCGACGTTAGCCAGCAGGTTCACGCGCATGGGGCGCAGGTCCTAGGCCCCGGCCGGTGGGCGCCCACCCGCACGGTCAGCGACTGCGCTTGAAGATCGACTTCACGAACGTGCCGATCGCCACCGCGACGAGGCCGCCGATGTGCGGCTTGCCCTCGCAGGCCAGGTCCCCGGCCTGTATGAGGGCCAGGCCGAGCAGACCGGTGGCCGCGGGCGTGGGCCGCTCGATGTAGGCCCAGGCCCGCCGGTCCTCCGGGCCCGCTATCGCGTGCGGACGTCCTGTCATGGTGCGTACCTCCGTTGCTGTGTAGTTCGGTCATGTCCGCTGCCCCAGTGGTAGGACTCGCCGGTGAATTTGTCGCGCACCGGCAAGAACGCGTGTCAGTGCACGCCGAGTTGGGGCATGTCCAACGAGACCGTGGCCTCCTGGGTGTGGTGGGGGTCGAGGCCGATGACCACCGGGAGAGGGTCGGGCGCCGTAACCGATCCGGCGAACGAGGACGTCCAGGGAGCGGTTGTCGGCCGTGGTGGAAGTACCGGTTGCGCAGTGGCCGCAGGGCCTGGTTTCTCCGAGTGCAGGTACTCCTCGCTGCCCGCCGTGTTGTGCGCGCAGCCCGCCGCCGTCGTAGATGTCCACGCGGGCTGTAGGGGCGCGGCCCTAGGTTCTGTCGTCAAACGTCACGCCCACATCAGCAGGGCTGCGAGGGTGACGGCTGCTTGGTAGGACTCGGTGGTCTTGTCGTACCGGGTGGC
>NZ_JBEZWU010000082.1:0-3421 GCF_040637655.1 Streptomyces sp. NPDC028722
CGGGGCTGGGATGTGTCGCGGTTGTTCGATCCGGATCCTGAGAAGGTCGGTAAGTCGATGGTCCGCCATGGTGGGTTTCTTCATGGTGCGGGGGATTTCGATCCGGGGTTCTTCGGGATTTCGCCGCGTGAGGCGTTGGCGATGGATCCGCAGCAGCGGTTGTTGCTGGAGGTGTCGTGGGAGGTGCTGGAGCGGGCCGGTATCGATCCCACCGCACTGAAGGGCAGCCGCACCGGCGTCTTCGCAGGCGCCATGTACCACGACTACAGCGAGGCGGTCGCCGCCGGCAGCCTTGTCTCCGGCCGCGTCTCGTACACCCTGGGGCTCGAGGGCCCGGCGGTGACGGTGGACACTGCCTGCTCGTCGTCGCTGGTGGCGATGCACTCCGCGGTCCAAGCCCTGCGCAACGGCGAGTGCTCGCTCGCGCTGGCCGGTGGTGTTGCCGTAATGTCCACGCCTATCGCATTCGTGCAGTTCTCGCGGCAGCGGGGCCTGGCGGTGGACGGACGGTGCAAGTCGTTCGCGGCGGGTGCGGACGGTACGGCGTGGGCGGAAGGCGTGGGTCTTGTCCTGCTGGAGCGTCTGTCGGACGCTCGCCGCAACGGCCACGAGGTGCTGGCCCTGGTGCGGGGCACGGCCATCAACCAGGACGGTGCGTCGAACGGCATCACTGCGCCGAATGGTCCGTCGCAGCAGCGCGTGATCCGGCAGGCGTTGGCGAGTGCCGGTCTGTCGGCGGCCGACGTGGACGCGGTGGAGGCGCACGGTACGGGTACGTCGCTGGGTGACCCGATCGAGGCGCAGGCGTTGATCGCCACGTACGGCCAGGAGCGGGCCGGGGACGAGCCGTTGTGGCTGGGTTCGTTGAAGTCGAACATCGGTCATGCGCAGGCGGCGGCCGGTGTGGCGGGTGTGATCAAGATGGTGGAGGCGATGCGGCACGGTGTGCTGCCGAAGACGTTGCATGTGGATGAGCCCACCCCGAAGGTGGACTGGTCGGCGGGTGCGGTGGAGCTGCTGACGGAGTCGCGGAAGTGGCCGATGACGGAGGGGCGTCCGCGTCGCGCGGCCATCTCCTCCTTCGGTATCAGTGGGACGAATGCGCACGTGATCATGGAGGCCGTCGAGGCTGAGCCGGTGGCGGAGCGTGCGGTGGACCCTGACGGTGTGGTGCCGTTGGTGGTGTCGGGCAAGTCGGTGGAGGCGGTACGGGCTCAAGCGGGTCGGCTGGTGGAGTTCCTGGGCGCGGATGCTTCGGTGAACCTCGCGGATGTGGCGTACTCGCTGGCGATGACCCGGACGCATTTCGACCATCGTGCGGTGGTCGTCGCCGGGTCGGTGGCGGAGGCGCGGGAGGGTCTGGCGTCTTTACGTCCGCAGAGTGTGGTGCCGGCGGGCCGTCTGGGTGTGTTGTTCACCGGGCAGGGGTCGCAGCGGGTGGGGATGGGGCGTGAGCTGTACGGCGCGTTCCCGGTGTTCGCCGAGGCTTTCGATGAGGTGTGTGCGGCTGTCGACGGGAAGCTGGGCCGCTCGTTGAAGGCGGTGGTCTTTGAGGGCGGGGAGCTGCTGGAGGAGACGGGGTACGCGCAGCCGGCGCTGTTCGCGGTCGAGGTGGCGTTGTACCACCTCTTACGGTCTTGGGGCGTGCGTCCTGATTTCGTGGCGGGTCATTCGATCGGTGAGGTGACGGCCGCGTATGTGGCGGGTGTGTGGTCGCTGGAGGATGCGGCCACGCTGGTCGTGGCGCGTGGTCGGCTGATGCAGGCGCTGCCGGCGGGTGGCGTGATGGTCGCGTTGGAGGCCACGGAAGAGGAGGTCGCGCCGCTGCTATCGGACGGTGTGAGTATTGCCGCTGTCAACGGGCCGACATCGGTGGTGTTGTCGGGTGTGCAGGGTGCGGTCGAGTCGGTGGTGGCCCGTTTCGAGGGCCGTCGGGTCAAGCGGCTGAGGGTGTCGCACGCGTTCCATTCGCCGTTGATGGACCCGATGCTGGACGAATTTCGCGAGGTCGCGGCCGGGCTGACCTACAACACCCCGGCCCTGCCGGTGGTGTCGAACCTGACGGGTGAGGTGGCGGACGCAGGGCGGTTGTGCTCGCCGGAGTACTGGGTGGAGCACGTACGCGGCATGGTCCGTTTCCGCGACGGCGTGCAAGCCATGAAGGACCAGAAGGTCACCACCTTCCTGGAGTTGGGCCCGGACGGCATCCTCACCGGGATGCTGGCGGAGGACTGCCTACCGTCGCTGCGGCGTGACGTCGGTGAGGAGCGCGCCCTGCTGGCCACTCTCGGACAGCTGCACACACGCGGTGTCGCCATCGACTGGGAACAGGTCTTCGCCGGCCGGGATGCACGCCGCGTTGACCTGCCGACGTACACCTTCCAACACCAGCGCTTCTGGCTGAACTCGAACCTTTCAGCTGGTGACCCTGCACTGGCGGCTGAACACCCACTGCTGGACTCGGTGGTCAGTGTTCCCGAGACCGGTGGTGTTGTGTGCACTGGTCGACTGTCTGTTGCCGGGCAACCGTGGTTGGCCGATCACAGCGTGTCGGGTGTGGTGTTGCTGCCGGGCGCCGCGCTGGTGGAACTCGCGATCCGCGCCGGTGACGAGGTCGGCGCGCGGACCCTGCGCGAACTGGTCATGGAAGCGCCCCTGGTGATCCCGGACGAGGGTGTGGTGCGCGTCCAGGTCACGGTCGGTGAGGACGCGGGCGGTGGTGTGCGGCCGGTCGCGGTGTACTCGCGGCCCGACGACGCGCAGTCCGGCGCCCCGTGGACCCGCCACGCCAGCGGACAACTGGGCGACGACGCCTCTGCATCTGGTGCTGGTTTCGAGGTGTGGCCGCCGGAGGGTGCGGTGGCGGTGGATGTGTCGCGGTTGTACGAGGAGTTGGCCGGCCGTGGGTATGGGTACGGGCCGGTGTTCCGGGGGCTTCGTGCGGTGTGGCGGCGTGGTGATGAGGTCTTTGCCGAGGCTGTGTTGCCGTCGAGTGAGGGGGACATGGCGGCCGGGTTCGGTCTGCATCCGGCGCTGTTGGATGCGGCGCTGCACGCTGGGGCCTTCTCGGCTGCGAGTGAGTCCGAGGGGGGTCTGTTCCTGCCGTTCGCGTGGAGTGGGGTGTCGCTGCACGCTTCGGGGGCGTCGTCGTTGCGCATCCGGTTGTCGTCCTCGGGTGCGGAGTCGCTTTCGCTGGAGCTGGCTGACGGTGAAGGTGCTCCGGTGGCGTCGGTGGAGTCGCTCATCCTGCGCGAGATACCCCGGGATCAGCTCAAGGCCTCAGGTGGTGGCGGTGGCGAGTCGTTGTTGCGGGTGGAGTGGTCTCGGGTGCCGGTGCCGGTGCCGGTGCCTGTGGACGCTGATGCCGGTGTGGTGGAGGTGTTCGAGGTCGGGGCGGTCGCGCTGGATGCGGAAGCCGTGC
>NZ_JBEZWU010000083.1:0-3282 GCF_040637655.1 Streptomyces sp. NPDC028722
GCCACCCGGTACGACAAGACCACCGAGTCCTACCAAGCAGCCGTCACCCTCGCAGCCCTGCTGATGTGGGCGTGACGTTTGACGACAGAACCTAGTACTGGTTTGGTGATCGACACTCGGGCCCGGTTCGGGCACCGCGGCGCCCGGTACCACTGACGACGCCCGCATCCGCCACTTCACCCTCGCTCTGCCCCCCGTCCACGCCTCCCGCCTCCTCGACGCCCAGCAGGCAGGCGCCGGCGAGCAGCAGTTGCGCGCTATCACCGCCGAGGCGTTGGGGGAGGTGTACTTCCGCGACGGTGGTCGCCGCGCCCACGGTCTGGAGGTGGAGTGTGAGTTCTTGGGTTCGATCCGTTCACTAGACGGCCGTGAGCTGCTGTCTCAGGTCTGAGCTGGAGACTTCGTGGCGTGAGCAGCGTGCCATCTGAACAGCGCAAATTGCGATAGGTGAACTCATGGCCATTGGCGCGCGGGGGCTGTGGGCTGCGAGTCCGTGAATGAGCTGGAATCTCGGAGATGTCTCGGGAATCTCTATGACTCTGGCGGCATTTGTGCAGGTCAGAGCGGCGGTCGATCGTGGTGCACAATGGCTGTTCAGCGCAGCGTGCAGGGGCTCAAGGGGCCGGGATCCGAGAAAGGGTCCGCAGGCTCGCCTGCAGTTGTGGCGGCTTGCTCGACTCTCCGACTGGGGGTGTCCTGCTGGCGCCTCAACGCGGGTGTATCCGGCCCTACTTGAGGCACACGCGATCGTCACGCCGCTGGCGGTTCATCCTGACTTGCTCAAGCCTTCGGCAGCAGGTTTCTGACGAGGTGTCAGGGTGTCTACGGGCTAAGGGTGCACTTCTTTGGTCTGACCGGCGCGTGTTACCTGGTGTGGGGGAGGCGACAGGTGTATGCAGACAGGGAGCCTCATGCCGCGTCCCCCGCTGTCCCGAGTGCGGCCGCTGTGCCTGTCCGTCGCGCGTGACTGAGCGCCTGTGCCCGGGATGCTTCATCCGGCATCCGCCCGCGATGTTCGCGGACGGCTCCGACCGCTGCCTCGAATGTTCCTGACGTCCCGTCGGCCCCTTGAGGGCACTCTCGCTTCTCTACCCGCGAGTTACGTCGTCCGTCCCGGGCGAAGCACCCCGCACCGGGGTGACGGGACCTGGCGCCGGCTCCGGGGCCCCGTCGGGCAAGGCCGGCAGAAGAAGAGAACGATGGCCATCCAGATCACCTCGGTACGCCTGTCCGGCGGCACCACGCACCAGCACATCACCCGCCTGTGGTGGACCAACCCGGAGACCACCAAGAGCGGCGACAACACCCGGGCGGAGCTCGTCACCTGGATCCAGAAAAGGGCCAGGCGTACACGAGCGACGCGGGCGGGCACCGGGCGACGGTCGCCGTGGTGACCCCGCCGCGCGGCGAGAAGTACCTGCAGACCCACGCCGACGGGGTGTGGACCAACAACCTGCTGGCCCTGCCCCGCCGCTGAACAAGTCCAGGCCCCGGGTGGGAACGGGCGAGTCGGCCGCGCCGCCTGCGGCGTGCGCGGCCGACTCGCCCGCGGCCCCCGGCCGACGGCACAGCGCGCGCCCCGGCCCGCGTGCGTCCGGCCGCACGGGGCTGACTGTCAGTGCCGGGTGATACAGCTTCTAGCCGGTGCGGGAGGCCCGCACCGGGAAGGCAGGACGGGATGGCTGCAGAACGACACGTTGATCACAAGGTCCTCAAGGCCTTCGCCGAGACCAGGGTCAATGTGCCTGCCCAGGAGGCGGCGGAACGCCGCCGTCAGGTCAACCACCTGCGTGACCGGCTGGAGGGGCACATCGCCGCGCACCCGGACTTCGACCTGGTCAAGCTCCGCGCCTCCGGCAGTACCGCCAAGTTCACCGCCATCCAGCGCCGCGGCGGCGGATCCGACGCGGATGTGGCCGCCTACCTGCGGACCGCCGACCCCGGCGTGGATGAGGCCAGCCTGCTGGAGTGGCTGCGGGAGCGCTGCATCCAGGTCTACGGCGACACGAAGGTCGCCGACGACTTCAAGATCTCCGACCACGCGGTCGGGATCACCCTCCGCGGCTCCGGCCTGAAGATCGACGTCGCACCGGTGCTGTACACCGGAGAGCCGGACGACAAGGGGTATCTGGTTACCCGTCAGGGCACCAGGGTCCTCACCTCCGTCACCCTGCACCTGCGGTTCATCGAGAAACGCAAAAGCAGCGACGCCGCCGGCCCCGGCTACACCGAGCTGATCCGCCTGCTGAAGGCGTGGATCCGCCAGAGCAAGCTGCACGATCCGGACCTGCGTTGCAAGAGCTTCCTCCTTGAGCTCCTGGTCGCCCACCTGTGGGAGACCGGATGGAACGGAGAACTGCTCCAGGTCAACGACTACCCCCGGGCCATCGAGCAGGTGCTGGCCTACATCGCCCGCACCGGCCTTGAGCGGCCGATCGTCTTCACCGACTTCTACCCGGCCGGCGACGTCGCCTCCTCGTCCGCCCCCATCCAGGTGTGGGACCCCGTCAACCCCGACAACAACGTCGCCGGCACCTACAGCGAGCAGGACCGCCTGCGGCTGGTCGAGCACGCCAACACCGCGCTGGAAGACGTCGCCTGGGCGGCGAGCGCGCCGACGAGGGGCGAGGCGAACGACGCCTGGCGCGAGCTGTTCGGCCCCACCTTCCAGGGAGCGTGAGCATGACTGGCTCGTCCACCAGGTCGTCCTCGTTCACGCTCACCGACGCCCGCTACGTCGGCGCCAAGATCGGAGCCGATCTCCGCCTCCTCAACGGCTACTACGGGGCCCCGCCCTGGCCATCATCGACGACTACGTCGAAGAGGTCGCCCTGCTGCTGCGCGACGGCTACCTCGACACCGTCGACTACGGCTTCCGTGAGACGGCCACCAACACCTGGAAGCTGCGCTTGCGCTACAAGGCCACCCTCGGCGGGCAGCTCACCGACGGTCGCCCCGGCAGCCTGCCCCGCGCCGCCGAGCTCGCCGGCTACGGCTTCCACAGCTACCTCACCTACAGCACCGCCTACGGGGCCTTGACCGCCGCCGAACGGGTCGCGGTCAAAGAAGACCTGCCGATCAAGCGCACGGCCGGCCATGCCCCCACCGCCCTGTCCGGCACCACCACCACGGGCAACGGCTACGCCCGCAACGGTGCCGGTGTCTGCCGCGACGTCTACCTCGCCCACTAGGCAGTGTCTTCAATTGATCTTGAGTCGTGGATCATGGTCGGGTGATACGTCGTCATGAACTGACCGACATGGAGTGGGAGTTCGTCCGGCC
>NZ_JBEZWU010000084.1:0-2884 GCF_040637655.1 Streptomyces sp. NPDC028722
CTCCGCCACGGCGGCCGCCGACCCGGCTGCGCTGACCGTGCCCGCCGCGCCGGTGCAGCGACGGACCCCGCCGGACGGCTACCGCCGTGCCAATTTACTGTTCGTTTCAAAATGTGGGCGAGTGTTGCCGCTCCTCATCGACAGAGCCAGGCAGTTGCGGCCGCCGAGCGTTTGCGGTCAGGGCGCCACGTCCGTGGTGTCGAGTAGTACGCACTGATCGAATTTCATGCAACCGCACTCCAGGCAGTCCGCAACTGCCTGCCGCAGGGCCTGGGTCTGCGCGATGTGACGATCGAGTTCGGGCAGCTTGCGCGTAGCCATGTCCCGCCACTGACGGGTTGCGGATGGCGTGGTGTCTTCGGCCAGCAGTTGCGTGATCTCGGCGAGGGTGAAGCCCGCCCGCTGCGCCATCTTTATCAGGGCGACCCGGCGGATGGTGGTCGCGGGCCATACCCGACGCCCGCCTTCGCGACGCGCGCCGGGCAGCAGACCGCGCTCCTCCCAATAGCGCAGTGCCGAAGCACGCACATGGGCTTTCTCCGCGAGCTCGCCAATGGGTAGATACCGCATGCCCGCCCCTCCTCGGTCCGGCCTTGACTTCAAGCATGCTTGAAGCGCGACTGTGACCTGCATGTTCTCAGCCGCACCGGGACGCCTGCTGCCTGGCCCCTACCGTTCACTGTTCGCCGACCGCACCTTTCGGCGGTTGATGCCGGTCTTCGCGTTGTCCGACCTGGGCGACGGCATGACCGTCGTCGCGGTCGCGTGGCTTGCGCTCGCACTGGGCCCGGACGGCGGCCAAGGCGCGCTGGCGGGCATCGCTGTCGCCGCCTATGTCCTGCCCGGCGCACTGGGCGCCCTGGTTCTGGGCAGGTGGATGCGCCGGCTGCCCGCGCGACGGCTCCTGGTTACCGACTCCACGCTACGGGCCGTACTGCTGGGGGCGGTCCCGTTCGCACACATGGCGGGGCTGCTCACCCCGGCCGTGTATGTCGGGCTCCTGGGCGCCTCCTCGCTGCTGCACGCCTGGGGCAAGGCCGGAAAGCACGCACTCTTCGCCCCTTTGCTCCTCGAAGACCAGCGCCTGGCGGCCAACAGCGTGATCAGCACCAGCCTCTGGACCGCGACCGTCGCGGGCCCCGCTCTCGCGGGCCTTCTCGTGGGCATGGTGTCCCCGGCGTGGATCATCGGCCTGGACGCCGCCACGTTCGCCATGCTCGCCCTCCAGACCGGCCGCACCCCCCTGCCCCGGACACCGGTGCCCCCAGTGACCGGCGGCACGCAGGGCGGGCTGAGCATCCTGCGCCGCCAGCCGGAACTGTTCGGCCTGCTCCTCGTGACCTGGGTGTTCAACCTCGCCTTCGGCCCCGTCGAAGTCGCCCTTCCTCTGTTCGTCTCCGACGACCTCGATGCCGGCGCCGGGCTGCTGGGCGCCTACTGGACCGCCTTCGGTATCGGAGCCGTCATCGGCGCCCTCGCCCTGGGCGCGGCCAAAAGGCTTCCCCTGTGGCCGGCCATGCTCGGCATCATCTCGGGCCACGGCATCGGGATGCTCCCTTTCGCCCTCACGGACACCGCCATCCCCTCCTTGATCGGCTTCGCTTTCGCCGGACTCGTCTACGGCCCCTACTCCGCGCTCTCTTTCACTCTGATCCAGGACCGCGCACCCGCCGACTCCCTCACCACGGTTCTGGCCGCACGCAGCGCCGTACTCCTGACAGCTTCTCCCCTCGGAGCCGCCCTCGGAGGCTTTCTCCTCGACCGGACCAGCGCACCCGCTGTCCTCGCCGGCTGCGGTGCGCTGATGATCCTCACCGTCCCCACCAGCATCGTTGCACTGAGACTCTGCGGAAGCCGCCGACGACGGCATCAGCCCGCGCATGCCCCGGCCGAGCGGGCGAGGTGTACCGACCGGGACCGGCCGGCGCCACAGCACTCACGTCGCTGCGACCGGGCAGAGAGCTCGACACGTGACTGACGATCTCGTTCCTGATGACCTGTGGGAGCGTGTCAAGCCCTTGCTTCCCGCACCACCGGCGCGCAGGCACCGATCCCCCGGACGAGTGCGCACTCCCGACCGGGTGGCACTGGCGGGCATCGTGTACGTCCTGCGCAAGGGAGTGGCCTGGAGAGACGTGCCCGCAATGCTGATCGGTTGCTCAGGAGTCACCAGCTGGCGACGCTTGCGCGATTGGACCCAGGCCGGTGTCTGGCCGCGCCTGCATCAAGTACTCCTGACCGAGCTACGGACCGCAGGAAAGCTGGAGACGGACGACTGCGCGATCGACGGTTCACACATCAGAGCCTTGAAAGGAGGGAGAGATGTCGGGCCATCGCCGGTTGACCGCGCCCGCCCAGGCTCCAAGCACCACGTGATCGTTGACCGGCACGGTACCCCGCTGGCGGTCTCTCTGACCGGAGGGAACCGTCACGACGTGACGGAATTGATCCCGCTGCTGGACGCAATTCCGCCGATACCCGGGCTGCGCGGACGGCCCCGCAGCAGGCCCAAGCGCCTGTTCGCCGACCGCGGCTACGACTTCGACAAGTACCGTCGGCTGCTGTGGAAACGCGGTATCAAACCCGTGATTGCCCGGCGTGGTGCCCCGCACGGTTCTGGTCTCGGACGCACCAGGTGGGTGGTGGAGCGCACCTTTGCCTGGTTCCACCAGTTCAAGCGGCTCCGCATCCGCTACGAACGCCGAGCGGACCTCCACCAAGGTCTGCTCGAACTTGCCTGCTCGATCATCTGCCTCCGCCGACTCCGGAAAGCATTCTGAAACGATCAGTAAGCGCGGGTGACGCACGGATGAACTCCACGTTCCTCGGTTCCGGTGCCGCGATGCTAGCCGCCCCGGAGCCAGCCACCGACCACCTACCGGAA
>NZ_JBEZWU010000085.1:0-2693 GCF_040637655.1 Streptomyces sp. NPDC028722
CCGGAGATCACGTCGCGCTGCTGGGCGACGACCTGCCACAGCCCCTCCGGCGAGTCCACCCCGCCCGGGAAACGGCAGCCCATGCCGACGATCACGATCGGGTCGTCCGTACGCGGTGCGACGGTGGTGGCGGCAGCGACGGGCGGGGTGGACCGCCCGGCGCGCTCCTGGGCGAGGGCGAGCGCGAAGTCGGCGACGGCGGCCGGTGTGGGGTGGTCGAAGACCAGGGTCGCCGGCAGGCGCAGGCCGGTGGCGGAGTGGAGACGGTTGCGCAGTTGCACCGCGAGCAGCGAATCGACGCCGAAGCCCTTGAACGGCTGGTCGGGGTCGATCCCGTCCGCGGAGTCGCGGCCGATGACCGTGGCGAGCTGGGCGCGTACGAGGTCGAGCAGCAGTCGGCGGCCCTCCTCCTGGGACATCCGGCCGAGCCTGCGGCGCAGTCCGGACTCGCCGGGGCGCCGCTGCGGCACACGCACCAGCGAACGCAGCACCGGGGACAGGGTCCCGGCGAGCGCGTCGGCGCGTAGCGCGGCCGGTTCGAGGCGGGCCGGTACCAGCACCGCGCTGTCATCGGCGAGCGCCCGGTCGAAGAGCCCGAGACCCTGCTCCGTGGACAGCGGGGAGACACCTCGGGTCGCGAGGTTGTCACCGTCCAAGTGCCCCGTGAGCCCGGTGCGTTCGGCCCACAGACCCCAGGCGAGCGACTGCGCCGGGCGCCCGGCGGTGCGCCGACGGGCGGCGAGCGCGTCGAGGAAGACGTTCGCCGCGGCGTAGTTGGCCTGTCCCGGATTGCCGAGCACGCCCGCCACCGAGGAGAACAGGACGAAGGCCGCGAGGTCCTGCTCCGCGGTCAACTCGTCGAGGTGTGCGGCGGCGTCCACCTTGGGCCGTAGTACGGCGGCCAGCCGGTCCGCGGTCAGCGACCCGACCATGCCGTCGTCGAGGACCCCCGCGGTGTGGACGACGGCGGTGAGCCGTACGCCGGTCAGCAGGTGCGCGAGCGCCTCACGGTCGGCGGAGTCGCAGGCGGCGAGGGTGACCTCGGCGCCCAACCCGCTCAGTTCCGCGACGAGTTCCGAGGCTCCGGGCGCGTCCGGGCCACGGCGGCTGACCAACAGCAGACGCCGGGCACCGTGCTCGGTGACCAGGCGCCGCGCCACCAGAGCACCGAGCCCTCCGGTGCCGCCGGTGACGAGCACGGTGCCGTCCGGGTCGAGCCGGAAGCCACCGGCCGGCCCGGTCCCGCCGGTGTGCCGCACCAGCCGGGGAGCGAGCACAGTACCGCCACGCAGGGCGAGCTGAGGCTCGGAGAGTACGGCTGCGGGCACCGTGTCGACCGGGTGCGCCGGCTCCGTGTCCAACAGGGAGAAGCGGTCCGGGTGTTCCGACTGCGCTGTCCTGACCAGACCCCACACCGTGGCCTGGGCGGGATCATCCGCATCGGGGCCGGCGGCGCCGTCGGTCACCACCAGCAGCCGGGAACCGGTGAAGCGGGCATCGGCCAGCCACTCCTGCACCAGGCCCAGCGCCCAGCCCGCGGCCCGGTGCGCGCCCCCGGCGAGCCCGGCTCCCGTGCCGCCCGGGTCTTGCGTCCCGGCCGGACATCGCACGGCGACCACCTGCGGTACGGGATCCGGCACCTCGGCCAGGTCCGCCACCAGACACGCGTCGACGTCGGCTGCCGCGGCCCGGACCGGCTGCCAGTCCAGCCGGAACAACGAGTCCGTGCCGCGACCGGCGGCCGGATCGGCGGCGTACGGCCGCATCGTGACCGCCTCCGCCGACAGCACCGGCTTTCCCGTGCCGTCGGCGGCCCGCAGGGTCACCCCGTCCTCGCCGGCCGCGCTCAGCCACACCCGCAGAGTGTCCGCACCCTCGGCGTAACGGGTGACACCGGACCACGAGAAGGGCAGCACGGTGCCGCCGTCCTCGCGCAGCAGGCCGACCGCGTGCAGAGCCGCGTCGAGCACCGCCGGATGCACGCCGAAGCCGGTGCCGTCCAGATCGGCCGGCAGGCCCACCTCGGCATAGACGTCGCGGTCGGTGCGCCAGGCGGCCCGCAGGCCCTGGAAGGCGGGGCCGTAGTCGTAGCCCGCCTCCGCGAGGGTGTCGTACCGCGTGTCGACGTCGATCTCGTGGGCACCGGGCGGCGGCCACTCGGTGAGGTCGAAGCCGGCGGTGTCGTCATCCACGTCGAGCAGCGCCGCGGCGTGCCGCGTCCACACGCTGCCCAGGCCGGCGTCCTGCGGCCGGGAGTGCACGGCCAGCTCCCGCTGTCCGTTGTCGGCCGGCGGTTCGACGGTCACGCGGAGCTGTACGGCCGCGTCCGGTTCGAGGACCAACGGCGTCTGGAGGGTGAGTTCGGCCAACCGCCCCCAGCCCAGCCTGCTGCCCACGGCCATCGCCAGTTCGAGGAACGCGGTGCCCGGCAGCAGCACCGTGCCCCGCACCGCGTGGTCGGCCAGCCACGGCTGCGTGTCCAGGGTGAGCCGCCCCGTGTACACCAGCCGGTCGTCCTCGGCCAGCTCGACCACCGCACCCAGCAGCGGATGCCCGGGCGACGCCAGACCGAGCCCGCGGGCGTCGGCCACACCACGTTCGGGGGTGAGCCAGTAGTGCTGGTGTTGGAAGGGGTAGGGGGGTAGTTCGGTGGGTTTGGTGTGGTAGGGGGTGAGGAGGGTTTGCCAGTCGAT
>NZ_JBEZWU010000086.1:0-2194 GCF_040637655.1 Streptomyces sp. NPDC028722
CCGGTCCGGAAGCAACGGCTCGATCCGCGCCCACTGCGCGTCAGTCAACGGCACACCCGAACCAACGATCAGATGATCCGAACGAAACGGCCTAGCGTCAGCCAGGGCTGCTTGTGCCTTCCCGATCCCCTCTGCCCGCCCAATCCACCGAAGGTGTGGGTGCGCTCCACGGTCCGTTCGCAGACCGCTGCGTAGCCGTTCATGAGTCGACGCCAAAGCTGCGTGCTGCAGCGGCAGCCTGAGGCGGCAGCGGCTCGATCTCGAGGGCACGGTGCTCAGCGTTCACCGACATGGGACGCCTGCCCGGCGCCGCCGCCCTGCACGAAACGAACATGCGACGTCGCCGCCACGTGCCGCGCGCCCCGGCCTGTGACTGGAGGGCGGTCGCGAGCCTCTACAAGGGCCGCTGACCTGGCATGGCGCTGCCGGGGTCGTCCAGGAGGGCGATGCGGGCGGTGATGCGCTTGCCGACCGGCTCCCGCTGGGCCTCGAAGCCCTGGGCGACGGCCATCACGATCTCCAGGCCGTGCTGCCCCACCCGTCCGATGTCGGCGGCCTTCGCCACCGGCAGCGCCGGATCGCCGTCCCACACCACGACCTCCACCGCGTCACCGGCGATGCGCAGGTCCAGCAGCACCGGGCCCGGCGCGTACTTGAGGGCGTTGGTCACCAGCTCGCTGACCACCAGCTGGGTGAGGTCCATGGCGCGCTGTGAGACCGGCAGGCCGTGCTCGGCCTGCACGCGGGTGAGGAAATGGGCGGCGAGGTGGCGGGCCTGCGCGATGCACGTACCGTCGCCTTCCAGGGCCACCGTGGCCTGTAAGGCCTGCTCATCCGGCGGCACACTGTCCTCACTCACCGGGAGTGGTTCCATCACGGCCCGCGTCCGCTGCCATATCCACATCCCCGCGCGTACCCACGCATGCGCGGTACACGCTTTACGCGCTGGTCGCCAAGGCATTACCCGCATTGGGCAGGGCAGCACTACGGGTGAACGTCTTGGGTGTGCCAGGATCAGCGACATGGCCGAGGGAGAGATGGCGGACACCGAGCATTCCGTGCAGCCAGGACAGCTGTCGGTCGTCTCCACCGCCACCGACGGCATCCGCGTGATCACCGTGGCCGGCGAGATCGACCTCGACACGATCGAACCGCTCCGCCAGGCTCTGGACGTCCCCGACCTCCCCCAGCCCCGCATTGTGGTCGACATGCATCAGGTCTCCTTCATGGACTCCACCGGCATCAACGTCCTGATCACCGCCTACCGCGCCCTCACGGGGGCCGGCGGTTGGATACGCCTGGCCGCACCGAGCGAGGCCGTGATGCGCACGCTGCAGGTCGTCGGCGTCGACACCCTCATCGACTGCCGCGAAACCCTCCACCACGCCTTCACCACCTGACCGATCCCCCGGTACCGGCCATGGACCAACCGGCTCGGTGTTGATGATGATCGCGCTGGGACAGGTAGAGCGGATTCAGCCGGCACCAACAGCCCCGCACAAGATCTTCGGCCTCCCGCACCGCCCGCTCACTTCTGCCCGGATGACCGTCTAGGTGTGCTGTCCGGCGGATCACGAACCGTTCGGGTTGCCTTTCGCCCTGGCAGGAGTGAAGCCGTGGCCCGGGGCGGCAGAAGGCTAGGGCGGGACGGTCCTCTCCCAGGAGGAGCCTCCGCGTGCCCTCAGGCCCGACGAACAAGGAGAACACCGCGATGACCACCGTCTCGGAGCTTCAGCCGGACCCCAACAAGGTCGTCAGGATCGTCAGCTACCGCCAGAGCAGCAACGGAGTGTTCCACGACGGAATCGTCCGCAAGGTCTGGCAGGGCGACACCGACAACGACTACGGGGTGGTCATGTACAGCCCCACCTACAACCGCGAGAGCACGATCTACGTGAACGGCACCGACGAGGTCGTGGAGCCGAACCGGAATGTCGGCGCCGCCCACGACAAGACCGGGGAGCAGCGCAAATTCGAGAGGGAGTTCAACGAGAAGATGACGGGGCCGTGACCACCGCCCCGCGCCGGTCCCTCCTCGGCGGCCCCGGCCCCGACAGGGGCCAGGGCGGGCCTTCCGTTCCCAGGGTGGGGTGATGGGGCTAGGTTCTGTCCGGCGGATCACTGACGGAGCCAGAGCCGGATCGCTGCGGCGGTGACGGTGCCGTGGAAGACGTAGGCCCGCTTGTCGTAACGA
>NZ_JBEZWU010000087.1:0-1633 GCF_040637655.1 Streptomyces sp. NPDC028722
TTCGGTATCTCACCGCGTGAGGCACTGGCGATGGACCCGCAGCAGCGCCTGCTGCTGGAAGTGTCCTGGGAGGCCCTGGAGCGGGCCGGCATCGCCCCCGGATCACTGCACGGCAGTGACACCGGTGTGTTCGCGGGGGTGATGTACCACGACTACGGCGGTGGCGGCCGGATGCCCAAGGAGGCCGAAGGCCACTTTCTGACCGGCACGACCGGCAGCGTGGCCACCGGCCGGGTGGCGTACACGCTGGGCTTGCAGGGCCCGGCCTTGACGGTGGACACCGCGTGTTCGTCGTCCTTGGTCGCCCTGCACCTGGCCGTGCGTGCCCTGCGCAGCGGCGAGTGCTCACTAGCCCTCGCCGGCGGTGTCGCCGTGATGTCGACGCCCAATACCTTCATCGAGTTCTCGCGGCAGCGGGGCCTCGCGGCCGACGGGCGGTGCAAGTCCTTCTCGGCGGACGCCGACGGCACCGCCTGGGCAGAAGGCGTCGGCGTCCTCGTGGTCGAGCGGCTGTCGGACGCCCGGCGACTGGGACACCACGTGCTCGCCGTCGTCGCCGGCACCGCCGTCAACCAGGACGGCGCCTCCAACGGCCTCACCGCACCCAGCGGCCCCGCACAGGAACGCGTCATCCGCGCCGCACTGGCCGACGCGGGCCTGACCCCCTCGGCCGTCGACGCGGTCGAAGCCCACGGCACCGGCACCGTCCTCGGCGACCCCATCGAAGCACAAGCCCTCCTCGCCACCTACGGCAGCGAACGCGAGGACCAACCGCTCCTCGTCGGCTCCCTGAAATCCAACCTCGGGCACGCACAGGCCGCCGCCGGAGTCGGCGGCGTCATCAAAATGGTCATGGCACTACGCCACGGAGAACTGCCCGCATCCCTGCACGTGAGCAAGCCCAGCGACCTGGTCGACTGGAACGCGGGCAGTGTCGAGCTGCTCAGCAAGCCCCACCCGTGGCCCGCGACCGAGGACAGGACCCGGCGGGCCGGAGTGTCCTCGTTCGGGATCAGCGGCACCAACGCGCACGTCGTACTCGCGGAGCCGCCCGCCGACGACACGGCACCGGGATCAGCGGACCTGTTGGACGGTGGTCAGTTGCCGTGGGTGGTGTCGGCGCGGTCGGCGGACGCACTCGCCCAGGCGGCGCGACAGCTCGCCGACCACGTGCGAGCACGCCCCGAACTCGCGGCCGCCGACGTGGCGTTCGCCCTCGCCACCGGCCGCTCCCCCTTCGAGGCCCGGGCCGTCGTCCCGGGCACCGACGGACGCGACGGGCTCCTCACCGGTCTCGACGCACTGGCCTCCGGCGAGGCCGAGGTCGTGACCGCGTCCGTCTCCGGTGCCAAGCCGGGCCGGGCATCCGGAGCGCCTGTCGTGTTCGTGTTCCCGGGGCAGGGGTCGCAGTGGGCCGGAATGGCCGTCGATCTGCTCGACACCTCCCAGGTCTTCCGCGACACCATCACCGCCTGCGAAACAGCCCTCGCACCCTACGTCGACTGGTCCCTGACCGCCGTACTACGCGGCCACGACAACACACCCGCCCTCGACCGCGTCGACATCGTCCAACCCGTCTCCTGGGCCATGATGCTCGCCCTCGCCGCCCTCTGGCGCGCCGCCGGAGTCAACC
>NZ_JBEZWU010000088.1:0-1502 GCF_040637655.1 Streptomyces sp. NPDC028722
TCCCCTGCCCCCGGCCGGACTGCCCGTCCCCACGGCGAGCGCGACCCGCGAACCGCTGCCCTCTCCTCCCGTACCGGCCGGCGGCACCCCCGGCGCCGAGAGCCCCTCCCCGGAAACGGGCGGCTCCGGCCAGCGCATCGACACCGCGTTCACCACGGGATACACCTGGTTCGACAACACCCCGCGGGGCAGCGCCCGGATCTCCGATCCCGTTCTGCACCAGCAGGCCGGCGGCACCGGTACGTACGCCGATCCGATCACGCTCGCGGTCGGGCACAGCACGGCGGGCGGCAAGGACACGCTGGACTATCCCGCCGGCACCCGTTTCTACCTGCCCCGGGTGCGCCGGTACTTCATCGTCGAGGACGCCTGCGGTGACGGCGGCAGCCCTCAGAACGGCCCCTGTCACAGTCTGAAAACCGCTCCTCAGGGCGCCACCACCTGGCTCGACATGTACGTCGGTGGTGCCGAGGGGGACAGTGAGTCCGCGGTCCAGGCCTGCGCCGACAAGGTCACCGCCGGCACGCACGGAGGGCTGAACACCGTGGTGCGCGACCCCGGCCCCGGTCTCCCGGTCGTCGAGGGGCCCGTGTTCCAGAACGGCAGGTGCACCGACCTGTACTGATCTCTTCCCGCTCGTGGCGGCAGGGCCCGACGTCATCCGGACGTCGGGCCCTGCCGTTGTGCTGTGCGCGGCGGATCAGCTGTGGGAGACGGCCAGCGCGTAGAACGCGACCTTGGCTCCGTTCGTACCGCTGTCCGACGCGGACTGGTTGTAGGCACCGGCCTTGAAGTACTGCTTGTACGACTTGAAGGAGTCGGCGACGGGGTAGTGGGTGGTGCTTCCGTCGACCGTCACGTCGATGGTGTCACCGCCGGAGACGCCGATGGTGTAGCTCCACTTCTCGCCGACCGGGACATGTCCCACCGGGTGCCGGGTCTGACCGCCGGCGGCGGAGTTCTCGGTGCCCAGGACGATGTCGCCGTTCGCCTCGTAGTACAGCTCCAGGAGCGGCTTGGTGGAGGAGCCGCCGGACCCCAGGTGGATCTGTCCCACGCACACACGGGACGTCACGGACACCACGCGCAGGGTCGCGCTCATCCGGTGGGTGCCGCTGAGCGGCCAGTCGGCACTGCTGCCGTCCCCGTTCACCTCGCGCAGCTCGGAGCGGGGGTAGTCGGAGTTGGGTGTGGTGACGCCTTTCTCGGGTGACCAGAAGGTCAGGGCGCCGTCGCTGTCGGTGTAGAAGTAGGCGTCCTGGAAACCGCCCTGGAGCCGGGCAGGGGAGACGGTGGCCGGGGATCCCGGGGAGCCGACCGGTTCCTGGAGCTGCCAGTTGGACAGGTCGATGCTGCCACCGGGTGCGGCACCCGGGGCCGCCCGCCCCGTACCGCCTCCCGCGCCGGTGCCGCTGCCCGGTACGTCAGGAGTGGCACTGGCCGAGGGCGCCGGCGTACCGCTGCCGCTGGTCACCGGTCCCGTGACCAGCTCCGCGCCACGT
>NZ_JBEZWU010000089.1:0-1315 GCF_040637655.1 Streptomyces sp. NPDC028722
ATGACGGGGAAGTGGAACGCCATGTGGCACTCGTCGCCGCCGGCCGCGTAGTCACCGAAGTAGTCGACGACGTCCTCGGGCCACTGGTTCGCCTCGGCGAGGAGCACCTTGTCGGCGTACTGCTCGTCGATCTCCCTGCGCACCCGCCGCAGGAACGCGTGGGTGGCCGGCAGGTTCTCGCAGTTGGTGCCCTCCTGCTGGTACAGGTACGGCACGGCGTCCAGCCGCAGCCCGTCGATGCCGAGGTCCAGCCAGAACTTCAGCGCGGAGATCATCTCGTCCTGCACGGCCGGGTTCTCGTAGTTGAGGTCCGGCTGGTGCGAGAAGAAGCGGTGCCAGTAGTACTGCTTGCGTACGGGGTCGTACGTCCAGTTGGAGGCCTCGGTGTCGACGAAGATGATGCGGGCGTCCTGGTACTGCTTGTCGTCGTCGGCCCAGACGTAGTAGTCGCCGTACGGACCGTCCGGGTCCCGCCTCGACTCCTGGAACCACGGGTGCTGGTCGCTGGTGTGGTTCATGACGAAGTCGATGATGACGCGCATGCCGCGCTGGTGGGCGGCGTCCACGAACTCCACGAAGTCGGCGAGGTCACCGAACTCGGGCAGTACGGCGGTGTAGTCGGAGACGTCGTAACCGCCGTCCCGGAGCGGCGACTTGAAGAAGGGCGGCAGCCACAGGCAGTCCACGCCGAGCCACTGGAGGTAGTCGAGCTTGGCGGTCAGTCCCTTCAGGTCGCCGACGCCGTCGCCGTTGCTGTCCTGGAAGGAGCGGACCAGCACCTCGTAGAAGACGGCGCGTTTGAACCACTCGGGGTCCCGGTCCTTGGCGGGAGTGTCCTCGAAGGTGTCCGGAACGGGCTCGTTGACGCTCATATGGTGGCTGACCCTCCGATCTGCGGGGTGGACGGTCGCAGGACGGTGAAGACGTGCGCGGGCCGGTGCCCCGGCTCCAGACGCACGTAGTTGGTCCTGCCCCAGTAGTAGGTCTCACCGGTGAGCTCGTCGCGCACCGGCACGGACTCGTGCCAGTCCAGGCCGAGTTGCGGCATGTCCAACGAGACCGTGGCCTCCTGGGTGTCGTGGGGGTCGAGGTTGGCGACCACCAGAACCGTGTTCGATCCGCTCCGCTTCGAGTAGGCGATCACCGCGTCCTTGTCGACGTGGTGGAAGTGCAGGTCGCGCAGCTGCCGCAGCGCCGGACTCCGCCGCCGGACGTCGTTCAGGCGGGTGATGAGGGGGGCGATGGTGCGGCCCTCGCGTGCGGCGGTCTCCCAGTCGCGGGGGCGCAGCTGGTATTTCTCGGAGTTCTGGTATTC
>NZ_JBEZWU010000090.1:0-1312 GCF_040637655.1 Streptomyces sp. NPDC028722
ATGACGGGGAAGTGGAACGCCATGTGGCACTCGTCGCCGCCGGCCGCGTAGTCACCGAAGTAGTCGACGACGTCCTCGGGCCACTGGTTCGCCTCCGCCAGCAGCACGGTGTCCGGGTACATCGCGTCGATCTCGCGGCGGACCCGCCTGAGGAAGGCGTGCGTGGCGGGCAGGTTCTCGCAGTGGCTGCCCTCCTCGGCGTAGAGGTAGGGGACCGCGTCCAGACGGTAGCCGTCGATGCCCAGGTCCAGCCAGAAGCGCAGGGCGGCCAGGACCTCCTCCTGCACGGCCGGGTTCTCGTAGTTGAGGTCCGGCTGGTGGGAGAAGAAGCGGTGGAAGTAGTACTGGCCGCGCACCGGGTCGAAGGTCCAGTTGGAGACCTCGGTGTCGACGAAGATGATGCGGGCGTCCTGGTACTGCTTGTCGTCGTCGGCCCACATGTAGTAGTCGCCGTACGGGCCGTCGGGGTTCTTGCGGGACTCCTGGAACCACGGGTGCTCGTCGCTGGTGTGGTTCATGACGAAGTCGATGATGATGCGCATGCCGCGCTGGTGGGCGGCGTCCACGAACTCCACGAAGTCCGCGAGGTCACCGAACTCGGGCAGCACGGACGTGTAGTCCGACACGTCGTAGCCACCGTCCTTCAAGGGGGACTTGAAGAACGGGGGCAGCCACAGGCAGTCCACGCCGAGCCACTGGAGGTAGTCGAGCTTGGCGGTCAGTCCCTTCAGGTCGCCGACGCCGTCGCCGTTGCTGTCGTGGAAGGAGCGGACCAGCACCTCGTAGAAGACGGCGCGTTTGAACCACTCCGGATCCCGGTCCTTGGCGGGAGTGTCCTCGAACGTGTCCGGTACGGGATCGTTGACGGTCATGACGCTGCGGGCCCTCCGATCTGGGGCGTCGATCGCCCGACGTGGAGCACGTGCGCCGGCGTCCGGCCGGGCGTGAGACGCACGTAGTTGGTCCTGCCCCAGCGGTACGTCTCGCCCGTCAGTTCGTCGTGCACGGACAGGGCGGCGTGCCGGTCCAGGCCGAGTTGCGGCATGTCCAACGAGACCGTGGCCTCCTGGGTGTGATGCGGGTCGAGATTGACGACCACGATGACCGTGTCCGTACCCGTGCTCTTGCTGTAGGCGAGCACGGCATCGTTGTGGGTCCGGTGGAAGCGGAGATTGCGCAGGCGCTGTAGCGCGGGGTGCCGCCTTCGGGCGGTGTTGAGGCGGGTGATGAGGGGGGCGATGGTGCGGCCCTCGCGTGCGGCGGTCTCCCAGTCGCGGGGGCGCAGCTGGTATTTCTCGGAGTTCTGGTATTC
>NZ_JBEZWU010000091.1:0-1052 GCF_040637655.1 Streptomyces sp. NPDC028722
ACGAGCTCGTGCACGGTAGGCGGTGAGGTGTCGAGGGCTGCGGTGGGGCTCTGTGCTCACCTCTGCTGTGCCGACGTCAGGTCCGCGGTCTGCTGGTGGGACAGCAGGCCGGCGATGGCTTGGACGGTGTCGCTCATGTGCTCGCGGCGGCCGAGGTGACGGGCGAGTGCCCGCCAGTTCTTCAGGTGGGCGATGCCGTGTTCGACGCGGATGCGTCGCGAGGAGTGCGCTTTGCGCTGTCGCTCGTGCATTTCCTCGTACCACTCCGGAGCGCTCTTCTTGAACTTGCGGTGCGGTGGCGTGATCACACGCCCGCCGGTCTGGGCGCCCAGGCCCTGGTAACCGGCGTCGGCGAGGATCTCTACCGCAGATCCGTCAGCCAGGAGCTTGACCAGCCCCAATTGGCGGGCGTGGGTGATGTCCGCGCAGCTGCCCGGCTTGGTCGGGCTGCAGAACAGCACGCGGCCGTCCCCGTCCGTGACGACCATGGTCTTGACCGCGTTCTGCTTGTTCTTGCCGGAGATGAATTTGTCCCGGTCCTTGCGTCCGGCGGCCGGCCGCCGGACCCGGATTTCAGTGCCGTCGACGATGCCGGTCTGCCCGGTCACGCCGAGGTAGTCGACGACTTCCGCCAGCGTCCGTAACCGCACTCCGGCAGTGACCGTGCAGCCTCGCTCGGCAAGCAGGGGACGTACCTCGCCGATGGCCCGGGTAATGGTGGAACGGTCCACACCAAACCAGCAGGCCAGCACGTCGTGAGTGGCTCCATGGCGGAGGTGCACGAGCGTGGCCAGGAGCCGGTCGACGAAGACCAGCCGGTGCTTCGCGCCGGCGCCCGCGGCCCGCTTTCGTGCCCTGGATGCGAGCTTGGCCTGGTGCCGTTGATGCCACAACGGTCCTACCTCGGCGACGAGCTCAGCGATCACACCGGCCGAAAGGCCCGTGATCCTCCGGTCGCTGACGATCGCTGCCCGAGACGCGTTCCCCACCACGAGACCATGATCCAAGATCACGGGCTCGACGTCCCACCCGCTTACCGTGCACGAGCTCGT
>NZ_JBEZWU010000092.1:0-1027 GCF_040637655.1 Streptomyces sp. NPDC028722
TCCCCCGAGTCGAACCGCACGACCGGGACGCCCCGGTCGTGCAGCTCGCGGATCACCACGTCGGCGGTGGGGTCGTGCAGGCTGGTGACGACCAACACCGGACGTGTGTCAGTCACTGGTCGTTGTCGCTCCCCGTGTCGTTGTCCGTAGAGCCCTGGCCCTGCCCATCGGGGCTGGTGCCGGTCGAGAGACTCGTTCCGGTGCTGGTCCCGTGGCCGGGCATCTCCATCACGTGTCCGTTGCCGTCGAAGAAGACGGCCGCCTGGGTGGCCGGGTCTAGGTAGACGCCCCCGTATTCAGGCGACATGGTCGGGTACGGCTGCATACGGCTGACGCCCCACGGCCGGGGTGTAGTGGTTCCCTGCGGGACCGGTGCGCTCGTGGGCAGTCGGTCGGAGTGCACGTACATAGCTCTCCTCAAGGTCGCGGTGATGAGAGCCCGCACGGGACGGCGGGCCTGGTGCCTTGACTTGCAGGCCAGCTTGGCGCCAACGATGCCCGCGCTGCTGGCAGTTCTCTCGTCTGCTCGAACTCCTGGCTCATCGTGGTGCACGAGATCAGCCGGTTGTCGGTGTTCACGGTGGCCCGGAAGTGCACTCGAACCCGTTGCTCCCCGTAGCCGCCGGCATCCAAGAGGGCGGAACGAATTAGGAAGGGCGGCCCGTATCGGCCATGCCTCTCCCCGCGAGAGAACACGACGCTGCCTCGGCTACCCGCGGGCTGAGGCAGCATCGCAGACAGACGGGCTCTTCCCGCGTTGGGCGGGACGCTGCCGGACGTGGGCCTCGGCTGTATGCGGGGCGGTGACGGCGCTGTGGTCGGGAATGGTGCGCGCGGCGAGGGTGACGCCGCTCGCGATCCGGGAGTCACGGCCGACAGCCACGCCGGGGCCGAGGCTGATGTTGTTGCCGGTCTGGACCCGGTCGCCGATGAGCGCGCCGAACTGCGGCGTGCCGCACCGGTACAGGCCGCCGGGCGTGCGCAGCACGATCTCCCGTTCGGGCTTGCTCATGTGGGGGCTCCACAG